>JAABTX010000007.1 GCA_011389655.1 Thioalkalivibrio sp.
CCCAACGGGATTCCTCTCGCAGATACGCCGAAAACCGATCGCCTGCGGTAACTCACCACCAGAAGACCCGGTTGCGCGGCTTGATCGGCAGCCGGCCCCGCCAGTACTGGATCAGCAGCAGCCCGAAGAACATGCCGCCGAGGTGCGCGAAGTGCGCCACGCCCGCGGTGGTTCCGGTGATGCCGGCAAGCAGCTCGAAGGCCCCGTAGGCGATCACGAAGTACTTGGCCCGGATCGGTACCGGGATCAAGAGGAAGACGAGGCGCTGATTGGGGAACATCATCCCGAAGGCCAGCAGTATGCCGAAGACCCCGCCGGACGCGCCGATGGTGGGATAGATCTCGTTGCCCGTCACCCCGTAGGACGCCACGAAAAGCTGGATCAGCCCGGCGCCGAGCACGCAGACCAGATAGTAGATCGCGAACAGCCGAGAACCCCATGCGTGTTCCAGCTGGACCCCGAGCATCCACATCGCGAACAGGTTGAGAAACAGGTGCAGCAGACCGCCATGCAGAAAGCCGTAGGACAGCAGTTGCCAGAGCTGGAACGACGGCACCCAGACGAACTCGCCGTTCTGCTCGATGACCTCGGGCGTCCCCACGGGCCACAGCGCGAAGTGCACCAGCAGCGTCTCGAACGCCACCAGCTGAAGCAGGAAGATCACCACGTTGGCGATCAGCAGGAAACGGATCACCGGCGGGAACAACAGGAAGCGCGGCGGTTCTGGATCGATCATGGCATAGCGTCCTCGGGGAGCAACCGAGTGCGTCGGCACCGCGACCGGGGCGCCGGATCGGGACCGTCTTCAGGCGGTGGAAGGCTGTGCAGTTGACCGGATGAAGGGCCCGCGGTTCGTCCCCGCAACGCCACGCTATCCGCGGCCGACCAGCGGGACGAAGATCACGGACAGCGCCCGGCGTTCACTCAGGCTTCCATCCTCCTGCTTCACGCAGACCAGCAGGTCCTGGCCAGCCCACCTGGTGTCCACGGGGATGACCAGGCGCCCCCCGATCCGGAGCTGTTCCACCAGTGCCGGCGGGATGCTGTCGGCGCCGGCCGTGACGATCACGGCATCGAAGGGCGCGGCCTCCGGCCAGCCATCGCGGCCGTTCCCGGTGCGCACCTGCACGTTTTGGTAACCGAGCCGCTGCAGCCGGGAGGCGGCCGCCGCAGCCAGTTCGGGCACCACCTCGATGCTGTAGACCTCGCCCGCCAGTTCCGCGAGAAGCGCGGCCTGGTATCCGGAACCGGTCCCGATCTCGAGGACCCGGGTATCCGGCTGGAGTTCCAGCAGCTGGGTCATCAGCACGACGACGAAGGGCTGGGAGATCGTCTGGCCGTGCCCGATCGGCAGCGCCCGGTCCTCCCAGGCCTGGCCGGTGCCGGCATCCGGAACAAACTCGTCGCGCGGCACGCGCCGGAAGGCATCGAGGACCGCGGGATCCGCGGCCGCGACCCCGGTCATCCGCGCGGTCTCCTGGAATTCCCGGACCACTGAGCGGACCAGGTTCTCGATCCGCTGTTCGCGTTGTTCTGTCATGGTTGCCTCTCTCCTGGACCCGCCGAGTCCCGGACGAGCCGGTGACCACGACCGGGCTCAGCTTGCGATTTGTGGCTCCATCAGGGAGATGATGGAGTGCTGCGCTTCGCTGATCGCTTCCTGCACCCTTTCGATCGACATCACCCCGATGATGCGGCCATCGCTGATCACCGGCAAGTGCCGCACGCGCCTGTCGGTCTTCACGACGATGGGCTCTCCGGCGTAGCGCCTCGGGGATGTCGGGACGTCCACATCCCCGGGCGCCAACCTGCGCGGATCACTCCGAATGCCTCTCCCAGTCGAAACCCGACAGCTGCGCGAGTTCCCGCGGCCGGAGCACTTCCTCGAAGCGACGACCGCGGATGATCCAGGTCGGGTAACTCGCGATCCCGGCACTCGTGCAGACCCGCGCCATCGGCGTCCCGCGACCGCCAGGGCTGCACTCCACGTAGGGCAGCCGTTCGCTCGCGGCCCCGAAGAGACGCGACTGCTGACGGCAGGCGGGACACCACGAGGCCCCGTAGTACCGGACCCCGGACTCCTCGAGATGGACCGCCAGCGCGGCCAGCCGCGGGTCCTCCGGCCGGGACAGGAGATCGCTGGCCACAAGGTGCAATGCCGCGACCAAGACCAGACCCGCCCCGGCACTGCGCAGCAGCCACTGGCTCCAGGGCATCCCCGGCGCCGAGCCCGGCCGCCGCAGGAAGACCGCCGCCAGGATCGCGGCAATCGTCGCGAGCGAGGCCAGACACCACCCGCAGAAGGCATCGAGCGTAAACCAGCCGACCGCGGTCAGGTAGACGCTGACCGACACCCCGACGAAGGCCACCATCCAGAGCCGGCGCCAGCGTTTGAGTCTGGGCGGCATCGCGAATGCGATCGCTGCCAGGACGGCATACAGGGCGAAGCCCCACAGGGCGATGGGCAGCCCGAGGAATGACGACCACTGGCTCTGCTGGATCAGGTCGCACCCGGCTCCCTCCGCACAGAATGCCGGCGTCGAACGCATCCAGGCCGCCACCGTCAGATAGCCGGTGATCCCCATCCCGAGGAGGGCCAGCGCCAGGATCACCACCTCCCGCTGGCCCTCTACGGGATTCGGCGTGGTGGCACCGGCGCCCGGTCGGCCCGGTTTCTTCTTTCTGCGTTTCGCCTTCGTCATCCGGATTCGCCCTCCTGTGTGGTGGTTGCGAGACCCCGCGCATTCACGGCCTGGCCCTATGGTGGCACGTCGAGCCACCTGCCGGGCACCGGGGCAGCCGGTCGCCCGCCCTCCCCGCACCCCCGGCGAGGTCTCGACGTGCACGGGCCGGGCCGCCGGTTGCCCGGCATGGATCCAGTTCCGCGATTGCGCCAGGATGATCACCGCATGGCGTTATGCCGACTGTCACAGGGACCGGCAAACCCGGACAATGCCGGAATGTGCTCGCATGAACTCCAGAACTACTACGATCGCAACACCGCACCCTTCCTGCGCATCGGTAGCAGCGCGGGCGGTCACGCGATCCACCGCGGGCTGTGGGCAACGGGAGTGCGCAATGGGCGCGAGGCCGCGGAACACGTAAACACACTGCTGGCCGAACGGATCCGTGCCTGCGCATCCGGGCCACCGCGGCTCCTGCTGGACCTTGGCTGCGGTGTCGGCGGCACGATGTTCAGTCTGGCGCGCGCCTTCCCCCGGGCCCGGCTGCACGGGGTGACCATCAGTGCGAAACAGGTGACGCTCGCACGGGAGCTGGCGCAGAGCCAGGGCCTGCAGGCACGTTGCCGCTTCAGCAGGGCCAATTTCGAGGAGCTGAGTCTGCAACTGCGCGCCGACGCAATCGTCGCTGTCGAGTCGTTCGTGCATGTCTCCCGTCCGGAGCGCTTCCTCGCGACCTGCAGAAGGCACCTGGCGCCGGGCGGGGTCGTGCTGATCGTCGACGACTTCCTCGACCACCCGGTCCCGCCCGGCGCGCACGCGATGCAGCGCACGATCGATCGTTTCCGGGACGGGTGGCGCGTCCCGGGGCTGTGCACATTGGAGACCCTCGACGCCGTAGCGGTGAAGTCCGGGTTCCGGCGTCTTTACGCACATGACCTCTCGCCGCTGATCCGCACCCACCGGCCGCGGGACCGGCTGGTCGCGCTGGTCAGCCCGCCGGTGCGCCTCCTGGGCCTCACGCGGCACCCCTTCTGGGCGAATGTGGTGGGCGGACACGCGCTGAATCGCGCCATCCGCGAGGGCTGGATCCGCTACCGCCTGCTGACGCTCGGGCGCCGGGATACCGGCCCCGGGGGCCCGGGCAGGATGCCCGAGGCCTGATGCTGCGCATCGCCGGGCGACATCCCTGCCCGCCCGGGGAAGGCCACGGCACCGCCGGCATCGACGCGTGGCCTTGACGCGCCGCGGCCGTGTGGATAGCTTGCTGCGAGGATTTATCCGGGAGAACGAAGATCAACCCCTTGAACATGATGCGCTCTGCCGCGCCCCTGCCCGCGGCCCTTGGACTGTCCGTGCTGCTCTTCCTGCTCTCCACGGCGCCCGCGCTGGGCCAGATGGGTGGGGATCTGCGCGCTGGTGCCACCCATCAGGACTGGCAGGTGCTGTGCGAGGACACGCCTGCGGGCGAGACCTGCTTCATCAGCCAGGCCGCTGCCGATGACTCGGGCGAGCCGGTGATGCAGATCATGGTCGGCCGCATCGAAGGCGACAACGTGATGGTCGTCTACCTGCCCCTGGGGCTCGACCTTCGCCCGGGCATGCTGTTCCGGATTGGCGAGGACCTGCAACGCGAGTTCCCCTTCCAGACCTGTCTTCCGAACGGCTGCCGGGTGGTGGCGCCGGTCGACCCCGAGATGCTGGCCGCGATGCGCGCCGGCACCACGTTCCTGATCGGCGTCAGGCCCCTGGAATCCGACCAGGTGGCCGTGATCGAGGGTTCGCTGATGGGCTTCAGCGCCGGCTTCCAGGAGGTCGCCGAGTAGAGTCGTAGGTCTCCGCGTGCCGCTTCCGGGTGACGGATTGCGGCATGCGGAAGAACCGCACAGGGAAAGCAAGCGCTCGCCAGCGCCGCAGCCAGGGGAAGGGATGCATGCCGGCAAGCAACGGGATCGCGTGGCTGGTCAGCGTTTTGTTGTGGGCGACGGCTTCGTTCGCGGCGTCGCCCGTGGCCGCGGATTGCCCGCCGACCCTGGTCACCCCGATCCCGGAACTGCGGGCGGGACGCGTGGCGGAAGGCGAATCGGTGACGGTCGAGGGGATCGTCACGGGCGTCTTCCTGGGGCCTGAACGTCTCGGCGGCTTCTTCGTCCAGCACGATGCCCTGCCCCCGGCAGGGCTCTTCGTCTATGCCCCGTCGCTGGCGCCGCAGTCCCTGCGCCCCGGGGACCGGGTACTGATCGCGGGTCGGTTCGACCGGTTTCGCGGGCGACCCCAGCTCAGCCGAATCAATGACGTGCACGTGTGCACGCACGCCGGGCTACCCGATCCGGTGGTGCTGCGGCTGCCCGGGGATGCCGCGCGGCTGGCCAGTCTGCACGGCGTGAAGGTCCGTTTCGAGCAGCCCCTGACTGTCACGGGAAACTACGAGCTCGACCGCTACGGCAGTCTGCACCTGTCCGCGCCAGGACGGCTGTACCGGAAGAGCGGGACTGCCGGTAACGGATCCCGGGCCCGGCAGGCACACCGGATCGTGCTCGACGATGGCAGCTATCGGGCCAACCCCCGACCAGTCCCCTATCTCGGGGCAAACGGCACTCGTCGCGCGGGTGACCAGGTCGAGGGGCTGACCGGTATCCTGACCCGCGCCTTCGGTGCCCACCGCGTCCACCCGACCCGGGCCCCCATGTTCGTCGAGGCGAATCCGCGCCCCGCGCCGCCGAACGCGAACACGGACAGCATCCGCGTCGCGACCCTGAATGTGGAGAACTACTTCCTGACGCTTGGCCAGCGGGGCGCGGAGAACCGCGCCCAGCGCAACCGGCAGCGGCGCAAACTCGCGGCCGCCATCCACGGTATCGATGCCGACGTGCTGAGCCTCCTCGAGGTCGAGAACCGCGAGCCCGCCCTGCGGGATCTGCTCCGAACACTGAACCGCGACCTGCCCGCGGCACTTCGGTATCAAGCAGTCCCGCATCGCCGGACCGGGACCGATGCGATCCGCAACGCGCTGGTGTACCGTCCAGCCCGGGTCAGGCTGCTGGATGCGGCCACGGACCCGGATCCCGTGCACAACCGGCCGCCGCTGCTGGCATGGTTCACCGCCCGGGGCGGCAGCGCGGCCTTCGGCGTGGTGGCGGTCCATTTCAAGGCGAAGGCGGGCTGCCCCGAAACGGGCGACATCGACCTCGGTCAGGGCTGCTGGAACCGGCTGCGCGGCCAGCAGGCCCGGCGCCTCGTCGACTGGCTGGACCGGATCCGGCGCGATGGCGCCCCGGTCCTCGTCGCAGGCGATCTGAATGCCTACGCAGGCGAGGACCCGATGGCGACGTTCCTGCGCGCGGGCAAGACCAATCTGGCCGCCACCCACCTCCTCCCGGAGCGTCCCTACACCTACGTCTTCCAAGGCGAGGCCGGGCAGCTCGACTACCTGCTGGCCGAAGAGGACCTCGCGAAGCGCGTGGCGGCGGCCGGCATCTGGCACATCAACGCAGACGAGCCCCCGTTCCTCGGCTTCGCCGGACGCCAGCCGGCCCGGGGCCCCTGGCGATCATCGGACCACGACCCGGTCTGGGCCGACCTGCGCTTGTGACCGCACCGCGGAGCCCCCCGGTTCAGATCAGACCCAGCGCCACCATCGCACGGCCTACCTTCAGGAAGCCGGTGATGTTGGCCCCGGCGACATAGTCGCCCGGCTGCCCGAACTCCTCGGCCGTCTCGTGGCAGTTGCGGTGGATGTTGATCATGATCTCCTGCAGACGCGCCTCGGTGTATTCGGAGGTCCAGGAATCGCGGCTGGCATTCTGCTGCATCTCCAGGGCGCTGGTCGCGACCCCGCCTGCGTTCGCCGCCTTGCCCGGCCCGTAGGCGATCCCCGCCTCCTGGAACACGCGGATTCCCTCCGGCGTGGTCGGCATATTGGCGCCCTCGGCGACCGCGATGCAGCCCTGTTCGACCAGGGTCTGCGCATCCTTGCCGTTCAGCTCGTTCTGGGTCGCACAGGGAAGTGCGAGCTCGCAGGGCACGGTCCAGATCACGCCATCGGGCAGATAGGTGGCATCGGGTCGCTCTTCCGCATAGGCGCTGATGCGACGACGTTCGATCTCCTTGATCTGCTTCACCAGGTCGAGGTCGAGGCCGTTCTTGTCCACGATGACACCGTTGGAATCGGAACAGGCGATCACCTTGCCGCCGAGGGCATGGATCTTCTCGATCGCGTAGATCGCGACGTTGCCGGAGCCCGAAACCACGCAGGTCTTCCCCTCCAGCGACTCGCCGCGGACCTTCAGCATCTCGTTCAGGAAGAACACCGTGCCGTAGCCCGTCGCCTCGGTCCGGGCGCGGCTGCCGCCCCAGTCCAGGCCCTTGCCGGTAAAGACGCCGGACTCGTAGCGGTTGGTGATGCGCTTGTACTGTCCGAAGAGGTAGCCCACCTCGCGCTGCCCGACCCCGATGTCGCCGGCGGGCACGTCGGTGTACTGACCGATGTGCCGGTAGAGCTCGGTCATCAGGCTCTGGCAGAAACGCATGATCTCGGCATCGGAGCGGCCCTTCGGGTCGAAGTCGCTCCCGCCCTTGCCGCCGCCGATCGGAAGGCCGGTCAGCGCATTCTTGAAGATCTGCTCGAAGCCCAGGAACTTGATGATGCCGAGATACACCGACGGGTGGAAGCGCATGCCGCCCTTGTACGGTCCCAGCGCACTGTTGAACTCCACCCGGAAGGCCCGGTTGATGTGGGTGTGGCCCTGATCGTCCTGCCACGGCACCCGGAAGATGATCTGGCGTTCGGGCTCGCAGATGCGCTGGATGATCTTGTGCTCGGTGAATTCCGGATACTTCACCAGCACCGGACCCAGGGTCTCGAGTACCTCATGCACCGCCTGATGGAACTCGGTCTCGCCCGGGTTGCGCCGCAGAACGTCCCGGTAGATCGGTTCCAGCTTCTCGTCGAGCCCTGCCACCATGATCCTGTGCCTCCTCGTCAGTCCGCCTGCGCCCGGCCCGGCGGGAGTGCAGGCGCATGCGCTGACCCCGGCGCCGGGGGCCCGCCATGATCCTGGAAACGCGCGGTCCGCGCCAGTGTTGGCGTGAAAGTCGCGCGGTCCCCCTCCCGCTTGCGGGAGCGGAGGATCTTGATCGTCAACCGTGTTCGAGCCCGTGGGTGACGAGCAGATCCCGGTCCGGCGGCCCGCCGGCATCCCGGCTGTCGTAGACGACCCGGTGGTCCGCAGAGAGGATCACGACGCGTTCGCCGAGTCGGGGGACCAGCGCCATCTGGTGGGTCGCAACGACCGAGGTCACCGGGCGTGCCCGCAGCCATTCCAGCAGCCACCCGACTGTCCGCGGATCCAGGTTGGCCGTGGGCTCGTCCAGCAGCAGCACCTCGGGTTCCACCGCAAGCAGGCAGGCCAGACAGAGCCGCTGCTTCTCGCCGCCGGAGAGCTCGAACGGGGGCGCCTCCAGCAGGTCCACGAGCCGCAACCGCTCGGCCCAGCGGATGACCCGCGCCTCCTGCTCCGAGGCCTCGAGGTGCCTCAAGCCAAAGCTGATCTCCTCGCGGACCGTCGGATTGAAGAGCATCGACTCCGGATGCTGGAACATCAGCGCCACGCGCTGACGGAATTCCCGCTGCCAGGCACGGTCCTGCAGTGTCCGGTCCGTTACCGGACGGCCCTCGAAACGGAAGACCCCTGCGCTCGGGAGCGTAAGCGCATTCAGCACCCGCAGCAAGGTGCTCTTGCCGCAACCGTTGGTGCCCAGCACAACCACCCGTTCGCCTGCCTCGATCGACAGGTCGATCCCGTCGAGCGCCCTGCGGCCGTTGGGATAGGCGACCTCGACCCGCTGCAGCACCAGCAGGGGCGACGCCTCAGTCATCCAGCGCCCCCCGCGAACGCATGGCCTGAGTGACCATCTCGGCGTTGTGCACTCCCCTGTCCAGCGCCCCAAGACCAATGGCCGCGCTGCCGAAGAAGCGCTGGCGCAGGGTCGGCGGCACGGTCTCCCGGCTGCGCTGGGCATGCCGGTAGTCGCGACCCAGCCGGAGGAAGAGCAGCAGCTGCCCCCGAACGATCACCAGCCAGCGCCGGGCTCGCGGCCAGTGCGCGAGCGCGCGGTCGAGATCCACGTCGCGCATCATCCAGGCGGTCAGCAGCGCGAGCACCACCACCCGCAGGTTGATCAGCAGCAGCGTGTCCAGCACCGCTTGGTTGGTCAGCCACCCCATCAGCAGGTAACCCGACGACATCAGCAGCAGCACCCAGAACACGGGCCGGGCCGCCCGCAGCAGCAGGGCGATCCGTCCCCGACCGGACACCAGGAGAATGCTGGCCAGCAGCACCAGCAGAGGGACGGGCAGATGAACCAGGGTCACCGCCACCACCGCCGTGAGGTAGAGCGCCAGCCGTGCCGGGTGGCTCAGGGACATCGCGTCATGCCTCCCCGGCGACCGGCGCCTGCAGCCAGCGCCGCCTGCGCGCGTGACGCCAGATCAGCAGTGTCAGCGCCGCCTCGCCCATCGCAATGAACAAATGCGGCAGCAGGATGGCCGGGACGGTGACCGACCAGCCGAACGGAAAGAACCGCGGACTGCCGTCGGGCGCCCGAGCGATCATCGGCTGCAGCCCGAGCACCAGCGCGACGATCAGCGCGGACACGAGGATGGACAACAATACCGCCACGAAGACCGCGAACTCCGCCTGCAACGGGCTGAGCAGCCGGAACAGCAGGTAGGCTGTCCAGGCGCCCAGGAATCCCATCGCGAGCGCGTTCACCGGCAGGGCGGTGATGCCGCCTGCACCCATCACCAGGGCCTGCAGCAGGAGCACCAGCGTGTGGGAGAGAAACGCCACCCAGGGACCGAAGATCAGCGCCAGCATCCCGACCCCGATCGCATGTCCCGAGGTCCCGCCTGGCAGAGGCAGCATCAGGCCGGACAGCACGAAGGCCAGCGCCGTGAAGACGGCGAGCCGTGGCAGCGCCTCGTCGCCGACCCGACCGGCGAATTCCCGCCCCGCCCACCACCACAGCGGAGCGGCCAGCGCCAGTGCTGGCAGGTAGGTCTGGGGCGAGATCAGGCCGTCAGGGATGTGCATGTCACGCCGAGGTCCTGCGGGCGCGACCGCCGCGCCAGAGCGCGAGGATACCAAACACCCCGAGGACGTAGCCTACCCCGGAAGCCACCCGCTCCCACCGCGACAGGCCCTCCGACCCCTGTGTCTCGGTGCCCAGGCCTTCCGTATCCACACGCACCCGGGCCTCCGTGCCGTGGCCATCCTCGGTCGTGACGGTCACCCGCCATATCCCGGGGCGGTGGGGCAGGAAGCTCACCTCGCCGAGCGCATTCACGCGCCCGGTCTGGAACGGCTGATCATCGTCGGGTGCCATCACGCGATAACTCTCGAAGAGCGGCCTGTCGCCGTCAGGAAACCGGAACTGAATCCGAACCACTGAATCCCCTTCGAGCACGCGGTGCAGCAGCGCATGGCCGGCGACTGGCGGCACGTTCAGCGCGCTTGCCGCGCAGAGCACGGCGAGTGCGCAGGCGGCCCGCCCTGCCCGACCGGGGACGGCGCCCGAGCGACCTCGGTCGCGGCCGCGCATGCCTCAGCGGATCACGAAGGTCAGCGTGGAGAAGTACGAGCGCCGGTCACAGACGGACGGGTCCGGATAGTCCTCGGCGGCGTGTGCGCGAACGAGCCAGTATCCGGACGCGGCCGGCACGAACCGGACCACGCCGTCGTCATCGGTTTGCAGTGTCAGCGCATAGCCATCTTCCGACCGGCCGTCGTAGCCCGCATACGTCGCCTTGACCTCGCCTTGCCACGGCTCGCCGTGCCAGGACACCTCAATCGCCAGGGGATCGCCTGCCTTCAGCGCCGCCGGGTCACGGACCGGCACCAGTTCGAGGGCGTGGCCCTGGCGGTGCCGCCAGGCCTCGCTGGATCCGCGGCCCACCACCGCCTTCATGACGTTCACCGACTGCGTGCAACCGAGGGCATCCGGGTAGGTCTGCCGCGAGGCCGGACGGCCGCCCTCGTGGGTGCGGCTCCAGAAGCGCGGCGTCTGCTCGGCGACGATGAGACGGGCACCATCGGCGCCATCCGGGAGGGCATGGGTTTCCCCATCCTCCAGCACCAGGGTCTCCACGGTACCATCCACCGCGACCAGCCGAATCTCCTCCACGCGGTCGACGGCGAGCGGTCCATCCTCGGGAAAGGCATGTCCGATACCGAGCCGGAACGTCGCCACCCCATCGGCATCCCCGCTGGCGGTGATCCAGGGGTAGTGTGCCCAGGCCGGCGCGGCCATTCCCAGCAGCCCGAGCGCCAGCAGGGTCACGAGGACCGGGACCGGACGGGGCAGCCGGGCGCGCCAGCGGAGTCCGTGACTCAGGCACCGCTGGCCGGCGGGCGCAGTCCCGCCATGCCAGTCCCCCGTGGCATCGGTACGGATCAAAAGATGGGTCAAACAGGGCATCTGCACTTCCTCGATGGACGGGACCCGGCCGACAACTGCCGCTGTCACCGCGAGGGGCCACGGCTCATCGCCGCACCCGCCTGAAGGATGATAGTAGGATTTTTTCGTAACACTTCATAGATTAGCACCGCTCCCGGATACCACCAAGAGCCGTGCGCCGCGCGGCAGGTGCAGAGCCGTGCGCAAAGAACGGGAATCGGTCCCTGGGGAAACGCTGATTCCGGTGCAAGCCGCAAATGGTCTGTGCAGCGCAGCGTGCGCCGAGAAGGCCGGGATGACCTTATTCAGGACTTCCCTGGTGGCTCAGGAGGCGCCCGGCGCGCCCGCCAGGCGGACCACGCCGCCACGCCGGGCATCCCCTGCCCCGGAAAAGCCCGCCTGACCAAGACCCACCGCGTGCACGCCTCCGAAGAACAGGCTGCGTTCGCGCCAGATCCGGTGGTTCGGGTACCGCGCGAGCAGCGGGTCCAGATCGACCTCGGCGCCAAAGCCGGCCTCCACGCTGAGCAATCCCTCTTCCAGATGGATGCGCGAGGCGTCCACCGCGCGCTGCAGCGGCATGTCAAAGTCGAGCAGATTCACCAGCACCTGCAGGATCGCGGTGCGGATCCGGTTGGAGCCGCCGGACCCCAGCGCTACCTCGCTGCCGTCGGGGCGTGACAACAGGGTCGGCGCCATCATCGAGGTGAGGCGCTGGTCCTCGCTCCAGCGGAAGAAACCCTGGGGATTCAGGTCCTGTTCGCCGAGCATGTTGTTGAGCATGACGCCGGTGTCCGGAATCAGCACCCCGCAACCCTCACCGTTGCTCGCGGTGAGGCTCGCCACATTGCCCCCGGCGTCCATCACGCTCAGGTGGGTGGTGCCGCGCATCGCCGGTCCCAGCCCGGTCACCTCCTCCAGGTAACGGGCCAGCAGGCCCGGATCGAGCAGCCTGCGGGCATCCACCGGCGCGTCCCCGTCCGGCTGTACCTCCAGGCGGGCGCGGTCGGTCAGTGCCATCACCCCGGCCATACGCTCGAGATGCCCGGCCGATCCGAACGCCGCGTGAGGAGGCCCGAGGTTCTCCAGCAGCGTCAGTGCGAACCCCAGCAGCAGGCCACCGGACGAGGGCGGCGGATTGATCCAGATCCGGTTCCCGCGGTAGTCCAGCGTCACCGGCTCCCGGATCTCGGCCCGGTACCGGCGCAGGTCGTCCGGGCCCAGCAGGCCGCCTTCGCGCCGGCACCGATTCACGACCAGATCTGCGAACTCGCCCCGGTAGAACCAGGACTCGCCTTCCGCCGCCAGTCGTTCGAGGCTGTCCGCAAGCTGTGTCTGGCGCAGCAGGTCACCCTCCACCACCAGCGACCCCGGGCGGGTCGGGCTCGCGTACAATTGCCGGGATTCCTCCGTATGCGCGTAGATCGCACCGACGATCCGGAAGGCATAGGCCTGCAGGGCATTCACGCGGACCCCCTCACGTGCGAGCCGGATCGCCGGCTCCAGCAGCACCGGCATCGGCAGGCTGGCGTAGTGGCGGTGGGCCGCGAAGAGCCCGGCGACCATGCCGGGGGTCGCGACCGATCCCAGTCCGATATGGAACTCCTGCTGGGCATCGCCAAAGTCCGCGACGATGGGCAGGAATTCGATCTCCTCCGGGGGGCGCTTGCGCAGCGGCGTCTGCACGAAGAAGTCCAGTGCCTGGACCGGATCCCTGCCCTTCCGGGTCAGCAGAAACCCGCCGCCACCCAGTGAACAGAGCACCGGCTCCGCCACGCAGGCCGCGAACTGCCCGGCGATCACCGCGTCGAAGGCGTTGCCGCCCGCCTCCAGGACGGCAGCGGCCGCTTCGGCCGTCGCGGGGTGCCCCGCAGCGACCACCCCCGTGCCGTTCACGATCTCCCCCGCACCCCGGTGCCGTCCCGGTTGCGGTACCGGTCAGCTCTCATGGTGGTGCTGATGCGCGGGCGTGGCCGCCGGACCCGGATCGAGGGCATGCTCGAGCGGGATCCGGTGCAGCTGGCCATGACGTATGCCCGGCCGCGCCATCACCGATTCCGCGAAGGCCTGCACGTCCCGGGCGGTGCCCTTCAGCAGTACCGACTCCACGCACATGTCGTGGTCCAGGTGCATGTGCAGCGTGGTCACGGTGAGGTTGTAGTGCGCGTGGTGCGTCTGGGTCAGCCGTTTGCTGAGTTCACGCTCGTGATGGTCGTACATGTAGCTCAGCACACCGACGCAGGCCCCGTCCTGCTCCGGGCTCAAGCGCTCCTTGGCCAGCGCCCCGCGGATCAGGTCACGAACGGCCTCCGAGCGATTGCTGTAGCCCTTGCGCTTGATGAAGTCGTCGAAGTCCTGTGCGAGGGCGGGCTCGACGGAGACGGTGAAGCGTTCGCTCATGGCTGGTTCCTTGTGATCGTACCGGTACCGGCCGCAGCGCCGATGCGGCGGTGCAGGGCCAGGTGCAACGGCGTCCGCGAGTGTGGCACGCGGTGCACGAAGTTGTAGCGGGCCACATGATAGCTGGGATCAAAGCCGAAGAAATTCAGGCGCATCCGCCGCATCTCCTCCTCCCGGTACGTAGCCAGCGGCCTGCTCGCCTCATCGCGGCGTCGGCCCGACTGTTTCGCCTGGAGGCGCGCCTCCAGGTCCCCGGAGGCGGCGAGGCCGGCGGCCCGGCACGCGGCCTGCGCGGCAAAGTCGGCGGCATCTGTGCCGAACACCGCATCCACAAGCGCGATCTCCCGCGCCTGTGAGGCACCGATCGGGAGCCGGTTCCCCATGATCTCCCGCGCCGCCTTCGGCCCGACGCGGCGTGGCAGCAGGTAGGTCCAGTATTCCGAGCCGTACAGGTTGCCCATGTTCTTGTAGTGCGGGTTCAGGATCACCCCGGGTGCGCACCACATCTCGTCGGCAGCCAGGGCCAGAAAGACGCCGCCCGCGCCGGCGTTGCCGCGCAGGGCGGAAACCACCAGCCGGTCGCCGGTTTCGATGATCGACCGGGTCAGGTCATTCATCGCCTCGATGTTGTCCCAGGAGGCCTCGGCCGCGTTTTCTTCCGCCTCGATCCGGTGCAGATGGATGCCGTTCGACCAGAAGTCGCCCCCGCCCAGCAGCACCAGTACCCGTGCCGACGTCCGTCGCAGCCGTTCCCACGCCGCCTGCAGGCGCCGACACTGGTCTGTGGACATCGCACCGTTGTGGAACTCGAAGGCGAGATAGCCCACGCCGTCCTCGTTCCAGGCGCGTATCTCCTGCCAGGTGTCGCCGGTGCCCACCACGGTGAACGGGTCCAGCGGTATCTCCGGCACCCCCGCCAGTCTTTGCGGGCCCAGCACCTGCACTGCGGGCAGTTTCAGATCCCTGCGACCTCCCTCGAGTGCGCGCAGGTGGGTGATCCAGACCCCTCCGTCCACGGTCGCGCGGCAGATCGCGCCATCGCGGGTCCCGATCAGCGTCCCCGGCTCGCCGCTGAGATTCCACTCCGGCCAGGCGTTGTACAGCCGCACCGGCAGACCGAGGATCTCGTCCCGCACGCCGGGGCTGCCGTCGGCCGCCCGGATCCGGCGCAGCACGGAGGTGGTGTCGTCCCGCTGCCAGTCGATGCGCCTCTGCGCCGCGGTGAAGGCCGGGCGCCAGCGGCCGCGGCTCCCGTCCGGGTTGACCGCCAGCGGCTCCGGGCGGAAGCCGGGGTCCTGCAAGCGCCCCAGCGCGACAGTGACCGCCTGCACCGCCGCGTCGGTGACCTCGCGCCGGTACAGGCTGCTCTTGGACGCGTTGCGCATCGGGAAGCTGACCGAGGCCCAGACGTCACCCGCGTCCATCGCCGCGTCGGCCTGCAGCACCGTCACGCCCCACTCCCGTGCTTCGTCCTCGATCGCCCAGTCCAGCGCCGCCGGACCGCGGTCACCGAGCGGCCCCGGGTGCACGATCCAGCACCGCGTTCCGCGCCAGACGACCTCCGGGATGGCCCTTTTCAGGAACGGCGCGATCACCAGGTCCGGACGATACAGTTCCACCGCCTCTTCCGTGACCCGGTCGTTGATGTCGAACTCGATGGACACCTCGTGCCCCAGCCGCCGCAACTCCACGAACAGACGCTGAGTCAGGCTGTTGAAGCCGTGGGTCAGAAACAGGATGCGCATGGCGGGCGAAGCATAGCAACCGTCGGCAGGCCCCGCGAGAGACGGGACAATCCGCCCGGTGGGCCCGCTGCGCCGGGTTCACCCGATGACGCCCCACCAGCCGCGGCCACCACAGCGGGAGCAAGCTCCCGCACTCCATGAACCCCGTTTGGAGTGCGGCGGCTCGCCGCCGCCTTCACGCCCCGCGGCTTGCCGCGGGGAGGCGCAGGCGATCAGAAACGCGTTCACCTCCCCCGCCCCGCCAAGAGCGAGCGGAAATCGTCGAGGCACTCGCCAGCCCGAGCTCCGCAGGACCGCGGCACGCCGCGGCCACCAAAGAGCGGGAGCAGGCTCCCGCACTCCAGGCGCTCAGGCGTATTCGGCGAGGCGGATCGGGAGCCGGCGGGGGCCCCAGTGGCCGGGGGCGGGTTCGAAGACGCCGCTGACGGGGGTGGAGCAGACGTTGCAGCGACCCTCGGGGGTCAGGTTCCAGGTGTCGATTCGGTAGCCGGAGCGTCCGATCAGACGCTGCCCGCAGGCGTGGCACCAGGTCGACTGGCCATCGGGATCGTGGGCATTGCCCGTAAAGGCATGGTGGATGCCCGCGTCCAGCGCGATGCGCCGGGCCCGGCGGAGCGTCTCGACCGGGGTCGGCGCATGATCGGTCATCCGGAAGTCCGGATGAAAGGCGGTGAAGTGCATCGGCACCCTCGGTCCCAGGTGCTGAAGGACCCAGTCGCACATCTGCCGGATCTCCGCATCGCTGTCGTTCTCGCCGGGGATCAGCAGCGTGGTCAGCTCCACCCACACAGGGGTCTCGTTCACCAGCCACTCGAGGTTGTCCAGCACGGGCTGCAGGTGGGCACCGGTCAGGCGGTGATAGAAGCGCTCGGTGAAGGCCTTCAGGTCCACGTTCGCCGCATCCATGCCCGCATAGAACTCGGCCCGTGCCTCCTCGCTGATGTAGTTTGCGGTCACCGCAACGGTGCGCATGCCCTGCCCCCGGCAGGCGACGGCCACATCCTGCGCGTACTCGTGAAAGATCACCGGGTCGTTGTAGGTGAAGGCCACCGACCGGCAGCCGGTCGCGGCGGCCGCCCGGGCGATGGTCTCCGGATCGGCGCGATCCATCAGGGTGTCGAGTTCGCGCGACTTGCTGATGTCCCAGTTCTGGCAGAACTTGCAGGCCAGGTTGCAGCCCGCGGTCCCGAAGGACAGCACCGGGGTGCCGGGCAGGAAGTGGTTCAGCGGTTTCTTCTCGATCGGATCGATGCAGTATCCGCTGGAACGGCCGTAGGTGGTGAGCATCACCTGCCCGTCGATGTTCGCGCGCACGAAGCAGGCGCCCCGCTGGCCCGGCTTCATTCGGCACAGCCTCGGGCACAGGTCGCACTGCACGCGGCCGTCCGGAAGCCGCTGCCAGAAACGGGTCGGCACGGTGAAGGGATCTGCTCGCAGTGGCTCGTTCATGTGCTTCGATCGCCCTGAAATCCCATATAATTGAGACCTGTTCCCGATACCCCGGTTCCCGGGGACACAAAGCGGCGCCCATGGAACCTGAAGAGGAGCCGAACAGATGGACACCAAGGCCAGCGTGCGCGATCCGGCAGTGGCCGGACTGTTCTATCCGGACGATCCGGAAGCCCTGGAAGGCCGGATCCGAAGGCTGATGGCCGACGCGGTCACGGCCCGGGAATCGCACGGATTCCCGAAGGCCCTGGTCGCGCCTCACGCCGGATTTCCCTACTCCGGTCCCGTTGCGGCCAGCGCCTATGCGGCCCTCGGAGCGGGTGCCGAGCGCATCCGCCGGGTCATCCTGATGGGCCCGTCCCACCGTGTGCCCTTCCGCGGCATCGCCACCACCGCGGCCCCCGCCTACCGCACCCCGCTCGGGCTGGTCCCGGTCGACCGCGCTGCATGCGCGCTGATCGGTGGTCTTCCCGGGGTGGTGGAGCGGGACGAGGCGCACCGCCCGGAGCACAGCCTGGAGGTTCACCTGCCGTTCCTGCAGGTCCTGCTGCACGACTTCGAGCTGGTGCCGCTGGTCGTGGGCGACGCCGATCCCGATACCGTCGCCGCGGTGCTCGACCGGCTCTGGGGCGGCGAGGAGACCCTGATCGTGATCAGCTCGGATCTCTCCCACTACCACGACTACGCGACCGCGCAGATGCTGGACGCCGAGACCTGCGATGCCATCGAACGTGGCGAGGAGACCATGCTGGGCCCGTACCGTGCCTGTGGACACCAGCCGCTCGCGGGGCTGCTCCGGGTTGCGCGCAGCCGCGGACTCCGGCCGGTGACACTGGACCTGCGTAACTCCGGTGACACCGCCGGGCCCCGCAGCGAGGTGGTGGGCTACGGCGCCTGGGCCTTCCATTCAGGCGCTGCAGAGCCGTCCCGGTGATCGGCGAAGCGGAACGCCTGCTGGAGATCGCCGCCCGGGGTGTGCGGAGTGCGGCCGAGTTCCTGCCCGTTCCGGCCCTCGAGCTCGCGCGGGAACCGTCCGTCCTGCTGGACCCTGGCGCGAGCTTCGTCACCCTGAAGCGTGACGGCCGGCTCCGCGGCTGCATCGGCACACTCGAGGCATCGCGCCCGCTCGCGACCGACGTCATGGAAAACGCCTACGCCGCCGCGTGCCGGGATCCCCGGTTCCCGGCGCTGAATATGCGCGAGCTCGAGGGCCTGGCATTGTCCGTCGCGACGCTGGGTCCCCACGAAATCCTGCACGCAGGCACGCGAAGTGCGCTGCTGGAGGCCCTGCGCCCAGGGGTGGACGGTCTGGTCGTCCGCAGTGGAACCCGGCGTGCCACCTTCCTGCCGGCCGTCTGGGAGCAGCTGCCGGACCCCGCGGATTTCGTCGACGCACTGTGGCAGAAGGCCCGGCTGGTTCCCGGATCCTGGCCGGGGCAGGTCGAGCTGAGCCGCTACCGGGTGGAGACCATTGAGGCACGGCTCTGAGCGGATGTTTCCAGCTGGATCCAGAGGCAGCCGGAGCGCAGCCCGACCCGGCAAGGCGCCTGGGTCCCGGCCTTCTGGAATTGCGATACCGGAGCGACTCCGGGACAATCCGGGCGACGCGTTCTTCCGACGCGCCCAACTCGCGAGGCTCCCGCATGATTCGAATGACCCCCAGCCTGCTGCTCCTTCCGCTGCTCACATTCACGCTGATCGCCTGCTCGCCCGAGGACTCGGCACAGACGGCCGCCCCGGCACCCGCTGCCTCCGCGCCGCAGGACGCGGCCCCGGCCATGCCCGCGCCGGCCGACTCCGCCACGGACTCCGTGGCCGGACTGACCTGGACGGTTCCGGCGGGCTGGGAGATGCAGGCACAGCGGCCAATGCGCGCCGCCACATACACCACGCCCGCGGCGGAGGGCGACGGCGAGCCGGGTGAGGTGGCGGTGTTCTACTTCGGCCCGCAGCAGGGCGGGACCGTCGATGCCAATGTCGACCGCTGGTTCAACCAGTTCGACCAGGATGACGGGCGTCCGACCAGCGAGGTCGCCGAGCGCGAGACCATCGAGGTGAACGGAATGCCCGTGACCGTGGTGCGCGCCAGCGGCACCTACAACGCGGCAGCCGGGCCCATGGCGCCGCGGGCGGACCTGCGCCCCGGATATCGGCTGACCGGTGCGATCGTGGACGGACCCGAGGGCGCGGTGTTCTTCAAGTTCACCGGTCCGGATCGCACGGTTCTGGAGCAGGAGGCGCATTTTGAGCGCCTGGTGGATTCGATTCAGCGCGACTGATTCATGCCGCGACACCCTGGCCTGAGACCCGTCCAGTGACGCACCCATCGCAGGGGAATGATTTGCGTTGAGAGAGCCCTGACGGGGCCTGGCCCCCCGGTCCCCGGTTCCTCCGGATTTCCTGGCCCCGGAAACGCACCCAAGTGGCCGGCAGCAGCATCCCGACCAACAGCGCACCGAAACCGCCCCACATTTCCCTGCGGCTTCAACGCGATACCAGCCGATCGGCTGCCAGTGTCCAGATTCCGCGGGGCCTTGCTCGCGAGCCTCCACTTCGACGTCGGTCCCGGCATCCCCTATGCTCTGCGGTCCTTCCGGCAGCAAATCCGGGCACCTGGCAACCGGATCCGAGGATCGGGGGCCGCGACCCGGGTCGGGTCGCGGAGGGGCGATCCGCGCAATTTCAGGAGGCAACAACATGGCGAACGCAGATATCGGCCTGATCGGACTCGCGGTCATGGGCCAGAACCTGGTGCTGAACATGGCGGATCACGGCTACCGTGTAGCGGTATTCAACCGCACCACCAGCCGTGTCGACGAATTTCTCGATGGCCCCGCGCGGGGGCAGTCCATTACCGGCTGCCACAGCATGGAGGAGCTCGTGGCGAGCCTGTCGCGACCGCGCAAGGTGATGCTCATGGTCAAGGCCGGCGCGGTGGTGGACGAGTTCATCGCGGCCCTCGTGCCGCTGCTGGAACCGGGAGACGTGATCATCGACGGGGGAAACTCCCACTATCCGGACTCCACCCGCCGTACCCGGGAACTGCGCGAACACGGACTTCACTTCGTCGGCACCGGCATCTCCGGCGGCGAGGAAGGCGCTCGACACGGGCCGTCCATCATGCCCGGCGGCGATCCCGAGGCCTGGCCGCTGGTGCGCGAGATCTTCCAGGCGATCGCGGCACAGGTCGATGGCGAACCCTGCTGCCGCTGGATCGGCCCCGATGGTGCCGGACACTTCGTGAAGATGGTGCACAACGGCATCGAGTACGGCGACATGCAGCTGATCAGCGAGGCCTACGCCCTGATGGACCGCGCGCTCGCCATGGATCACGACGCGATGGCGGAAGTCTTCGCCAGCTGGAATCAGGGAGTGCTCGACTCCTATCTGATCGACATCACCGCCGACATCCTCGCCGCGCGGGACGCGGACGGCACCCCGCTGGTCACCCGGATCCTGGACACCGCGGGCCAGAAGGGGACCGGCAAATGGACCGGCATCAGCGCGCTGGAACTCGGCGTGCCGCTGACCCTGATCGGCGAGGCGGTGTTTGCCCGTGCCCTCTCCTCGCTGAAGGACGAACGCGTGCATGCAGCCAGCGTGCTGGGCCCGCCCCAGCGCCCGGCATCCGCCCGGCCGGCGGATCATCTCGACGCCCTGCACGACGCCCTGTACGCGTCGAAGATCATCTCCTATGCGCAGGGCTTCATGCTGATGCGCGAGGCCGCGCGGACCCACGGCTGGAAGCTGAACTACGGTGACGTCGCCCTGATGTGGCGCGGGGGCTGCATCATCCGCAGCACCTTCCTCAACGACATCAAGGCCGCCTACGACACCGATCCGCAACTGGCCAATCTCGTCCTCGACGACTTCTTCGCGCGCGCCCTGCAGAAGGCCGAGGCCGGATGGCGCCGCGCCGTGACGCTCGCGGTGGAACACGCGATTCCCACGCCCGCCTTCGCCTCCGCCCTCGCCTATTTCGACGGCTATCGCAGCGAACGTCTGCCGGCCAATCTGCTTCAGGCCCAACGGGACTACTTCGGTGCCCACATGTACGAGCGCGTCGACCGCCCGCGCGGCAGCTTCTTTCACACCAACTGGACCGGACGCGGCGGCAGCGTTGCCTCGTCCACCTACGAGGTCTGAGCCATGGAAACCCCGCTGAGCCCCTGCACCTTCGTGATCTTCGGCTCCACCGGCAACCTGTCGCAGGTAAAGCTGATGCCGGCGCTGTACCAGCTGGAGGCAGCCGGACGGCTGCCGGACGCCCTGCGCATCATCGCCACCGGGCGGCGGCCCTGGGACCGGGAACGCTGGCTGAAGGAGATGCGCCACATGCTCGAAGGCAATGTGCGCGGCCAGATCGAGCCGACGGTGCTCGAGCGGATGCAGGAGCGCCAGGATTACTTCCAGGGCGACATCACGGATGCCGGAATGTACGACAGGCTGGCCCAGTGGCTCGGTGAACGCCCCGACCTGCCCGACAATCTCGCGATCTACCTGGCGATCCGTCCCGCCGAGTTCGGCGTGGTGACGGAGAATCTCAGCCGCACCGGCCTGTTGACGCAGAACGGAGGCTGGCGGCGGGTCGTGATCGAGAAGCCCTTCGGCTACGACCTCGACAGCGCTCAGGCGCTGCAGCAACGTCTGAGCCGATTCCTGGACGAGGAGCAGATCTATCGTATCGACCATTACCTGGGCAAGGAGATGGTCCGCAACCTGCTGGTGTTCCGCTTCGCCAACCTGATGCTGGAGCCCCTGTGGAACCGCAACTTCATCGACCACGTGCAGATCACCCAGGCCGAGACGCTGGGCGTGGGCAGCCGCGCCGCCTTTTACGACGGCGCCGGCGCCCTTCGCGACATGCTGCAGAGCCACCTGATGCAGCTGTTCACACTGGTGGCCATGGAACCCCCGGCCTCCATGGCGGCGGAGGATCTCCGCGACGAGAAGGTGAAGGTGCTGAAGTCGGTGCGGCCGATCACTCCCGGCGCGGTCCATGCGCAGGCGTTCCGGGCGCAGTACGGCGCGGGCAACGTGCAGGGCGAGCGCGTGCGCGGCTACCTGGAGGAAGACGGCGTACCCCCGGACAGCGTCACCGAGACCTACGCCGCGATGAAGCTGTTCGTGGACAACTGGCGCTGGCGCGGGGTGCCGTTCTACCTGCGCACCGGCAAGCGGATGGCGGAGAGCGCGTCGCACATCATGATCCGGTTCAAGCAGCCGCCGCAGCAGCTGTTTCGCGGCACCCGGCTGCAGAATGTCGAACGCAACTGGCTGGCGATCGGGGTGCAACCCTGCGAGTGCATCAGCCTGCAGCTGACCTCGAAGCAACCGGGGCTGGAGATGAGTACACGCCAGGTAAGCCTGGACGCGGGGCTGAACCCGGGCGAACGTCCCGGCACCGGGGCCTATGAAGGTCTGCTCCTCGACATCATGGAGGGGGACCGCTCCCTGTTCCTGCGCTACGACGAGGTCGAATACGCCTGGCGCATCGTGGATGCCGTGCTCCATACCTGGTCAGTTGAACGCGACTTCATCCACACCTACCCCGCCGGCACCTGGGGCCCGGCCGCGAGCCGCCGTCTGTTCGAGGAGGAAATCGACGCCTGGCGTCACAGCATCCGGCCAGAGACGGACTGACGGCCGCCGCACCGGTCCCGAGGCCATTGCGGTCGCGGCCAGGTCCAGGGGCGTCGGGCCGAACATGATCCCGGGGCACGCGGCCGTCAGCGGGAGAGGCGGGGTCGGACCTCAGGCACCGGGCTCACGGACAGGACCGCCGATTAGCGCTGCCGCCTGATGGTCGACATGCCACTCCACCTTGCCCTGCGGCGGATTCACCAGCGAGGCGGGCAGTTCCCGGCGCGGGCCGTCGCCAAGCACGCGCGCCAGGACCGGGGCCTTGTCAGCACCGGTCACCAGAAACAGCACCTGCCGTGCCGCGTTCAGCACCGGCAATGTCAGGCTCAGACGCCAGGAATCGAACTTCGGCACGTGGACCGCGGCCACCGTCTCCGTCGCATCGAGAACCGGGGTGCCAGGAAACAGGGAGGCGGTATGGCCGTCGTCGCCCATGCCCAGCAGGATCAGATCGAAGCGGGGCACACCGCCGTCGGTCTCCGGAACCTCGCGGGCGAGGCACTCGCGGTACCGGGCGGCATCCTCCGACGGCTCCGACCCGTCCGTCGGCATCGGGTGAAAGACCGGGGCGCCCGGAAGATCCGCGAGCAGCGACTCCCGGACCATGCGCTGGTTGCTGTCCGCGTGGTTCGCGGGCACCCAGCGTTCGTCGCCCAGGAACAGTCGCACCCGTTCCCAGGGAACGGGCCAGTCATCCGGCGACCCCGACAGCAGTTCGTACAGGGCCCGCGGTGTCCGGCCCCCGGCGAGGGCGAGGCTGGCGACACCACGCGCCGCTACCGCCTCGGACAGGAGGCGGCAGAGCCGCCGAGCCGCGGACGCCATCACCGCGTCCACATCCACACCAACGGAGACTGCGGGGGCCTTCGCCGGACCGGCGGCGGCGCTCATCCGGGATTCCCCTGACGCCACGCCGACCTTCCGGGGATCGCGCCCCTCGCGGTCGCCCGGACGCCCGCGCCCGGGACCCCCGGTTCAGTGCTGGTGACCGCCCGGGCCATGCACGTGTCCGTGGTCCATCTCCTCCTGCGTGGGCTCGCGCACGTCGACGACGGTCACGTCGAAGGTCAGGGTCTCGCCCGCCAGCGGGTGGTTCGCATCCACGGTCACGTGCTCCGGGTCCACGCCGGTCACGGTGACGATCTGGCTTCCGCCCTCCTCCGACGTGGTCTGGAACTGCATGCCGACCTGGACCTTGTCCGCATCCTGAAACATCTGGCGCGGCACCGCCTGGCTGAGCGACTCGTCCCGTTCGCCATAGGCCTCGGCCGGCGGGATGGTCACCTGCACACTGTCCCCGGCGGACTTGCCCTCCAGGGCCGATTCCAGACCGGAGATGATGTTCTGGTGCCCCTGCAGATAGGCCAGAGGCCCACGCTCGGAGGAGGTGTCCAGTACCTGACCCTGGTCGTTCTTGAGCGTGTAGTCGATGGATACGACCTTGTTCTCGGCAATTTGCATGGTGGATACCCGTTTGCGCGTCAATGTGCGGCCAGTCTACGTGCATCGGGGGACCGAAACCAAGGACGGGACTCGGGGGAGCGGCTGTGTTCGGCCCCGAGCAACGCGTGTCTGCCTGGCGCGGCGCGTTCCTACACGGCTGGCCCCGGCCCCCGTAGGAGCGAGCCTTGCTCGCGAACGCGCCGCAGGCGCGCCGAACGCCGGGGCGGAGGCAACGCCGCATCGCGGCTGGAAGCCGCTCCTACACGGCTGGCCCCGGTCCCCGTAGGAGCGAGCCGCGCTCGCGAACGCGCCGCAGGCGCGCCGAATGCCGGGGGCGGCAAGGCAACGCCGCATCGCGGCTGGAAGCCGCTCCCACGACTACCCGCTCCCACGACTACCCGCTCCCACCCAGGCTGGGGTGCCGGCCGCGCCGGGTCGGCCAGAGGGCTGGCCTCCTGCATCGGGCGCCGGGGTCAGTGCACGCCGGCTGGCCTCAGCCAGCGTGGCGGTCCTTCAGGCGCGCGTACTGGACGGCTGAATACTCGAGGTATTCCGTCTCCTCGTCGCTCAGTGGCCGCGCGCGCCTTGCCGGACTGCCTCGCCAGAGGTAGCCGCCCTCGAGGCGCTTGCCCGGCGCCACCAGGCTGCCGGCGGCAAGCATCGCGCCGGATTCGATCACCGCGCCGTCCATCACGATGCTGCCCATGCCGATCAGGCAGCGATCCTCGATGGTGCAGCCGTGCAGGATCACCTTGTGGCCCACCGTGACCTCGTCACCGACAGTCAGGTCATGCCCGCCCGGCGCAAACCGGCTGTCATGGGTGACATGCAGCACCGAGCCGTCCTGGATATTGGTCCGCACGCCGATCGCGATCCGGTGGATGTCCCCGCGCAAGACGCACATCGGCCAGATGGAGCTGTGGGCCCCGACATGCACATCCCCCACCACCAGCGCGGTGTCGTCCACCCAGGCGGTGGAATGCAGTGCGGGACGCAGATCGCCAAAGTCACGGATCATGCGTTGAGATTAGCAGGAAAGTCGGAGAGCGGCGCCCTGTGCCGGTGATGGGCCATGCCGCCAACGCGGGCTGGACGATCCGCGATCCGTCGCGCTCCGTTCGCGCCATGGAGTGCGGGAGCCTGCTCCCGCTTTGCCCTTCAGGAGGCTCGCCTCCTGCAGCGGCAGCACGCGTCCGCGCGTGAGTGCGGGAGCACGCTCCCGTACTTCACAGGGCTGGGGAGGGGGCGGAGGCAGTGACGCCGCTCAGCAGATCCGCGGCAGCTGTTCCCCGGAAATCCAGTCGACGTTACGCCGCCCGCCAAAACTGGTCTCCATCTGCACGAAGCCGTGCTCGTCGGCGATCACCTCGCCGATGATCACGGCGTCCCGGCCCAGCGGGTGCGCGCGCATGGCCGCGAGCACCGCCTCGGCGGAGTCCGGCGGGCAGATCGCGACCACCTTGCCCTCGTTCGCGACGTAGAGCGGGTCGAGGCCGAGCAGTTCACAGGCGGCATCCACTTCCTCGCGTACCGGGATCGCGTCCTCGCGAACGACCATGCCCACGCCCGACTGTCGGGCGATCTCGTTGAGCGTGGCCGCGAGTCCGCCCCGGGTCGGGTCGCGCAGGCAATGGATCTCCGGCGCCGCCGCCACCATCCCCGCGATCAGTTCGTGCAGCGCGGCCGAGTCCGATTCGATGGTGGTGCTGAAGCTCAGGTTCTCGCGCAGCGACATGATCGCAACGCCGTGGTCCCCGAGAAAGCCGCTTACCAGAATGCGGTCACCGGGCCGCGCACGGTCGCCCGAGATCTCGATGCCCTCGGGGACGACGCCGACCCCGGTGGTATTGATGAAGACGCCATCGCCCTTGCCGCGCTCCACCACCTTCGTGTCCCCGGTGACCACCTGCACGCCGGCCGTGCGCGCCGCCGCGGCCATCGAATCCACGATGCGCTTCAGATCCGCGAGCGGAAAGCCCTCCTCGAGGATGAAGCCTGCGGAGAGCCACAGCGGTCTCGCACCGCTGGTCGCCACGTCGTTGAGCGTGCCGTGCACCGCGAGGCTGCCGATGTCGCCGCCGGGGAAGAACAGCGGCGAGACCACGTGGCTGTCGGTGGCCATCACGATGCGGCCCTCGGGCCGCGTCAACAGGGCCTGGTCGTTGGCCTGGCGCAGATACGGGTTGTCGAAGGCCGGCTGGAAGAGCTCATCGATCAGCTGCGACATCGCGCGGCCACCACCGCCGTGCGAAAGCTCGACCTTGCCGTGCTTCAGATCCAGGGGCCGGATGTAGCCGCGCCTGGTCCGTTTCGGATTCTCGCTCACGAGGCCTCCGCGACGGCGGAATCCTTCGTGAACTGACCGTAGGTGTAATAGGCCGCGCAGGCGCCCTCCGCGGAGACCATGCACGAGCCGAGCGGGTTGTCCGGAGTGCAGACGGTGCCGAAGACCTTGCAGTCCTGCGGCTGCTTCACGCCGCGCAGGATCGCGCCGCACTCGCAGGCCTTGTGATCCGGCACCGAGCGGTAGGGCAGGTCGAAGCGCACCTCGGCATCGAAGTCCCGGTAGGCCTCGCGGATGCGCAGCGCGCTGTAGGGAACCTCGCCCAGGCCGCGCCACTCGAAGCGGTCGCGCAGCTCGAAGACCTCGGCCACCAGCCCCTGTGCCTTCAGATTGCCCTCACGAGTCACCGCGCGGCTGAACTGGTTCTCGACCTCGGCCCGGCCCTCGTTGAGCTGGCGCACCAGCATCAGCACCGACTGCAGCACGTCCAGCGGCTCGAAGCCCGCGATCACCACCGGCTTCTGGAACTCCTCGGCGAAGAATTCGTAGGGCTGGCTGCCGATGATCGTGGACACGTGGGAGGGGCCGATGAAACCATCCAGCGGCACCGTGCCCAGGTCCCGCACCTCGGGGGACTCCAGGATGTTCTGGATCGCCGACGGCGTCAGCACGTGATTGGCAAAGACGCTGAAGTTCTTAAGACCCTCCTCACGCGCCTGGCGCAGGGCAACAGCAGTCGGCGGCGTGGTGGTCTCGAACCCGATCGCGAAGAAGACCACCTCGCGGTCCGGGTTTTCGCGCGCGATCTTCAGCGCGTCGGCGCTGGAGTAGACCATGCGGATGTCCGCACCCTCGGCCTTCGCGCGCAAAAGGCTCGTCCGCCCGGAGGCCGGCACGCGCATCGTGTCGCCGTAGCTGCAGAGGATCACGCCGTGGTCGCGGGCCAGTTCGATCGCGCTGTCGATGCGCCCGATCGGCAGCACGCAGACCGGGCAACCGGGCCCGTGGATGAAGCGGATCGCCGATGGCAACAGGTCGCGCAGACCATAGCGGGAGATCGCGTGGGTGTGCCCGCCGCAGAACTCCATCAGGTGGTAGCGCCGGTCCGGCCGGACCTCGTCGGCGATGGTCCTTGCAAGGCTGCGCGCAACCTTGCCGTCCCGGAACTCGTCAACGTACTTCATGCGGCGGCCCCCGGCTCGACGCCCATCTCGCGCAGCATCGACAGGGTGCGCTGGGCCTCGTCCTCGTCGAGCCGGTTGATCGCAAAGCCCACGTGCAGGATCACGAAGTCCCCGGCCTTCACGCCGTCCACCAGGCTCACATCCACTTCCTTGCGCACGCCACCGACATCGACCAGGGCCTGTTCGGCCTCCAGCAGCTCAACCACCTTCACAGGGATCGCCAGACACATGGCGCTATTGTCTTTTCTCCCCACCCACAGTGCAAGAAACCGCGATCCCGTAGAGGGTCAAGCACCGCCGGTCCGCCATGTGGCGATGCTCGGCGATTCGGCCGGACGGGAAGTCGTTGGACGAGAAAATAAATCTGTCCCGTTTTTTCGTCTTTTGGGCCAAGCGCTAGCGGGCGTTCATCGCGATCCAGGCCTGGCCGAGACTGAGGCCGCCGTCGTTGGCGGGGGCGAGGCGCGGGAGGTGGACATCGTAGCCGGAGGCGGTCAGGCGCCGTTCGAGGTCGGTCATCAGCACCTGGTTCAGCACGCAGCCGCCGCTGAAGACCAGGTGACCAATCCCCGTGAGCTCGGCCACGGGTCGGATCCAGTCGGCGAGGGCCGCGGCGAGGGTGGCATGGAAGACGGCGGCGGCACGGGGCTGGTGGCGGCCTTCCGGGGCGTGTTTGCTGTTTGGGGAAGGCGGTGGCGAGCCACCGCTGTGCGCTGCGCGGTCGGCCAGCCACGCCAGGAGCGGGAGAAGGTTCAGGGTGTGGTCAGCATCGATGGCCCAGCCATTCGGGAGGGGATCGGCGGGCCCGTGCTGCGCGGCAAGGCCCTCCAGCAGCATCGCGGCCTGCCCCTCGAAGCGCTGCACGGGCTTGATGCCGAGCAGACCGGCGGCGGCGTCGAAGTGGCGGCCGAGGCTGGTGGTCGGCGGGCTGTTGATGCCGCGCTCCAGCAGTTCCGGCAACCTCGGCGCGAGCGGCTGGTCGCAGAAGCGCGTGGCGATCTCCCCTCCCCTGCCCAGCGCATGCAGCGCGGAAGCGGCCATGCGCCAGGGTTCGCGCGCGGCGCGGTCGCCGCCGGCGAGCACGAGTGGGGCGATGTGGCCGAGGCGTTCGAAACCGGCGCCTTCCAGGCGCAGCAGTTCGCCGCCCCACGGCGTGCCGTCCGATCCGAGGCCGACGCCGTCCATCGCGACGCCGAGCACGGGTTCATCGAGTCCGTGCTCCGCCTGCACCGCCGCAAGATGGGCGTGGTGGTGCTGCACCCGGATCAGCGGGACGTCGAGGTCCTGTGCCATCGCAGCGGCAAGCTGGCTGCTGTAGAAGTCCGGGTGGCGGTCGCAGGCGATGCGCGCGGGCCTGATTTCGAGGATCTCGACCAGGTGCCGGGCGGTCTCGTCCAGCGAGCGACAGGTCGCCGCGTTGTCGAGGTCGCCGATGTGCTGCGACAGGAAGGCCTGGTCGTCGCGGGTCAGGCAAACGGTGTTCTTCAGCCAGGCGCCCAGCGCCAGTACGGACGGTCCGCCGCGGGGCAACCGGATCGGCACCGGGGTATAGCCGCGTGCCCGGCGCAGGAAGGACGCCCCGCCGGCGCCGACGCGGATCACCGGGTCGTCGCAGCGCACGACGATGTCGCGGTCGTGCACGAGCAGGGCATCGGCGATGCCGGCCAGCCGTGCGACCGCCTCACCATTGTCGATGACCAGCGGTTCGCCACCCGGATTCGCGGAGGTGCAGACCAGCAGCCAGGGGTCGGCTCCCTCCACCTCCAGCCAGCTGGTGCCGGCCGGGCGGCCCGCCGCCTCGTGGAACAGCAGGTAGTGCAGCGGCGTGTAGGCGAGCATCGCGCCCAGCCAGGCCAGTCCGGGCGCGACGCCCGGCAGGGCCGCGTCGCAGCCGGGCCCCTTGCGCAACAACACGATCGGCCGGTCGCGGGAGCGCAGGAGCTGCTCCTCGGCGTCACCGAACTCGACCAGGCCCGCCAGGGCCCGCGGATTCGCGGCCATCACGGCCAGCGGCTTTTCCTCGCGGTGCTTGCGGGCACGCAACCGCGCGACGCTGTCGGCATTGCGGGCGTCGCAGAGCAGGTGGAAGCCGCCCAGACCCTTGACCGCCAGGATCTCGCCGGCCTCGAGGCGGCGCACCGCCTCCACGATCGGGTCGGCCACGGGCAGCGGCTGACCGTCGGGAGTGAGCAGGGACAGACTCGGGCCGCAGTCCGGACAGGCGTTGGGCTGGGCATGGAAACGCCGGTCGGCGGGATTGTCGTACTCGTGCTGGCACGGCGGGCACTGGATGAATGCCGCCATGCTGGTGTTCGGGCGATCGTAGGGCAGTGCCCGTGTCAGGGTGTAGCGCGGGCCGCAGTGGGTACAGTTGATGAAGGGATAACGGTAACGACGGTCGGCCGGATCGAAGAGCTCCTCGAGGCAGGCCGGGCAGACGGCGGCGTCCGGGGTGATGCCGGTGCGCACGGCACCGGCGCGGCTGGGAGCGATGGTGAAGGCCTGGCCGACATCCGGGGGCTTCGATTCGGCCTCGGTGGTCTCGATGGCATCCACGCGAGCGAGCGGCGGTGCCTCGGCGGGAAGCCGGCGCAGGAACGCGCCGACGGCGGCCGGACCGCCCTGTACCTCCAGCTCCACACCGGCGGCATCGTTGCATACCCAGCCGGTGAGGCCCAGTTCCATCGCCAGGCCGTAGACATAGGGGCGGAAGCCCACGCCCTGGACCTGGCCGTGCACGCGGACGCGGCGCCGGATAGCGGCCGGTATCGCTCTCGCCCCCGGACCCTCCCCCACCTGTGCCCGAGGGAGGGCTGCGGGGGAAGACCGGGGTGGGAGAACGGCACCGGGCCCTGACGGCGGCATCAGCGAATCATCCCCGCGGCAGACGCGGCTCAATGCCCCTGACGGGCCGCGTCGAGCTGCGCCTCCAGTTCCGCGACACGGCGGCGCAGGGCCTCGATCTCCTCTTCTCCACCGCCGGCCGCGCTGCCGCCAAGCCTTCCTTCCAGCCAGTCGACCCAGGCATCCATGCCCTCGCCGGTGCGGGCAGAGACCTGCAGCACCTCGAGCCTCGGGTTGATCCGGCGGGCATACTCGATGCATCGCTTCACGTCGAAGTCGACATAGGGCAGCAGGTCGATCTTGTTCAGCACCATCAGAGTCGAGGCGTGGAACATGTCCGGGTATTTCAGGGGCTTGTCCTCCCCCTCGGTGACCGAGAGGATCACCACCTTGTGCGCTTCGCCGAGGTCGAAGGCCGACGGGCACACCAGGTTGCCCACGTTCTCGATCAGCAGCAGCCCGCTGCCCTGAAGCCCCAGGCGTTCCACCGCGTGGCCGATCATGTGGGCGTCGAGGTGGCAGCCCTTCCCGGTATTCACCTGCACCGCCGGGGCGCCCGTCGCGCGAATGCGGTCGGCGTCGTTGCTGGTCTGCTGGTCGCCCTCGATCACGCTGACCGGCATACGCCCCTGCAGGCGCTCGATGGTCGCGGTCAGCAGGCTGGTCTTGCCGGAACCGGGGCTGGAGACGAGGTTCAGCGCGAGCACGCCCTGACGCTGGAACCGCTCACGGTTCGCCTGTGCGTACTCATTGTTCTTGCCGAGGATGTCCTGCTCGATACGGACCATCCGCTCCTGGGTCATCCCGGGTGCATGGGCGTGGGCAGCCCCGTGACCGTAGTGCAGGTGCTCACCGTGGGACGCGGCGGCCTGATCATCACGGTGTTCATGCTCGTGCGCGGTATCATGACCATGGTGGCCCGCGTGGTCATGCGGGTGGGCGTGCACGGTCCCGTCCGCGTGCCGGTGTTCGTGCCTGTGCGGGTCTTCGTGCGCGTGGTCGTGGACACCCCCGTGTCCGTGTTCGGCCGCATGATCGTGCGCGTGACTGTGCGCGGTGCCGTCGGCATGGCGGTGGCTGTGCGCATGCTCGTGCCGATGGTCATGCCCGGCACCGTGCCCGTGGGCGCTGGCGTGATCGTGGGCGTGAGCGTGCACCGTTCCATCCTCGTGGCGATGCATGTGTTCGTGGTGATGCCGGTGCTCGTGACCATGGTCATGTCCGTGGTCGTGGTCGTGGTCGTGCGGATGGCTGTGCACGGTGCCGTCGGCATGCCGATGCTCGTGCGCACGCCCGCCCACCGGATGCCCTTCCACCCGGGTCTCGCCCTCTCCGCAACCACATACCGTACACATGCGCGACCTCCTCGAATCCGATTCCGGCGCCGCCACGCCGGACTCCGATCGCCGGCGGACGACACTCCTGGCAGGGCAGCCGCACCGCGTCGCGGCCGAGCCCACCTGTCTCTACACAGAATAACCCGAACCGACGGCCCGGGGCTTGCGCTGGCTCACGTTACCGGTCAACCCGGCCGGCCCGGCGCTTCTGCCCGCGCGTCCACCTCGAGATCCAGCACCCGCATCTCCATACCGCCGGTCGCGTGGACCTGGTAGCCGCCGCAGAGTGGACAGGCATCGTAGAGCGCGGCGATCCCCACCGTGGTGCCGCAGTCCAGGCACCAACCCTGTCCCGGCGTGTCCACGATCTCAAGAACCGCCGAGTCGGCCACACTGTTGCTCATCACGGCGTCGAAGCTGAACCGCAGCGCCTCGACCTCGACGCCCGCGAGCTGTCCCACCTCCACGCGCACGCGCCGCACGCGCTCGAATCCGCTCGCCGCGGCCTGGTCCTCGATGATCCGAAGGATTCCCTCGGCCAGAGCCATCTCATGCATGCAGGATCTCCAGTTCGTATTGCACGCAGGGATCCAGCGCCATCACCTGCAGCGTAACCATCTCCCGGAGCTGGGGCTCATCCGGGGCCTGAAGCTGCAGCAGGCCCTCCCGCGCGGGCCCCTCCGGATGAAAATTCCACTCCGTGGGCGCCACGATCCGGTAGTCCCGTATCCCGTCCGGCACGGCCTCCTGCCAGTGCATCAGGACTCCGCGCACCATCTCGAGCGCCACCATCGATTCATGCGCGCCGCGCTGCCAGGCGATGCCGAGCCTCGGTTCGATTCCACGCTGCAGCGAGTCTAGCGCGCCGGCGAGTTCCAGCACCCGTGCCAATACCCGCAGCCAGGAATCCGGAACGCCCTGGCAAGCCAGCATCGCCGCGATCAGCGGATGCGCCGCCTGACGCGGCAGGGGCCCCATCTCGAAGACCTGACCCTGATGGTCGGGCCGCCAGTGGAAGTCCGGGTCCGATTGCAGCCGCGGCAGGGCTGTCTGCACCATCGGTTGCAGATCGCGACCCCGGAAGAATGGCAGCGCCGAAGGGCCGAGACCCGTCAGGCGGGGCCGCAGCCGCGCGAGCAGGCCCGCCAGCGGCGTCGGCGCCTCTTCCAGCCACTGCGCCAGGGAATCGGGCTCCGGATTCTCGAGCCAGGCGAGATTCGCGTGTCCGAACAGATCCGCGAAGGTCTTGCCCGCCCAGTTGCCGGCGGCTTCACGATCCGTCGCGAATCGTGTCCGCTCGCCCAGCAGCTCGCGCACCGGGGCCGGTTGCTGGGGTTCCCCGACGACGCGCGGCCAGTCGAGCCCCAGCCGCCACAGGTGCTCGCGGATGTTCTCCAGGCGGATGCGTTCGGCCCAGTCCGCAATGGCGTTGCTGTCCGGCGCGCCGCTGCGCAGCACGGCCTCCAGGGCCTCGACCGCGACGGACTGCGCGTCTCCGCAGAGGCTGTACAGGCGCGGGATGATCGCGCGCGCCTGTCCGGGTGCCCTGCCGGTCAGCAGGGCCGCGGGCTGCGGTCGCCGCGAGCGGACTTCAGCGCGTTGCACCACCCGCCCGTCCCATTCGAGGCGCAGTTCGACCCTGCCCTCAGCGGGAATCGCCGTCGTCATTCAGAAAGTCTCCGCGCAGCACGCGGCGACGGTCGTAATCGCGCCCGGCGTTGCGCCGGAGCGCCGCGATCGGCCCGCCCCCCTGACGCTGCGGCTCTGGCCGCCGCAGATCGGGGCCGGGCCGGAGCAGCAGGGACAGCGTTTCAAAGGCGACCGCCCGGGCCGCCGCCTGATCCTCGAAGCGCTGCATCGGAGAGAACAGCGAGCAGGTCTCGTAGGGGCCGACATCCTCTTCCTGGGCGCCGATGAAATCCACCGGGCCGCGCGGCAGTTCCCGCGTGCCGAACGCGCCCACGGCAATCGGGTCGTCGTCGGGCAGGCGCAGCAGGTTCATCGCCCAGGGAGTGATCAGGACGCCCACGCGCGCGGCGCCGCTGCGCCGGAAACCGACGGCCTCGACAGCGAGCCCGTGATGCAGCAGCGGAAGGTCCTGCATGCGCTCCCGCTGGATGCGGCCGAAGACCTCCTCCAGCTGCTGTCGCACCGCTTCCGCGTCCCCGTTCACGGGTTGCCTACCGGGGTGGCCCGACCGCCGAGGGCAGCTCGAGGTCACTGAAGAAGCCGTCGAGATCGGTCTCGCCGCGCATCGCCGCCTCGAGGCCCAGCACCGCCTCGTCGATCTGGCGCGCCTGTTCCGGGGTCAGGACCTCGCGGGCATGGTCCTGCAGCGCCAGCACCCAGGTGCCCACCGGCTGTGGCCCGATCAGCATCATGTTCAGCCGTCGGCGCTCGCCACGCCGCTCGCAGAGAGCCACGCATTCGTCCGTCTCGAGCACCTGCATCGGAATCCCAAGGCACATCGCGTTTCCACCCCTTGAATCGATATCAGGCCAGGTGCATCGGATCCCGCCAGGGCCGCCCGGCACCGGCCTCCATGCCCAGCACCTTCCCACACTGGAACGGGGCCGAATGTGATCTAGATCACCGCCGGGAAAGACCCACTAACGCATTCTGTGTTCGAGCATAAGACAACGCTGATTTTTTCACACATCCCGAGAATTTATCACACGAAACACGGGTGCCGTGGGCCGGACCAATGCACCCCCAGGCAGGAAGGGTAGCGATGATCACGATCACAGACCGGGCCGATTCCGCGCCGCCCTCCCCCGCCACCAGAAACCGCCAGGTTCTGGTCCTGGGCCTCGGAAACATCCTGCTGAGCGACGAGGGTGCCGGCGTGCATGTCGTCAAGCAACTGGCGGACACGCACACGGGGCTACCGGACGTCGAATTCATGGATGGCGGCACGCTGAGCTTCACGCTGGCGGACGCCATCGTCACCACGGACTCCCTGATCGTGGTCGACACCGCCGCACTCGGGACCGAACCCGGCGCGGTGCAGGTGTTCGAGGGCGACGCGATGGACCACTTCGTCAGCACTGGCGCCAAGAGCAGCGTGCACGAGGTGAGCCTGTCGGACCTGCTCGCCATTGCCGCGCTGGAAGGCCTCCTGCCCCGCCGCCGGGCGCTGGTCGGTATCCAGCCTCAGGATTTCGACTGGGGTGATCAACCAACGGCGGCCGTGGCCAACGCCCTGCCCGTCGCCTGCGAGAGAGTGATGGAACTGGTCCGGAGGTGGCAGGCATGAGCCTGAAGGACATCCCGGTCAAGCTCGATCCGGGCCCGGGGCCGGGATCGCCCGAAACCACGGGGCTCGCGGTCGCCCTGCTGCGGGAGATCGCCGATCACCTGCTGGCGGTCTCCCAGGGCGGTGAGCGCCAGGTGGTGGAGCTCACGAACCTTCCCCTCAGCGAGGGCGACCTGCAGCTCCTGGAGGCGAAGCTGGGACGCGGAGAGGTCGAGGCCCGGATCAATGCGGCCGGTCCCACCGAGGTCTTCGAGACCGCGTTCCCCGGGGTCTGGTGGGTTCGGTACCTCGGCGAGGGCGACCGCATGATCACACAGCAACTGGAGATCGGCACGGTGCCGGTGATCCTGGAGGCACATGAGGAGGACATCCAGGCGAGCGCCAGACGTTTTCCGTCCATGTTCGATGAACTGGACACGAACCACCATTGACCACTCGCAATCCAGCGACGACTTGCACAAAGGGGGTCGGCATGAAAGAGCATGATTTGACGTTAGGCGAGGAACTGCGCCGCCAAGGCATCTCCAGGCGTTCCTTTCTCAAGTTCTGCGCGGGGGTCGCCTCATCGATGGCCATCCCTGCCGCGATGGTGCCGGCGATGGCGGACTCGCTTGCCCAGGCCCGCAGGCAGCCTGCGATCATGATGGCCTACCAGGAGTGCACCGGATGCCTGGAGTCCCTGACCCGGTCGTTCGCGCCCACGCTGGAAAACCTGATCTTCAACTTCATCTCCCTGGACTTCCAGCACGCGCTGCAGGCGGCCGCGGGCGATCAGGCGGTCGAGGCAATCAAGACCTCGATGAAGGAGAACTGGGGCAAGTACCTCCTGCTGGTGGATGGCTCCATTCCGCTGAACGACGACGGCATCTACTCGGTGTCGCACGGTCAGAGCCACCTGGACTCGCTGCGTGAACTGGGCGAGGGTGCGGCCGCGATCGTCAGCATCGGCACCTGCGCGAGCTTCGGCGGGATCGGCGCGGCGAGTCCGAACCCGACCGGCGCAGTGGGCGTCGACCAGATCATTACCGACAAGCCGATCCTGAACGTGCCGGGTTGCCCTCCGATGCCCGAGGTGATGACCGGCGTGCTGACCAGCTTCCTCGCCTTCGGGGCCCTGCCGGAGGTCGACAGTCTGAAGCGGCCCAGGGCCTTCTTTGGTGACACCATCCACGACCGCTGTTACCGGCGCACGTTCTACGACCAGGGCAAGTTCGCGGACAGTTTCGATGACGAGGGCGCGCGCAACGGCTGGTGTCTGTACAAGCTGGGTTGCAAGGGTCCGATCACCCACAATGCATGTGCGACGCTGAAGTTCAACGAGGGGGTCAGCTGGCCCATCCAGTCCGGTCATGGTTGCCTTGGCTGCTCCGAACCGAATTTCTGGGACAAGGAGGGCTTCTACAAGCCGCTGTCGGCGGGCCAGTGGGGTAGCGCAGAGGGCATCGCGGCCGCGGCCGCGGCCGGTGTGGCCCTGGGCGCGGTATCCGCCGTGATGTCCCGCCGCAATCAAAACAAAATCTCGGGAGGCAAGTAGCCATGACACTCCTTGACTTTGCACGCGGCCCCGCGATGCAGATCGCGATCATCATCTTCGTGGCGGGCATCCTGTGGCGCCTCGTGGGCGTCTGGGCCCTGCGACAGAAGAAGGATCTCTCCGAGGCCCGTCAGACGGGCGCCTGGGTGGGAGGCCTGAAGGGCCTGTTCGTTCACGCCTGGCCGTACAAGCCCTTCGTGCCCAAGGTGGGTGCCCAGTACATCATCGGCTACATCATCCACCTGGGGCTGTTCATCGTGCTGATCTTCGGCACGCCGCACATGCTCTTCTTCGCCGACATCGTGGGCTTCACCTGGTGGACCCTCCCGGGCGGGGTGATCACCGCGGTCGCCGTGATCACCACCCTCGCGCTGTTCGTCGCGTTGATCAAGCGGCTGGTCAACCCGGTGCAGCGGCTGATCTCCAACTTCGATGACTACGCCACCTGGTTCGTGACCACGGCACCGTTTGTCACCGGCCTGATCACCAACATGAACATGTGGCCGGACTATGAAACCGGGCTGGCGATCCATCTTCTGAGCGTCTGGCTGCTGCTGATCTACTTCCCGTTCGGCAAGCTGATGCATTCCTTCTGGTTCGTGGTGTCCCGTTACACCACCGGTTCCCGTTTTGCACGTAGAGGGGGCATGGCATGATTGATACAACCCAAACCGAAATCGAACTCGATCACGAGTCCAGGCGCCTCTCCGTTACCAAGCCCGAGGAACGCTTCGACGTCCAGGGCGACATGAGCGACGATGAGCGCGTCGAGAAGGCGATGGTGAACTTCGCCAAGGACTTCGGCCGGGTCGCGGCCACCTACATGGAGGCCTGCATCCACTGTGGTGCCTGCGCCCATGCCTGCCCCTTCTACGAGGTCAGCGGCAACCCGCGCCACACCCCGATCTGGAAGCTCGAGCCCTTCAAGCAGGCCTACAAGCGCGAGGCCGGCCCGTTGGCCTTCCTGTACAAGACCCTCAACTTCAAGCCAAAGGTCACGGTCGACGAACTCAAGGAGTGGCAGGAACTGCTGTACGACACCTGCACCATGTGCGGCCGCTGCACGCTGATCTGCCCGATGAGCATCGACATCGCCACCCTGGTCGGCACAGCGCGCCACGCGATGTTTCACGCCGGCCTCGTCCCGCACGAGCTGTACACGGTCACCGAAAAGGCGCAGAAGGAAGGCAGTCCGCTGGGGGCGACGCCCTCGGTCTTCGAAGACCGCATCGAGTGGATGGGTGACGAGCACGAAGTCGAAATGAACGTGAACGAGGACCAGGCGGACGTGCTCGTGCTGATGTCCTCCATCGAGATCCAGAAGTATCCGGAATCGATGGCGGCGACGGCGAAGATCCTGAACCACATGGGCAAGTCCTGGACCTTCCGCACCGACGGCTACGAGGCGACCAACTTCGGGATGCTCTCGGGCAATACCGGCTGGCAGAGGGACATGTCGATGAAGGTCATCAGCGCCGCCGAGAAGATCGGTGCCAAGTTGGTGATCCTTCCGGAATGCGGCCATGCCTACCAGGCACTGCGCTGGCAGGGAGCGAACATGTACGGGAAACCCCTGCCCTTCAAGGTCCAGCACATCTCCGAATTCCTTGCCGATGCAGTCGATTCGGGAGCCCTGAAGCTGAAGACCGTGAACAAGTCTGTCGCCTTCCACGATCCCTGCCAGGTCTCGCGCCGCGGCGGAGCCACCCCGGCGCCCCGCAAGGTGCTGGAGGCGCTGGGTCTGGATCTGAAAGAGGCCGAGAGCGGCGGCAACCTGAACTTCTGCTGCGGAGGCGGGGGCGGCGTGATCACCATCCACCGCGCCGACTCGCTCCGTCATGGCATCATGGCCAACAAGTTCCGGCAGCTGGACGCGACCGGTGCAGAAATGATGGTCACCAGCTGCTCCAACTGCCGCCAGAACTTCGACGAGAGCGGCGAGGAACTGAACTGGGGCAAAGACATGAACAGCCTGCTCGAACTGGTGGCTGAAAACCTTGTAGAGGAAGGCAAGCGATGAGCGCAGATAGAGTTGTAGTTGATCCCATCACCCGTATCGAGGGTCACCTGCGCATCGAGGCGGAGACGGACAACGAAGGGCACATCAAGAGCGCATACAGCTCGGGAACCATGGTGCGCGGCCTCGAGATCATCATGCAGGGCCGCGACCCGCGCGATGCCTGGGCCTTCGCTCAGCGCATCTGCGGGGTCTGTACCCTGGTGCACGGCATGGCCTCCATCCGTTCGGTCGAGGACGCGCTGGACTACCCGATCCCGCCAAACGCCCAGCTGATCCGCAACATGATGAGCGGAGCCCAGTACATCCATGACCACGTGATGCACTTCTATCACCTGCACGCGCTGGACTGGGTGGACGTGGTCTCAGCGCTGGACGCGGACCCGAAGGCGACCTCGGAGCTCGCGCAGTCGATCTCGAACTACCGAAACTCCTCGCCCGGATACTTCTCGGATGTGCAGAAGAAGGTGAAGAACCTGGTCGAGTCCGGTCAGCTCGGGATCTTCGCGAACGGCTACTGGGGCCATCCGGAGTACAAGCTGCCCGCAGAGGCCAACCTGATGGCGGTGGCGCATTACCTCGACGCCCTCAGCTGGCAGCGCGACGTGGCCAAGCTGCACGCGGTATTCGGCGGCAAGAACCCGCACCCGAACTTCGTGGTCGGCGGTGCCCCCACCCCGTTCAGCGGCGGGCCGGAGGGCGGCGGTCAGACCACCCTGAACGACACGGGGCTGAGCATCGTGCGCGACGCGATCCTGCGGATGCAGGAGTTCGTCGAACAGGTCTACCTGCCCGACACCCTGGCCATCGCCGGCTTCTACAAGGACTGGTTCGAGCGTGGCGAGGGCGTGGGCAACTTCCTGACCTGCGGCGACTTCCCGGCATCGGGGTACGGAGACGTGTCCGACTACCTGATCCCGGCGGGCGTGATCCTCGACCGGGACCTGTCGACCATCCACCCGCTGGACCTGAAGGATCCGGAACAGGTGCAGGAGTTCATCTCGCATTCCTGGTACGACTACCAGGATGGCAAGGACGTGGGCCTGCATCCGCACGCCGGCGAGACCAAGCTGAACTACACCGGTCCGAAGCCGCCGTATTCGCATCTCGACGTGGAGAAGGATTACTCGTGGCTGAAGTCCCCGCGCTGGCGTGGACGCCCGATGGAGGTCGGCCCCCTGGCCCGAGTGCTGATGCTCTATGCCAGCGGTCACGAGCCGACGCGCGATCTGGCCACGATGGCACTGACCCAGCTGGACCTGCCGGTGACGGCGATGTTCTCGACCATGGGCCGCACCGCCGCCCGGACGCTGGAGAGCAAGATCATCGCGGACAACATGATGGTCTGGTACGACAACCTGGTAGCCAACCTCAAGAGCGGCGACCACAGCACCTTCAACGAGGACCTCTGGAACCCGACGAGCTGGCCGCAGCACGCCAAGGGCGTGGGTTACATGGAGGCGCCGCGGGGTGCACTGACCCACTACTCGGTGATCGACGATGGCAAGCTGACCAACTACCAGGCTGTCGTGCCCAGCACCTGGAACGCCGGGCCGCGTGACGCCGAGGGCCAGCCGGGTCCCTACGAGGCCGCGCTGATGGACAACCACCAGCTGGCGGTCGAGGGGCAGCCTCTGGAGATCCTGCGCACCATCCACAGTTTCGATCCCTGCCTCGCCTGTGCGGTGCACATGGTCGGACCGGACGGGAAGCCGGGCGTGACAGTCAAGGTCAGCTGACCGAACCTCCGGAAGCACTGCACGTGCTTCCGGCTTTCTGGCCTTCACGGCCAGCCCGGGCCGGGGGAGAGATCCCGCCGGCCTTTTTTATCGTTACCCCGTAGGAGCGGCTTCCAGCCGCGATCACGCACGTGCTACCCGATCGCGGCTGGAAGCCGTTCCTACAGGGGGTTCTGCTCCAGAACCGCAGGAAACCAGCTCCCTGGACGACCCCCCCAACGCCGATTCGAACCGCCTCAGGATCGCTCCGCGACCGCCACCAGCTGCCGGTCGCGCCACAGGCAATAGAACACCCACAGAAAGACCGGCACGTTCATCAACAGGCCATAGAGCAGCGGCAGGAGACCCAGTGCCGGCAGTTGCAGGATCGCAAAGGCCACCATCATCGCCACCCCGGCGTTCTGAACCCCGACCTCCACCGTGATCGCGCGCGAGCTCTCCCGGGGAAGCCCGAACTGCCGGGATGCCCGATAGCCCATCGCCATGGCCGACATGCACAGCAGCAGCACGGCCAGCGTCTCCAGGCTGACCAGCGCCGGCAGGCGCTGATGGTAGGCAACGAACAGCGCCACCACGATGCCGACCATGGCCACGCCAGTGAAGACCTTGACCACGGGAAGCCAGGCCTGAGCGGTGCGGTCACCCAGCCACAGGCGCAGCGCCATCCCCAGGGTCACCGGAACCACCGTCACCAGCAGGAGCTGACCCACCGTACTCCAGTAGGGAAGCGCAAACCCCTCCGCGGCAAGGCCCAGCAACTGGAAATTCCAGCCCATGATCAGCGGCAAGGTAAACGGCACCAGCATCGCCGCGATCGCGGTCAGGCTGACCGAGAGGGCGAGATCGCCCTGAACCAGGTAACTGAACATGTTCGAGGTCGCCCCACCCGGCACCAGTGCCACCAGCAGGAGACCCGCGGCCGCCATCGGCGGCAGCGGCAGCAGCAGCACCAGGACCCAGGCAAGCACGGGCAGTGCGAGCATCTGCAATCCGAGGCCCAGCGCCACCCTGCGGGGGTGCTGCAGAACACGCGTGAAGTCCCGGGCGGTGAGACTCAGGCCCATGGCCAGCATCACGCTCGCCAGAATCCAGGGCAACACCGCCTGCGGCAACCACTCCCCCGCCATTTCGCTCCCTTGCCATACCGATTGGGGCCGGTCCGTCAGACCCGCATGAAGGGGGGTCGCGGATGCTAGACTGCCGCCGCACGGGATAACAGGGCCCTTGTCGCCCTGTGGATACCCCTGCGGCAAAGTCGGAGGATAGCAGCCACCCCGCCCCGGGCGCACACTTCCCTGGCCGGGATCCGGAGAAGCCGTGGCGCGTGACCCCGGGGCCTCGTTGCGGCAGGGTTGTCGGGATACAGGATACCGAGGATGCATCTACCTTGAATTCCCTTCAGGTCTGGTCGCATACGGTCCGGCCGCGGACCCTGCCCGCCGCGGTGGGGCCGGTGCTGCTGGGACAGGTCCTGGTGGTGGAGGGCCACTTCTCGTGGACCACCGCGATCCTGTGCGTGATCTGCGCCCTCGCGCTTCAGATCGCGGTGAATCTGGCCAACGATCTCTTCGACGGGCTGTCCGGCGTTGACCAGGCGGATCGCCTGGGCCCCACGCGTGCGCTGCAGAGTGGGCTGCTGAGCGTCGGGCAGCTCCGCCTCGGCCTCGTGCTCGCGCTTGGGGTGGCGGTGACCACCGGACTGTGGCTGATCATCTTCGGTCACTGGCTGCTTTGGCTGCTCGGTGCGCTCGCGGTGCTCGGCGTACTGGGGTACAGCGGCGGACGCCGCCCCTACGCCAATCGCGCACTGGGCGAGGTGGCCGTCTGGCTGTTCTTCGGGCCCGTGGCGGTCCTGGGCAGCCTGCTCGCCCAGCGCAGTCCGATCGGCATCGAGTCCATCGTGGCCTCGGTGCTGGTCGGTCTCCCGGTCGCTGCGATCCTGGTGGTGAACAATCTGCGCGACCGCTACGGCGATGCGCGGGCCGGCAAACACACGCTGGCGGTTCGGATCGGCCCGCGCAACACCCGGTTGCTGTTTGCCGGCCTGGTCGTGGTCCCGGTTCTCTTCGCCCTGCCCGGCGGGCAGCCGGACTGGACCTGGCTGCCCTGGGCCGCCCTGCTCGTCGGCGCCGTGGCGCTGAGCCGCGAGACCGCCAGGCGGGACGGTCCCGCGCTGAATCCGCTGCTCGGCTGGACCGCGATGTTCTCCCTGCTCTTTGCGCTGTGGCTGGCGGTGCGTTACGGGGAGATCCTCCTGTGAGCCTGCGGCCGCACGCCAGCGTCGCTGGGCGTTCTGGACGCGAATCCCGCGGTGGCGGATCCTGCCCGCGGATCTCCCCTCACCGAGGATCGGCACGATGACCACGCACACCCAGCCCGATGCGGTAACCGACGCCCCCGACCGTAAGCTGCGGCTCGTCTTCGGCGCCAGCGGATACATCGGCACCCACCTGGTGCCGCGCCTGATGGCCGCGGGCTTCAGCGTGCGGGCGGCGGCGCGCTCACCGGAGGTCCTGCAGGCCCGTGAATGGACCGGGGTCGAACTTGTTGCCGCCGACGCCCTCAAGCCGGAGACCCTGGGCGCCGCGCTGCGCGATGTCGATACGGCGTACTACCTGGTGCACTCGATGGCCGCCGGCCGCGACTTCGGGCGGATCGACCTGGAGGCCGCGAGCAACTTCGCCGCCGCCGCGGCCGCCGCCGGTGTACGCCGCATCGTGTATCTGGGCGGCCTGGTTCCCCCCTCCGCCGACACCGAGCACATCGTCTCCCGCGAGCGCACCGGCGACTTGCTCCGCGAGGGGATCGTGCCCGTAACCGAAATCCGCGCCGGCATCATCGTGGGGCCAGGATCGGCCGCGTTCGAGGTGATGCGCGATCTGGTGTTCCATCTGCCCGTGATGATCACCCCGCGCTGGGTCCTCGCGAAATCCCCACCCATCGCCCTGGAGAACCTGATGGGCTATTTGGTGCGGGCGCCGGAGGTGCCGGCCACCGAGGGCAGAATCCTCGATGCGGCCGGGCCCGAGCACCTGACCTACGCGGAGATGATGCGGATACTGGCCGAGGAGGCTGGCAGGCGGCCACCCCGCATCATCCCGGTGCCGCTGCTCACGCCCCGCCTGTCCTCCTACTGGCTGCGCTTCGTCACCGCCGTCCCTACCCCGGTCGCCCGAGCGTTGATCGAGGGCATGCGCCAGGACTTCATCGCCGACAACACGGAGATCCATCGGCTGATGCCGCAGGAGCTGCTGGACTTTCGCGCCGCGGTGCGCGCGGCCTTCGAGGCCGAGCGGCGGCACGAGATCGCTGCCCGCTGGACCGAGGGGGCCTTCGCATTCCGGGACTACCGGCCCGACTACGCCTACTACGCCAAGCGCGCCAGCGGCGAGGCCGTTGCCAAGGCCTCGGTCGAGGACGCGTGGAAGGTGGTCACATCGATCGGCGGCGGCAATCGGTACTTCTACATGAACACGCTCTGGAAGATACGCGAGATTCTCGACTGGATGGTCGGCGGAGCGGGGCTGAGTTACGGCCGGCGAGACCCGGAGGAGCTGCGGGTCGGCGACACCGTCGATTCCTGGCGCGTGATCGCGATGGAACCCGGGCGGCGCCTGACGCTGTTCTTTGGCATGCGTGCACCGGGCTCGGGCGTGCTGGAGTTCGAGCTCGTACCCGAGGACACCGGCACGCGCATCCGCGCCACCGCATACTGGCACCCGGCAGGCGTCTGGGGACTGCTCTACTGGTATGCCCTCGTCCCCGCCCACCTGTTCATCTTCGCGGGCATGACACGGGCGATTGCCCGTCGCGCCGAGGCACTGGCACGTTCCCGGAACGGCGGCACAGGACCGGACGTCTGAGCCGGTGACGCCGGCTCAGTAACGTCCGTGCTGATGGGAGATGTAGTTGGACATCTCGACGAACTGAGCATTCATACGGTGCAGGATGTTGTGCCCGACCTGCACGATGTTCTTCATCACCTGATACACGAGCCAGGGATCGGATTCGATCAGCGACTCGAAGTCCCGGCGGTTGAAGGTGCACACCGTCGGGTTGCCGATCGCGCGCAGGGACGCGCTGTGCGGACGCCCGCCGACGAAGCCCATCTCGCCGGCCAGGTCCCCGCCCTGCAGGATGTGCAGCGTAACCTCCTGACCGCCGCCGACGTTGCGGGTCACCGCCAGCTTGCCCGAGGTGATCACGCACAGGGCGTCGTCGGTCTCACCCTCCTGAAAAAGCTTTTCGTTATCGTTAAGCTTGCGGCAGTGCGTGATGCCCGCCAGCCGCTTGACCTGCTCATCGGAGAGCCCCGCGGTCAGCCGCGTATCGCGCAGGTCCGTGTAGTTGTCGTTTTCGTCCATCTTGTCCCCCGGATACCGTGATGGTGTTGCGGCGCACAGTATCCAACCGGGGTCGCCAGAGTTCAATGCCCGGGCGTGAGCGCGGCACGCCGTTGCGGTGCTCCGGGATCCGGGCCGAAACAGGGGGCTGCCCCAGGGAGCATCGCTGATGCCATCGATCGAAACCCAGGCCCACCTGCCCGCGGACCCGCACACGGTCTTCAGACTGCTGCGCAACGTGGAAGACTTTCCCCGGTACACCCGGGCGGTGGAGACCGTCACCCCGCTGGGCGGCGAGCGCTATCAGTGGAGCGTCCGTGTGGGCGGGGTGCGCTACCAGTGGATCATCGAGATCATTCAGAGCCAGGAGCCGGAGCGTCTCACCTGGAAGTCCGTAACCGGCATCGCGAATACCGGCCGCTACCGGCTGATGCCGGCCAGGGGAGGCACCGATCTGCGCCTGGTGATCGACTACACGCTGAACAGCCGCCTGCTGGACAAGACCGTCGGGCGCGTCGCCGGTCCGGTCGTGCGCCGCATCAGTGCGGAGGTCCTGGAACGGGTCCAGGAACGCCTGGCCGCGGAGGGTGCCTGAGCACGCCGCCCCGATCCCCACGATTCGCAAGGGACCGGAATTCCGGCCCGGTCCCCACGTCGAAGACGGTATGAAGCGTACCGCAGACCCAGATCGCGACCGCCTCGCCGGTGTCCAGGCCGAGACCGGTCTACGCGCCCATTCGGGTCTGTCGGCGGTGGTGCTGCTGTCGTTCCTTTGTCTGACCCTTGCACTCGGGGCATCGCGAACCGCCGCCGAGACCGATTACGCGGAAGGATCCCGCATCGACTGGAACACCTTCCACCCGGGGCTCTTCCACCGGGCACGCACGGAGAATCGTCCGCTGTTCCTGTATTTTCACGGGCAGTGGTGCACCTGGTGCCGGGATTTCCAGAACGAGAGCCTGGAGCACGACGGCGTCGTCGACGCAATCCGAGCCGGCTACATCCCGGTGCTGATCGACCTTGACCGTCGCCGTGATCTCTTCACCCGATATGGTGGCCGCGGCCTCCCCTTCGTGGTCATCGTCGATGCGCAGGACGAGGTCCGGGGCCGGTTCACCGGCCACGTGGGCCCGGCCGACCTGACCCGGCTGCTGACCGAACGCCGGCGCCAGATCTCCGTGACCGGCCGCGAGGTCGCACCCGCCGACGAGCCGATCGAGACGGTCGAGGCGTTCCGCGGGATGCTGGACGAGGTCTACGATCCGCGCAGCCGGCGGCTCAGCGGCAGCGGAATGTTCGGGACCCTGAGCAAGCGCCCGCAGCCCTGGACGCTTGGCTTCCTGCTGCGCCAGGATGAGTGGCAGGAGCGCGTGCGGGCGCTGCTTGATCAGACCATCGAGGATCTCTGGGACGCCGAGGAAGGCGGATTCTTCTTCTTCTTCGATCCGGACCAGCCGGATCCGGAGCGGGCGCGCGAGACCTCCAAGCGTCTGGACCAGAATGCGGCCTTTCTGTGGCTCTTCTCCGACGCCTATGCGCGTCTGGGGATCCCGGCATACCGCGAAGTGGTGGAACGCAACCTCGACTACCTGCGGAATCACCTCTGGGATCCCGGGGAGCAGCGCTTCTTCGGCAGCCAGTTTTCGGATGATCTCTACTACGCCCAGTCCCTGGAGGGGCGGCAGGACCTCGCGCCCCCGCCGGTCGACCGCACCAGTTTCACCGACGCGTCGAGCCAGATGATCGCCGCACTCGTACACGCCGCCGACGCGCTCGCGGATCCCTCCCTGCTCGACTGGGCCGGGGCCGCACTGAAGTCCATGCAGCGGGACCTTGGAACCGAGGACGGCTATCTGCATGCACTGCCGCCCGATGGCCCGCCGGAACTCGAGGGCTATCTGCCGGCCCAGGTCTGGCCGGGGATCGCCTGGCATCTCTATCTGAACGCGACCGGCGCCAGTGACCGGCAACCCGAACTGCGGCTGCTGGAGACCGTTGCATCCTTCAAGGACGCGGATCTCGATGCGTACCGCGAGCGCAGGAGCCCGGAACTGGAGCCGTGGGTCGAGACCCGTACCCAGGCGGCGCTGGCATGGTGGCTCGGCCGGCTCGATCCGTCCGCCGTGGCCGCCGCCGGGATCCGACCGGAGAAGGTCCGCGACCAGTTGTGGATCGTTCCCGGCGACGACCCTGATGACGTGGCGCTGGGTTTCCGGGCCCTGGAGCGCCCTGCACCCCTGGGGACAGATCTATAAATCTGTCCCCATTCTTTCCTCCATTCCTTCTGCTTTCCTCGTCGTTTCTGCCGCCGGCCCTTCCCCCGTCGTTTCCGCTCGACCGTTACCGGATTCCGGCGGAGGCGAGTCGGCGAGGGAGTCGAGCAACCGGATCTCGCCTACATCGGACTCAAGCTGCGACGAAGGGCCCTGTCGATCCGGGTGCAGGTAGGACCGGTACAGACCCGATGCCAGATACGCGAGATTCAGACCCAGCAGGAGCAACAATACCCAGCGCATGCTCATCAAGCAGTGCCCCCCTTCCCCCGGCGGGGCCGCAGATGGCACCACAGACCGTCGAAGACCAGTCCCGGAACCACGTGCACGGGGCGCTCGAGCAGGGTCGACAGCCAGCCTGCATCACCACCGGTGAGCCACCACTCCACGCCCTGCTGCGCGCCGCCGGCCTCCGCGCCGAGACGCTGCACAGCACCCGCGAGGCCGAGCCTCCATCCGTGCAGCAGGGCCTTCCCGGTGTCGTGAGCCGGGAGCACGGCCGAATCCGCCGGGAAGGTCGCACCCGTGAGGCGCAGTGTCGGCGCCACCTGGGTCTGGAGCGCATCCGTAAACAGGCGATTCACCGCCTCGAGCCCCCCACGCAGGCCGGGCAGTATGTAGCCCCCCAGATGCCGCCCATCCTCATCCAGCAGGTCGACTGTCACCGCCGTACCGGCATCGACAATCACCGCCGGTTTCCGTGTCCGGGCCACGACGCCCAGCAATGCGCAGTAGCGATCGGCCCCGAACTGCTGCAGATCGTAGTCCAGCCGCAGCCCCCCGGGACCCTCCGCGCGGGGATGGACACTGACGACCGGTACCCCGCCGTAACGGGCCCTGAGGGCCGCGCGGAGGCTCTCTTCGCGCTCGGCCATTCCGACGCGCACCATCCAGACCGCCCGGGGCCGGCACTGGGGCAGTTCCGATGCACTCACTGATGCGGTCCAGTCATGCCGACCCTCCTCCAGCACGAGACCGGTCTCGGAGCGGACCTGCCACTTCAGGCTGGTGCTGCCGAGATCAAACAGGAGGAACTCAGGCACGGTCCACCCGCCGCACCGAGACATCGCCCGAGTACAGCCGCTCGAGACCGCCGGGCCCCTGCAGCAGCAGGGCGCCGTCGACGGGGTCCACGCCGGCGGCGATACCCTCGCGGCCGGATTCCGTCACGCGGACCGGTCGCCCGAACAGGTGGTCGAGACGCCGATAGTCCTCGAGCACCGGCTGCAGTCCATCCCGTGCAAAGGCGTCCCAGGCCCGCGCGATCTCCACGAGGATCGCCTGCAGCAGATCCGTCAGGCCCGGTACGGAGGACGCCGACAGATCGCCGAGGTCGGCCGTCGGCCGATCCACGCCCAGCGCCACCGCGTCCCGGCGATTCACGCCGACGCCCGCCACCACGGCGGGCCGGCACCCCGCGGTGCGCGGCCGCGCCTCGATCAGGATTCCCGCCAGCTTTCGCCCTTCGGGGGTCACGAGGTCGTTGGGCCACTTGAACCCGAAGCCGTGCAGGCCGCAGCGGGACAGCCCGCGCGACACGCCCACCCCGATCGCAAGGGCCAGGGCCGGCGCCGGGGCCTCCCCGGGGCGCAGGGCACGCGCCAAGGAGAAGGTCAGGCTTGAGCCGCCCGCGGACACCCAGGTGCGCCCCCGGCGGCCCTTGCCAGCCGTCTGCTCGCGCGCAACACAGACCCGATAGGCATCGTGCACCAGGGCCTGGCAGTCGAGCAGCTGCCGGTTGGTGGAATCCACACTCGGCAGAAACTCGAAACCGGACCAGCGCTTCGGCAGCTCCCGCTCCAGCCGCCCCGGCAGCGGGTCCAGGGCCTTCCTCCAGGAAACCAGTGAATCGTCAGTCACGTCGGGCTAGAATGCTTGGATGAACCGTCGGCATGTCACCAGGGCCTTGCTGCTGCTCCTACTCGGCGGCCTGGGCCTGCTGTCCGCAAAGGCCGCCGCGGAACTCTACACCTACCTGGATGCAGACGGCACCCGAGTTTACACGGACCAGCGCCCCACCGGGGGAGTGAGCTACCGACGGGTGGGCATCCCCGCAACCAGCGACTCCGCCAACCGCTCCGGCGGGCAGCTCTTCGTCTACCAGCTGCCGAGCGGTGAGCGGCTGGTCACCAATCAGCGCCAGCGCGAGGAGGCCTTGACGCTGATCGCTACCTATGGCCGGCCGACGGCATCCGTGAACTGCCGGCTATCCGCGGACCAGGTGATGCCGGTTGGGTCCGGCCCCTTCGACGACATCATCGTTCGGGAGGCCCGCAGCCGGAACCTCGATCCGCTGTTGATCAAGTCGGTGATCTGGGTGGAATCCTGCTTCGATCGGTACGCCGTATCACGGGTGGGGGCCCACGGCCTGATGCAGCTGATGCCCGCAACGGCCGCCGAACTGGGAGTCACCGACCGCTTCGATCCAGCGCAGAACATCCGCGGCGGGGTGACGTACCTCGCGTGGATGCTGGAGCGCTTCGACCAGAACCTGGATCTGGCCCTGGCCGCCTACAATGCCGGGCCCGGTGCGGTGGAGCGCCACAGGGGCGTCCCGCCGTTTGCGGAGACACGCAACTACGTCAAACGCATCCACGCGCACTACCAGTTGCACGCGGCCGCCTCGGGGCGTGACGGGACACGAGCGGCCGCGAACTGAACGCCCTGCCCCCTCCACGAATCACCCTGCCGGCGATCCAGCCGGCGCGCCCGCCAACCACCACAAACGCCAGAAGCTGCAGCAACGACATCCCTGTCCGTCCGGGATCCGGTCTTCAGCGGTCCCACATCACGTAGGTCTCGGCCTGCTCGGCAGCCTCCAGCAACTGCATCAGCGGCAGCGCGCGATGCGCGAGGCTGACCCTGTCCACATCCGGCGCGGTTGCCTCCTCGGGAGCCGATGGCAGGCTCTCCCCACCCCTCTCGTCGATCGCCGCGCGCAGGCGTTCGAGGGCCTGCGGTACATCCTCGGCGGCGATCGCGCTCGGCACGGTTGGACTGTGTCCCATGTGCTGGATCAGTGCCAGCGCGACGTCGCCGAACATGGTGATGTCGCTGTACGCGGGGGTCCGGAAGGTGACCAGCATGGCAGCCCCTCACTGCAGAAGCCGGCGTCCAGCATAACCGATCATCGAGGTCATCGTCCGGTGCATCCATGGCCCGCGCCACGGGGCAAGCGCGCCGCACCCGGGGAGTGCTCAGCGCATGAACGGCATCATGATGCTCTCGGGACGCGTGAACCGGTTCATGTCGTGCGCCATGCGGCTGACCTCGCTCGCCATGCGCCCCATGCTCTGATTCATGGTGCCCATGCTCTGGTTCATCGTACCCATGTTCTGGTTCATGTGGCCCATGTGCCGGTTCATCTCGCCCATGCTCTCGTTCATGGTGGTCACGTTGTCCGTCATCACCGTCATGCTGTCATGGACCTGACCGAGAGACAGGGTCATGCCGGCGGTGTTGGCGTCCATGTTGGAGACGCTGGACTCCATTGACTCGATCACGCGCACCAGCGTGGCGATCTCGCCGGTCATGGTCGCGACGTTCTGCGAAAGCTGTGCCATGTTGCTGGACATCGCGTCCAGATTGACCTCCATCGCCGGGTCGATGCTGCGGGCCATGGTGGACATGTCGCCGGTGAGGTTGTAGATCAGGTAAAAGCCGGAGAGCGACAACAGTCCGATGATCAGCACCGAGGGGTACACGAGCCGCTCGAAGCGGCGCATGGTGCCCTCGAACGCCCGGAAGAAATTGGTCAGCGCGATCTCGAGCTTGACCATCGCCTTCTGTTCCGGCGACAGATTCTTGTAGTCCGGTGCGAAGGTGCGTGGATCCTTTTCAAACATCCTGGGTGCCTCGACAACGTTGACCGCGGATTCGCGCCTTGCCGCGGCCGTCCGGGCAAAAAACCGTCGGCGGCCGGCGCCCTTCCGCGCGGGTACAGCTCCTGCGGAGCCGCCGGTACCGAGAACGCATCCATGACCTTCAAGGCATCTGCAGCGATCATGGCCTGCCTGCCACTACGGCAGCAAATTCAAGGCCATATGCAGGAATCTAGACTTTTGACCGCAGACCGTCAACGAGAAGGTGCGAATGCGGGGGAGCCGGCAGGTTCGACATCGACGCCACGACCCGAACCGGACGAGCGGTACCTTTGATCACTGGCGGGGTGGCGCATTGCCGTCGCTGCCCGTGGCGGAGAAGGAGGGATTCGAACCCTCGGACGGGTCGCCCCGTCGCCGGTTTTCAAGACCGGTGCATTCAACCGCTCTGCCACTTCTCCACTTGCGGTATTCTGTGTGCTGCCGCGCGGGTTTACAAGCATGGAGCCCCGCAAGGCACGGGCCATCATCTATCCCCGTGCTCGCCCTTTTTCACGAGCACGGGGGTACCACCTGCCCCGGGCCGGTCTCGCGGCTGTCATCATCGATGCAGCGCACCGGATTCGACCAGGTGATCGGCAAGGAGAACATCTTCCGTTCGACCGACGCGTCCATCGAGGCGGTCCAGGCCCGGGTCGCCAAGGACAGAGCGCGCGAGCAGGAGAACCCGCAGGAGTGAGCAGCGGAGCACGGTTTCTGGTTGGTGGCCGGCGGGAACCTCGCCCGCAAACCCTGATCCAAGTCGGGCAGCCTGCAATAGCCGACGCCTGCAGGTAGACTTCGCATCACTCGATACCTGAACAGGAGGATCCATCCGTGGCCGAAGAACGTCTCGCCCGAGCCCGCGCGGGCACCACCGTCGCGGAGACCATCCGCACCAACAGGGTCATTCGCAACACCTATCTGCTGCTGTCGCTGACACTGGCCTTCAGCGCGGTGATGGCCTTCACGGCCATGGCCGTGAATGCCCCGCCCGTACACTGGCTGGTGATGATCGGCGTGCTGATCGGAGGGCCGTTCCTGATCCACGCGGCGCGCAACTCGGTGTGGGGCCTGGTCCTGACCTTTGCATTCACCGGTTTGCTGGGCTTCTTCCTGGGACCGATACTCAGCATGTACCTGGGTCTGCCGAACGGTCCGCAGATCGTTGGCAATGCCTTCGGCACCACGGCGATCGCGTTCGTGGCCCTGTCGGGCTATGCGCTGACCACACGCAAGGACTTCAGCTTCCTCGGCGGCTTCCTGATCGTCGGCCTGGTACTGGCCCTGGTCGCGATCGTGGCCAATCTCTTCCTGCAGATTCCGGCGCTGTCGCTGACCATCTCGGCTGCCGTGGTGCTGCTGCTCTCCGCCGCGATCCTGTACGACACCAGCCGCATGATCCACGACCGCGAGGCCAACTACATCGTGATGACGATCTCGCTGTATGCCAACCTCTACGTGATGTTCCTGCACCTGCTGAACCTCTTCTACGCCCTCACCGGCGAAAACTGAGACCCGCCGTCCACGGACAAGCCCCGCCAGCCGGGGTTTGTCCTTTGCAGACCGCGGCCGCGCGGCAGGCAAGGGTCCGGACAAAGGCATGAAGGGCGTATTCCTCGACCTGAACACGGTGGATCGTGATGATCTGGACCTGGCCCCGTTGCGCGCGGCGCTGCCCGAGTGGGCATTCTTTCAGCGGACAGGGCCCGGCGAGATCGCGGAACGCATCCGGGACGCGGAGGTGGTGGTCACCAACAAGGTCCATCTGGGCGCCGGCTCGGTGGAGGCCGCACCAAGGCTGCAACTGATCTGCACGGCCGCCACCGGCACCAACAACATTGATCTCGCAGCCGCCGACGCCCGGGGCATCCCGGTCTGCAACGCCCGCAACTACGCGACCGACTCGGTGGTTCAGCACGTGTTCGGCCTGCTACTGACGCTGGTCACCCGCATGGACGCCTACCGCGCGGACATTCGTGCCGGGCGCTGGAGCGCCTCCGACCAGTTCTGCCTGCTGGACCACCCCATCCGCACGCTGGCCGGAATGCATCTGGGGATCGTGGGCTTCGGCGTGCTGGGACGGGCCACGGGCGCTATGGCGGAGGCCTTCGGCATGCGGGTGACGGTCGCGGGAAGCCTGCGGCCGGATGCCGCCGGGGGCGACGACCGACCGGCCCTCGACGAACTCCTCCCCGACCTCGACGTGCTGAGCCTGCACTGCCCTCTCACGGACCGTACCCGCGACCTGATCGACGCGCGCCGTCTCGCGCGGATGCCGCAGGGCGGCCTGCTGATCAACACTGCCCGCGGCGGCCTGGTCGAGCCCCGTGCGCTGGCCGACAGCCTGCGCACGGGGCACCTGGGCGGAGCCGGAATCGACGTGCTGGATCCCGAGCCGCCGCCTCCCGACCACCCGCTGCTCGCGCCCGACATTCCGAATCTCGTGCTGACACCGCACACCGCCTGGGCCGCCCGCAGTGCCCGCCAGGGCGTGCTGGACGAGGTGCGTGCGAACATCGCGGCCTTCCTTGCCGGCACACCGCGAAACGTCGTGACACCGTGAACGAAACCGGCTCCAGGCCCCCGGGCGAGCTGGAGGCGCGGGTCGAGGAACTCGAGATCCGGTTGGCACACCTGGAATATGCGCTGCAGAGCCAGGGCACGGAATTGCTGCACCTCCAGCAGACCAACAGCCTGCTGGCGCAGCAACTGCGCGAACTGGCGGAACGGCTGCGCGTGCTCGCGGATGCGCCCCCCGGCGATCCTGCGGCCGAACCCCCGCCTCCCCATTACTGACGGGCCCTGTGCGCCGGTGACCGAGCCCGTCGGCTTCCACGTCACGCCGGACTGTCCCCCCCGGTCGCGGCGGACGGCCGAGTCTCTCCTCGAGGGGGGACACATCACGGCCGGGGCCACTGGCCGATCCGACCTCGAGCTGATCTGCAGGGCCGACGGGCTGACGCTGGTCGCGCATCCGGCATCGGGCCCGGCGCTGGAGTTGCACATCGATCTCGTCGGCGGGGCCCGCGGATACCGCCATGCGCGCGCCGAACGCTCGCGGGAGGACCTCGTCCGGGCCCTCGGGCGCCTGCCGAGAGGCAGCCGGATCATCGACGCCTCGGCGGGGCTGGGCCGTGATGCGCTCGTGCTGGCCGCGCGTGGCTTCGAGGTCGTGGCCGTCGAGCGCAACCCCGTGCTCGCCGCGCTGCTTCGGGATGCGATGGAACGCGCCTCCAGCCACCGGGTTTTGCGCGCCTCACTTGATCGCCTGAGCCTGCAGCAGGCGGATGTCCGCGAGTGGCTTTCCCGTCACGAAGGGATCTTTGACGCAGCCGTGTTCGATCCGATGTTTCCGCCCCGACGCAAGGACGCCGAGGTCCGGAAGGAGATGCGCATCGTGCACCGGCTGCTCGGAGCGAATCCCGACCCGGATGCCCCGGAGACCCTGAAGGCGCTGCAGGGACGCGTCCGGCGCTGCGTGGTGGTAAAACGCCCGCTGCACGCGCCCGCGGTCGGTGGACTCCGACCGGCGCGCAGCCTGCGGGGTCGCAGTACGCGCTTCGATGTCTATCTGCCGAGCACCGTGGGAAGCCAGCCCCCCGGGCGACCCGGCAAAGGCTGAGACCCGGGGCCCGGCGCTCTTCCCGGCGCCTGATCGCCGGGGGCTCGCCCCCTGCGAGGGCGGTGTGGCAGGCCAGCCCTCCCGGGCGAGCCCGCGCCGGCGGAAGGCTCCCGGCGACGGTTCACTCGACGCCGAGCGTCAACCGGGTATCTTCCAGCCGATAGGGTGGGATCTCGAGATTGCGCATCGCCGGCTGGTTGCGGTAGACGCGCCCGGCAAAATCGTAGCGCCCGCCCCGGCAGCGATCGCGCAGGCCGCCCTCCCAGCCATCCGAGGCGTCCGGCGGCACAATCTCAAGGTCGCAGCCGAGATCGGTGCTCTCGGCGTAGACTACCAGCCACTGGCGGACCCAGCCGCGATGAGGCGCGGTCATGCCCCGCGGCCGCCGGTCGAATCGGGAGGTCGGGTCGTAGAGCGCCGCGTCCTCGGGCAGGGCTTCCAGCATGGAGGCTTCGCGATGCAGGATCAGGACCCGCCGGCCGTTCCAGTTCACGCGCTCGTGCTGTCCCGGTTCAATGCCCCGGAGATCGATCTCCAGCGGAAGGCGCACGTCACCGCCAGGCGGGGTGAACAGCGCCCGCAGCATCGCGAAGAGGAAGAGCAGCAGGGCCGCGAGGGCCATCAGTTTCAGTGCCACGCGCAGGCGCAGACGCAACAGGCTGTCCTGGGTCAAGGACGCTCGCCTCCTCTGATGGAATGCATGGGCAATCGACCTCGGGCATGGCAGCCCGTGGCCGGAGCGGGCTACAATTCGGCCCATGGATGCACGAAAAAGTTTCACCCGGGACCGCCGTTACGTCGGCGTCCACAATGACCTCCACGGCGGCATGACGCCGATCGGCGGCGTGATCAAGGATGCATGGGTCTTCGGTCTGATCCCCGAGACCGAAACCTGCGAGGGCTGGCAGCTCGCGCAGATCCAGATGCTACACGACCGAGTCGGCGCGGAATGGGACAAATACGGTCTGTTGGTGAGCCGCCTGCCCGCGGAACTGCGGGAGCGGCACGACCGCATTCACGCCGCCGCCATCGAACGCGCCCGCGAACTCGGCTGGGTTCCCGGTCTCGAAGTCGATAGCGAAATGACCGGCGGCGACGATCCAGTGCTGCCCCGCTGAATTCCCGGCCGACGCCCGAGGACGGGAGGAAAGAACCAGGAATATATGGATCTATCAGGATCCTGATCTCTTCCGTGTCCATCCGTGGCCATATTCGCAGCCTAACCGCTTAATCGCGGAAGTTGCTGTACTGCAACGGGCGGTCGAAGCTCTGTTGGCGCAGCAGGCTGATCACCGCCTGCAGATCGTCCCGCTTCTTCCCGGTGACCCGCACCTGGTCCCCCTGAAGGCTCGCCTGCACCTTGATCTTCGAGTCCTTGATCAGGCGCTGGATGCGCTTCGCCAGATCGGCATCGATGCCCTGGCGTATCAGGATCTCCTGCTTCACGCCGGTGCCGGCCTTGGTCACCTCCTGCGGGTCCATGCACTCCACGTCGATCCCCCGCTTCGCCAGCTTCATGCGCAGGATGTCGAGGATCTGCTCGACCTGGAATTCGGCGTCGCCCTTCACCAGGATCGTGGTATCGCTCAGCTCCACGGACGCCGACGTGCCCTTGAAGTCGAAGCGGTTGTCGATCTCGCGCCGGGTCTGATCGACCGCGTTGCGCAGTTCAGGGAGTTCGACCTCGGACACTACATCGAATGACGGCATTGGAACCTCCGGTCAGTGGCAGCCGCTCCGGTCTGCCGGTCGCGTCAGAAGAAGCGGCCGGGTGCCCGCCCCGGCCCGCATCGATTCAGGCCTTGGGCGGCCCCAGCGCGCGGAGATGTGCCTCCAGCTCGGCCATCACCTCCGTCGCACGGCCCTTCTCCATCGCGGCCTCGACACGCTTCAGCACCGGCAGGGCTTCCGCGCTACCGCGGAGGGGCATGCGCGCAAGCCCGAACGCGAGCCACCGGAACTGGCGGAAAAAGAGATAGCTCAGCGTTGCGACGATAATGGCCGCCCAGGAATTTCCGCTGAACCACACCCACAGCGCAACCCCGTAGCCTGCGAAGGTGGCCGCGAATATGCCGAGCGCAACGCGGTGAGTGCGGGCAATCAGCTCCTCGAACAGCTCCCGATGCTCGACCACGAATTCACGCTCGAAATGCACGGACACGCCCCAAGGATCGCCGATTGACGGGCGAGCAGTATACGCGAGGCACGCGCCTTCGCCGAACCGATCAGTTTGCCTCGGCGGCGCGCCAGCGTTCGAAGGTGGGGAACTCCTCGTAGCCGCGGGTCAGCACGAAGTCCATCACGTTGCGCAGACGGTTCAGGGCCACCACGGAGTCGATACGGATGATCTCGTTCCCGTTCTCATCAAAGAACACGAGGCTGGGGGCCCAGTGGATGCCCAGCGCCTCGCCCCATTCGCGGGCAGTGGTACGGTCGCCCTGCGGCGTGATCACCGGGGTCTTCGCGTCGAGATCCAGCTGCACGGCATCGAACAGGCTGATCCTGTCGCGCACCCCATCGTCACTCAGCGGTTCCGAGTGGAGCACATCGCAGGCGTGACAGGCCTGCCGCTCGAAGAACACGATCAGCGGGCGCTGTGCCGGAATCCGCGAGCGGTCCAGCATGTGCGGAGGACTCTGGAAAAACTCCTGGTAATTGATGTCATCCGTGTCGAACTTCGGCGGCGGATCCGCACGCGCAAGATACTCGCGGAAGCTGCCCTCCCGGTCGTGGCGGTCGATCACGAATTCCAGCGCCGCCCGAAACCGGTACGGCGGATAGTAGCCGCGTATGCGGTGGATCTCCTCGCCGTCGGCATCGAAGAAGCTGAAGGCCGGGGTGAAGTTCAGTCGCCGTTCCACCGCGAACTGGCGCTCGGTCATGCGCTCGCCATCCAGGGTGATCACCTCGCGGCTGCCCTGCACGTCGAGGGCGATCACGTCGAAGTGGTCCGAGAAATACTGCCGGATATCGGGCTGGGCGAGGTTGTTGTTGATCATCACCTCGCAGTAGGGGCAGTGATCCATGCCGAAGTAGATTGCGAGCCCCATCTTGCCGCGATCCACCGCCCGCTCGAGGTCTTCACGGAAATCGAGGAAGCTGAGCTGGAACCACTCGGGCGTGTGCAGCCCGATCTGACGCGGCGTGTCGTCGATCGCCGGCAGATCCCCGGCATCCGCCGACGCCGCGCTTGCCAGGGACAGCAACAGCAGCATGGCAAGGACCGTCGGCCACTTGGCCATCCCACTCCGAATTCCAGAACACATCTTCCGATCTTCCGCCATCTGTAACTGACACCCCCGCCAAACGCTTCTGCCGGAGGGCACCGGGCACCTCCGATAAGGGTAGACCGGCGAGGCTCGAGCATCCCGATGCAAGACGGCACGGCATCGCCAGTTACCCTACTCCGACGGCGGAACCAGGCGCTCGGTTCCGCCGACATAGGGCCTCAGCCGCTCCGGGATCACGATGCTGCCGTCAGCCTGCTGCCCGTTCTCCAGCAGCGCCACCAGGGTCCGTCCCACCGCGAGCCCCGAACCGTTCAGGGTGTGCACCAGTTCCGGCTTCGCCCCCGGTCCCGGACGGTAGCGGGCCTGAAGACGCCGGGCCTGAAAGTCGCTGAAGCTGGAACAGGACGAGATCTCCCGGTAGGCCTGTTGCCCCGGCAGCCACACCTCGATGTCATAGGTCCGGGTCGCGGAGAAACCCATGTCGCCGGTGCTCAGAAGCATCACGCGGTAGGGAAGCTCGAGCGCCTTCAGCACGGCCTCGGCGTCTGCGAGCAGGGCCTCCAGCGCCGTTTCCGATGCATCGGGACGCACGATCTGCACCAGTTCGACCTTCTCGAACTGATGCTGCCGGATCAGTCCGCGCACGTCCCGCCCATAGCTGCCGGCCTCGGAACGGAAACACGGGGTGTGGGCCACCATCTTCAGGGGCAGATCACCCGCGTCCAGGATCTGCTGCGCGACCAGATTCGTGACCGGGACCTCCGCCGTCGGGATCAGGCGGAACCCCTGCTCGCTCACCACGGTGAACAGATCGGCATCGAACTTCGGCAGTTGCCCGGTACCCAGCAGCGCACCCGGATTGACCAGGTAGGGCACATAGACCTCCTGGTAGCCGTGCTCGCGCGTATGCAGATCCAGCATGAACTGGATCAGTGCGCGCTGCAGACGCGCCATCTCTCCGCGCATCACCACGAACCGGGAACCAGCCATGCGGGCGGCCGCCTCGAAATCCAGCCAGCCGCCGGGAAGCCCGAGATCCACGTGGTCACGCGGCGGGAAGTCCGGCATGGCGGGCTCGCCAACCCGGCGGATCTCGACATTCGCCGTCTCGTCCGGCCCGACCGGCACGTGCGTGTGGGGCAGGTTCGGCACCTGCAACAGCAGATCCTCGAGCTCCGACTGGAGCTGCTGCAGCTCCTGCTCGCGGGCCTTCAGTTCCTCACCCAGCTGCCCGACCGCCGCCTTCAGCGGCGCGATGTCCTCGCCCCGCGCCTTCGCCTGCCCGATCGCCTTCGAGCGCGTGTTGCGTTCGCTCTGGAGTTCCTGGGTCCGGACCTGGAGCTCCTTGCGGCGGGCCTCGAGCTGCTCGAACCGCTCCCGTTCGAAGTCGAAGCCGCGGCGGGCCAGAGCGGTCACGACGGCATCGAGATCCTGCCGCAGAATTCGGATATCCAGCATGGGCAAAACCCGGTCATGAACCAAGACCGGGAAGTCTACGGTCGCCCCCCGAAAAGGTCCATCGCGCCAGCCGCGGGCCTCGCCCTCAGGGCATCCCGAGACTGGTCCGGGCGAGGTGGATGCCAGCCGCGGCGGCCAGCACGCAAACGCTCACGCTCGCGAGCACGTACAGCGTCGCACGCAGCAGGGCCCCATTCTGCGCGAGATTCACCACCTCCAGAGAGAAGGATGAGAAGGTCGTGAACCCGCCGAGCACGCCGACCATCAGCCCGAGACGCAGCGCAGGGCTCACGTCCCACCGCTCGATCAGCAGCACCGCCAGGAGGCCGATCAGAAAGGAACCGATCACGTTGATGCTCAAGGTTCCCCAGGGAAAGGCGCGGCCGAAACGCGCCGAGACCGCCTCGTTCATCGCGAAGCGCAGGACGGAACCGAGAGCGCCTCCAAGGGCGATCGCGAGGTAGGGCTGCATCCGCATCTGTCCATTGGCGTGGATCACTGGGTGCGTCCCCCGGGGAGCACGCGGCGGCCAGGGTGCAGCATACAACGGACGCAGCGCATGCTGAATCCGCCCGGACCCGTCGCGGGCGCGCAGGGCCATTGCGGGGCACTTCCGCCAGGAGATCGCCGCCACCGTAACAAGGTACAATTCCCGCCCGATGCCTGCCGCACAACTGTGGACCAGACGGAATCCGCCCCATTCCCGGGACGTGCACTTACAGTCCGAATTCGATAAACCCTTGATAAACAAAAACCGTCATTCCTTCGGTGCGCTCCGCCCGTCATCCTGCGAGACGCGGCCGTGACCACGACCACCAGGCAGGCCGCGGAGCTCCCGTTGCAGCGACCGCGTGATCGGGATTTCTGGCAGCTCTACCGGCGCATCCTCGAATACGTGCGGCCACACTGGCGCCTGGGACTGCTGGCCATCGCCTTCATGATCCTGGCCGGCGCGGCCCAGGCAGCGTTCGCCTGGATCGTGCAGCCGCTGGTCGACGGCACCTTCATCGAGCGGGACCCGGCCGCGCGCCGCTGGGTTCCGCTCGCACTGGTCGGCATCTTCCTGTTTCACGGGCTGACGATGTTTGCGTCCGACTACAGCGTCGCGTCGGTGGGCAAACGAGTCGTCCTTGCGATCCGCCAGGCCACGTTCGAGAAGTACCTGCGGCTCCCGACGGGCTATTTCGATTCCGCGTCGCCGGGCACGCTGCTGGCCAAGCTCACCTATAACGTGAACGCGATCGCCAGCGCGGCGTCCCAGGCGGTCGTGACCCTGGTGCGCGACAGCTTCGCGATCATCTTTCTCTTGGGCTACATGATCTACCTGAGTCCCTGGCTGACCTTCATCGCGCTGTCGCTGGGTCCCGCCATCTTCGCGGTGATCGGAATCGCAAACCGGCGGTTCCGCAAGACGGCCCGCCGCCTGCAGGACTCGGTGGGCCGGTTCGCACAGGTTGCCGAGGACGGCATCCGAGCCCACACGGAAATCAAGATCTTCGGCGCCGCCGATAATGAGGCGAGACGCTTCGGAGAGATCAACGAGAGGAACCGCCGCCACGAGATGAAGTACGTCGCCATCAAGGCGATCAGCCAGCCCATGGTGCAGTTGCTGGCAGTGATCGCGCTGGCCGCAGTACTGTTTCTCGCGACCTCGGACCGGGTGATGGCACACCTGACCCCGGGTGGGCTGCTGTCATTCGTCACCGCGATGCTGCTGGTGATGCCCTCGCTGAAGCGACTGGTCAACGTCAACTCCCAGATCCAGATGGCGCTGGCAGCGAGCGAGAGCATCTTCGAGATCCTTGATCATCCGTCGGAGCCCGATCAGGGAAGACGGCCGCTGGAACGTGCCAGAGGCGAGATCCGGTTCGAGGGCGTGACCTTTGGCTACGATCCGGAAAATCCGGTGCTGAAGGACATCGATCTGATCATCCACCCGGGCCAGACGGTGGCGCTGGTAGGGCGTTCAGGCAGCGGAAAGAGCACGCTGGTGCGGCTGCTGCCGAGGTTCTACGAGCCTCAGCGGGGCCGCATCCTCCTGGACGGACACCCCATCCAGGAATACCGCCTGGCCGATCTGCGGTCGCAGATCTCGCTGGTCAGCCAGCATATCGTGCTGTTCAACGACACGGTGGCCAACAACATCGGATACGGAGCCGCCGAACCGCCTTCGCCGGAACAACTGGAAAAGGCGGCCCGCGATGCGAATGCGCTGGATTTCATCAACACCCTGCCAGAGCGCTTCGACACGATGATCGGCGAAAATGGCGTGATGCTGTCGGGCGGACAGCGACAGCGGGTTGCGATTGCCCGCGCCCTGATCAAGGACGCGCCCCTGCTGATTCTCGACGAGGCGACCTCGGCCCTCGACTCCGAGTCCGAGAGACTGATACAGGAAGCGATGGAACACCTGATGCGGGGACGCACGACCCTGGTGATCGCGCATCGCCTTTCCACCATCCAGAATGCAGACCTGATCAGCGTCCTGGACCACGGGCAGATCGTGGAGAGCGGCAGCCACGGGGCGCTTCTGGAACTGGGCGCCATCTACGCTGACCTGTACGAACTTCACACTCGACGCGAGGCGGGAGGCGGCTGACCCGGTGGCAACCCCGCGCAATGGCCAACTCCGCCACCCGGGAAACTGGGGTCAGGGAATCGCGCTTGGTGTGCTCTGGCTGATCGCCCGGCTGCCATGGAGATGGGCAGTGGCACTCGGCACCGGCCTCGGCCGGGTCCTCTACCACGTGGCCCGGGACCGCCGTTACGTCGCGCGGCGCAACCTGGAGCTGTGTTTCCCGGAACTCACTGCCGAACAGCGGGAGCACTGGGTGAAGGAGAACTTCGGTTACACCGGCCGCGGGCTGGCTGAACTGGCCCTCGGGTGGTTCGGTGGACCGGCGATTGACCGGATTCCCTGCTCCTTCCAGGGCTTCGAACACCTGCAGGCCGCGCTCGAGGATGGGCAACCGGTGCTCCTGCTCTCGGGACACTTCTGCTGCGTCGAGCTCGCGGCACGGTTCTTCGGGCAGGATCACCAAATGGCTGCCATCTACAAGCCGATCAACAAGAAGCCTCTCTTCGACCAGGTCATGCGCAGGGCCCGCGAGCGCAACGCGGGGGCTGCGGTCGCGCGTAACGACATACGCGGCATGCTCCGGCACATGAAGTCGGGCGTACCCCTCTGGTATGCCGGCGACCAGCACGTGCGGGGCGCCGAGACGGTGTTTGCGCCATTCTTCGGTGTGCCTGTCGCGACCACCAACAGCCTCCCGCGTCTCGCGCAACTCGGCAAGGCCCGTGTGCTGCCGATCTTTTACCGCGTCGCAGCGGAGGGCGCCGGGTATCGGATCACCATCGGCCCGCCACTGGAAGACTACCCGTCGGGTGACCTTCTACAGGATGTGACAAGGATGAACGCGGTGGTTGAGTCGGCAGTCCGCGACTGTCCGACCCAGTACTTCTGGGTACACCGGCGGTTCAAAAGCCTGGCCACTGGCCAGGAGCCGTACCGGAATACCGGTGAACGCAGACATTGAGTCGCCCCCGCACACCCCGCGGGTCCTTCTCGCATTGAACCAGGCATCATGGTTGATGCCGCCGACAGTGCTCCAGCCTCCGGCGCCCAGTCACTTGCTGGTTCGTCGCTCCTGCGCCTTCCGCATACCCCCGCGCAGGCGCGCTTCCACAGCGCCCGCGTACCGGCCCTTTGCCACATGACGAATTCGATAGACTCCAGCCACATTGAGGGGAAGACCCGGGGTATCCAGCAACCAGCGGAACACCCGATCCTCGTAGCACTTGGCGAATCGCTGCACCGGCTCCTGCAGGACCGGAATATCACGACAATACCCAAGCGCGCGCGCGACATCGCCGTGGGTGATCTGTACCGGGCCGGTCGCGCGCGAAAGCTCTCGCTCGGTAAACCGCTCGGCATCCATGGTCCGCAGGGACCATCGCGACCCCGGCCTGAGCATCGGATCATCTTCGGCCAGCAATGTCGTGACCCGCTCGGACCGAGGAAACACAAGCGGATCGCGCCGGCCCTGCAGGGCCTCGACCAGGCTATCCAGACAGCCGGGACCAAACACCACATCACAGTCGGTGAACCAGACCCAATCCGCGTCACTCTGCAGAGCGGCGCGGTTACGTCCAATGCTGCGGCGAAAAAGGTATGAAGGCGGGAGCTCCTGCCAGTTCCAGCGCACACCGGGAACCCCGTGTCCACCGATAAAATCCAGCAAGTCCCGTGTCGCGGCGTCTTCACTGGCGTAGAAGACCGTCATCGTGATTTCTGCGTGCTCAGGCGGGTCCAGGACCAGCGAACTGAGCTGGTAGACCAGCAAGTGGCTGTACTTCCAGCAATGGCTCACGACCTCGATACGGAGCGGTCCGGTCCGGGCGTGCCGGGTGGGTTCAGGCGGCACACTCCGCAATAGCCACCGCTTCGGCAGCCAGCCGCTGGCGGCGAAGCGCCAGAAGTGCACCCGTGATGCATCGAAGAGATCCTTCAGCATTTTGCGCTACCCAACCAGGGTTCTCCTTCACGGCACTCCCGTGACAGTCTGCCAGAGACATCGGCGCGACCACGGAACCTGGTGCCCGATTCCGTACACGACCGCCCATGAATCTTCAGCAGCGCCATGCCTGAGCATCTGGCGCGCCCGGAAATCCACCCTCGGTCAGCGCGGAATCATTGGATCATTCCCGATCCTACCGACCCATAAACCAGGACACCAGCACCGCCCATCCGCCTGCTCGAACACCGCCACAGTGTCGTGCACGCAGGGCTGTCATGCGATAATGCGTGATATTTCTCGCCAAAAACGCCGGGAGAGCGGCTGTAGCCTTCCGAACGCCAGCCGGGCTGTCAACTCACGAGTCTGCATGAAGATTTCGGTCATCCTCACCACCTACAACGCCACCGCTTGGCTGGAGAAGGTGCTGTGGGGCTACGCGGCCCAGCACTTCACTGACTTCGAACTCGTGATCGCGGATGACGGGTCCAGCAAAGACACCCTCGACCTCATCGACCGGCTCCGCGGCGAGCTGGCACTGGACATCCAGCACGTGTGGCAGCCGGACCGGGGCTTCCGGAAGTGCCGCATCCTGAACAAGGCCATCCTGAACGCACGTTACGAATACCTGGTTTTCAGCGATGGCGACTGCATCCCGCGCCAGGACTTTCTCGCGGTGCACGCCGCGCGCGCGCAGCGGGGTACCTATCTGTCTGGAAGCTACTACAAGCTGCCGATGAAAACGAGCGAGGCAATCCGACGCGAGCACATCGAGTCCGGCCGGTGTTTTGACCGGACCTGGCTGATGGCGCACGGCCTGCCGCGATCCAGCAGACAATGGAAGCTTAGCGCCTCGCCAGGAATGGCCCGCTGGCTCAACCGTCTCGACCCCACCCGATGCAACTTCAAGGGATCCAATGGCTCCGCCTGGCTGCAGGACGTGATGGCGATCAACGGCTTCAACGAGGATATGCACTACGGCGGACTCGACCGAGAGTTCGGCGTGCGACTGGCCAACCTGGGCATCAAGCCGGTTCCGGTCCGCTACGACGCCATCGTGCTGCATCTCGATCATCCACGCGGCTACCGGGATCCGAATCAGATGGCGGCCAATAAGGAACTTCGGCTGGACATGCAGCGCCGGGGTCGCACCCGCACCACCCACGGCATCGCGGAGTTACTGACCGAGGGCTACCCGGTCGCCGACGTTGCCGCTGCGCGGCGGCATCTGGCGCTTCTCCAGCAATGAAGAAGGACATCCAGCTACAGCCTGATTTGCCATTTGGCCACTTCGCGCCAACCGGCATCCGCGCTGTCATGCTCCGCCTTTGTCACCGTCTGCCGGCGACAATGCCCGGAGGGAGATCGCTCAACAAATTACTGCGCTCGCCACTCAAACACGGACAATTGCGCCAGTTCGACGTCACGTACAAGGGCTTGAAGCTTCGCCTCCGAACCCGCGGCAACTACTGCGAACTTCGCCAACTCTTCGCCCCGCAATATTACGATGTCGAGGAAATCGACTGGCTGTGTGCGGAACTTGCCGAGGGCGGCTGCTTTGTGGATATCGGGGGAAACATCGGGCTTTACAGTCTCCACGTCGGCCATCGTTGCGGACCGAGATCCCGAATCATCGCCGTGGAGCCGGAACCAGGACTCACCGAACGCATGCAGTTCAATGCACGCAACAACGGCATCCAGATCGAGTTGGCTGTCCGCGCACTCAGCGACTATTCGGGCGTGGGCACATTGCATTCTGGTGGGCATCAGAGTGGCGAAAACACCCTGATTCCTGGTGCAAACGGCGTCACTGTGCCCGTCACCACGCTTCTGGAGCTCTGTGACGAACTGGGAATCAAAGACATACGCGCGCTGAAGATCGACATCGAAGGGCATGAAGAACGGGTCCTGGCCTCATTCTTCGACCAAGCGCCGCGAAGCCTGTGGCCGCAGGCCATTGTGATCGAGCACACAACCCATGCCAACCGGATTATCCAACGTCTTGAGCGTGATCTTGGATATACGCAGGTGGGGCGGACCCGCCGTAACATGCTGCTGCGGCTTGGCAAACAATAATCACATTCCAGCCACTTCACCCGCAAAGGGCAATCGGTCTCAGACCGGGAACCCTAGGCTTGGCCAATGCCGCCATTGGGCCCAACCCGAAGAATCGGATTTCAGGATTACTGGTGTCGCGGGAGGTGGACGGCGAGAGCATCCAGCAGCCGTTCCCAAGCAGCTGCGCCGCCGTACCGTGCAGACTGGCTGCTCAGCGCTTGCCTCCTGCAAGGCACCGTTTCAGGAACAGCTCGCCGCGGTTGAGGTGCTTGAGCAGACTTGCGCCCTGCAGCGGGTCGTAGACCCAGGGCTTGTCGAGCTCGCCGTCCGCGATGGTCAGGAAGTCTTCGGCGACCGGCAGCAGTGGCGCCGGCGCATGCCGCAGGCGCTCCACCACTGCTGGATCGAGGTCACGGAACGGATGAAAACCGCAGCGGCGCCGGCGCTCGGCCCAGCGCAGCGCCAGCGTCTTGGTCTTGCCGCGATAGGCGGGTCCATTGGGCAGCCACATCAGAAAGGGGCAGCGCAGATACCCCATTGGCCCGAAATGCATGGCCGCCTGGGCACTGTTGGCCGGCTCGCCAATCCGAAAGCGCCAGCCCGCTGCCCGCAACCGGTCGGCGCGGGACAGGCAGATATCCGAATAGTGCACGCCTGCGCTCCGTCGGCTCGGGCGCGGACAGAAAAGCTGGAGCCGCGCATCGTAGCCAAAGTCGATGCGCCGTCGGCCCCGGCGGGAGATGCCGCGGATGAAGGCAGGCGAGAGGAACCCGAGTTCCGGCCGAGCTGCAAAGCAGGCGGCGATCGTGCGGTAGTCCTCGTCGCTCAGGGCGCGCACCATCTGGGTATCGTCCTGGGTGAAGCAGACGAACTCGTTATCGGCCGCTGACTCCAGCGCCGCCTGCATATTGCCGTACAGCCCGCCGAGCTTGTGGCGGGTCGTCTCCCCGGCGCGCACCACTCGATGGCGGATCGCAATATCCTCGAGCACGGCGCAAGTAGCCGGATCGCTGCTGCAGTCGTCAAACACGACGATGGGCGCGCCTGGCGCGCTCCGCTCGATGGAATGCACACAATTGGCCAGGAACTGGCCCCGATTGTAGGAGAAGACGAAGAATCGCAGATTATCGTTCATGAGTCCGAGCTCGCCGGGGATGCCCGGGAGTCCTCGAGCAGGGACAGGATCAGCGGTGCGTATCCGGCGGCGCCCCAGAGTTGGCGCCCGCTGCTCTGGGAGTGGATGGTCACGTAGTGGCTGTCGGGATCGCGCAGCAGCTCCTCGAAGCGCACGCGCACCATCGCCGGATCACTGGCATCGAAGATATAGCGACCGTAACGGTTTGTTTGCCAGTCAACGCCCTGGGAGGGCGGGAACGCGCGCAGGAACATCCGGTAGCTGCCGAATTCCGACCATCGGCGCGGTGGCTGAGCGAGCAGCACTTCCCACCAGGGCCGACCGTAGCGGCGCTCCAACCAGCTGAGCATCTTGCGCAGGGTCGGGGCATGGAAGACAAAGGGCGTGTCGAAATAGGTGTCCACCGCCGCGTCGGCGGCGAACGGCTGCCCGAACAGGGCATGAGCCTGGCGGTTCCATTTGGCCACCTTGCCGATGACCTCGGCGGCCGGCGTCCAGTGCTCAAGGCAGACGATCCGCTCGGGATGGAGAAAATCGTCGGGGCGCGCGTGGCGGGTGACCACCACGTCGGAGTCCAACGCGACAACGGTGTCGATCTCGCTGGCGGCCGCCACCGCAAGCTTGGTTATCTGCTGCACGTGCCAGCCGGTGTGGGCGACCCAGCGCGGCCGGCCCGTATAACGGGCCACGCTGCCCATCAGGCGCGTGGCGCCGCGCCCCAGCCGCCTCTGCCACCGCCGCCCCCGCTGCCGCAGTGACTCGACATCGCCAGGCAGTACGTCGCGCGTTGCGACCAGCCGCACGGCGGGCCCGGTGAAGGCGCGGAAGAGCTCGAGGTCCTCGGTCTGCACGACCACATGGTGCGGAGTCGCCGCGAGCGTCGAGCGCTCGAGCGACGCCCGCATCAGCTCGAAATGCGCCCGATCTCCCGACCAGGTGGGGGTGAGCAGGCAAAGATCTTCGCTCATCTCCTTGACTCCGACACGGTCACTGCGCGCGGTCAGGATGGGCCGCAATGGATCGGCTCGGCACGGCGCCTATCTGCCGCTAAACCGAGGCGGCGCCGCCGTGGGGACACGCGCCCGATGCCCGCTCGTCCTCAACCTGCCGATGCTGCGCCGCCAATGCCCCTTGAGCGAGCCGGGCGCGTCCGACGAGGTGGGCGATCAACGCCGAGTAAAAGCAGAAGAACACCAGCGGCGGCCCGTAGTCCATCACGGAATCGGTCATCCCGAACACGGCGTAGCCGAGTAACAGCGCCAGGCCGGCAGCCCCGAGCGCACGGATCTCCATCTCCGGGTGTCGCGCTGCGCTGAGAAAGACACGACCCAGTGCCCACCACAGAACGACCACCCCGACAAGTCCGACCAACCCGCGCAGCGCCAGCAGATCCAGTACCACGTTGTGCGGCATGGTCTGCACGGCGATGGACGGATGAAACTTGCCATCGGCTATCCCCTCGCGAAGGAAGCGGTTGAAACTGTAACCCATCCCCCCGCCGAACAGCGGCTGCTCCTGAAACATGCTCCAGGCGGCGCGCCACAGCTCCAGGCGCTTCCCCACCGGGTTATCGGCATGCACAGCACGGTCCTGCCCATAGAGCTGTACCTGCGTTACCGCCTGGTCAATGCGGTTCTTCACACCGGTCTGCGGCAGCAGCAGCGCGAGGCTGACAGCGGCGACCACGGCCAGCACGCTGGCGATCGCCAGGCGTCGATAGCGGGGCTGCCAGTAGTGCCACAGCAGCAGCAGCGCCAGGAATGGGATCGCCAGCCATCCGCCCCGGCTACCGGAGAGGAAGCTGGCCACCAGCCCCAGCAGCAGGGCCGCCGCGGGGACGATCAGCCAGGCGCGGCCAAGGCGCCGAAAATACGCCAGACCGGCCGCGGCCATCACACCCATGGCCAGTGCGGTGTTGCCATAGGTCACGGCACTGGTACTGCCCTCCGCTCTGACATACTGTGCGGCCGTCACGACTTCGTACAGCGCGTTGAGCCCGGCCACTACGGCCCCCAGCGAGAGACCGAACCAGAGCATGCCCTCGGGCGGACGAACGCGAACGAAGAGGTAGATGATCGGGATCGCCCACAGCGGCCGCAGCAGCACGTCGAGATCGCGCACGGCTTCCCGGCTGAAGCCGGTTTCCGCCACCGACAGCAGCACCGTGACCGCGAACGCGGCAAACCCGAGCGACGCAAGCCGCTCCTCGGCGGTGAGTCTGTGCGGGGCCCCGGGCCAGCGCAGCAAAAGAGCGAGGATGGCGGTCAGCGCCAGCAGGTGGTAGGGCACGCTGCCGCCGCTGGGGACGAGCAGAATCAAGGCCGGCAGCGCGAGCAGGATGAGAACAGTGACTCCGCCCACCACACGATGCGGCAGAGCCTCCACCATCAGTGACGGCATTCCGCTCTCCCGGACGATCCGATGGCGCTGCAGCGGCGCGCGCCGAGGACCACACCCCGCGCTGACGGCCTCGTCGCGGTCGGCGCGTGCCTGCCTGCAGTGACCGCTTGATCGCTCATCGCATTCCCACCGCGCACCGGCCAGCCGCCGGAGCGCCCGACCACAGTCGAGGCTGCCGTGGCAGCCGAATTAAAAGGATACCGGGATGATCCTGCCGGGATCAGCGTAGTAAAAGGATAAACGGCCTCATCATGGACCAGCAATCCTTTTCCATGGCGTTTCGATCACGGCGGAGCCGCTGAGCCTCGACAATCGGGCCTGAATGGCGCCAAAAACCCATTCGCCCTGTCGACGTCTTCGCCCGCGCATTCTCTCTGCGCTGTCTTCGCCCCGGCCAATAACCATCCGGTCCCCGGCGCTGACAGAGGGAACTTTCCGTCATGCCGGGTCCGGGAGATCCAGAATGGCGCGCACCTGTTGCAGGAGCTCGCGTTGCCGATCCCTTCGCCAAGCGTATGTTCCTGCTCCATCCGATGCCTGGAGACCCAGCACATGAAGGCGCCGGGGCAGACGCTTCAGTGCCTGAGCGAGGGCCAGAGCGTCGGCGACGCCGAAGTCGTGGCTGGACGGCATGCGTCCGGCGCGAACAAGTTCGTCCAGCCGGAGTTCGCGGATGCTCCCCGGTGGCAGCCCCGCCTCCATCGCGTCGATCAGGATCACCGCCCCATCAGGCTGGAGGTACTCCAGAAGGGCCGGGCCCGGGCGATCCAGGGCCAGCAGCTCGGCGCAGCGGTCGAGCCCCGCAGCCCGAAGGGCCTCGATCGCCCGCCAACCGAGATCGTCACCGGTCACTGGCGAACCGACCCCGATGATACGCCAACGGCGGTTCGGATCGTCGCGCGTCACCGGCGTTGCACGCGCACCTTCAGGAAATGCGTCGCGCAGGAGATGCACGGGTCGTAGTTGCGGATCACCGTCTCGCCGCGCAGGCGCAGCGCGTCATCGTCGTTGTGCAGGCCGAAGGCCTCCAGAGAGCACTTCAGGTCGTCCTCGATCCGCGCCTGGTTCTGCGCGGTGGGCGGGACGATCCGGGCCGACAGCACCCTGCCTGCGGCGTCCGTCTCGTAGCGGTGCCACAGCAGACCGCGCGGCGCCTCGGTGGCGCCGCAGCCGACACCGGCCTGCACGGTCGTCGGCACGTGGGCGGGCTCTTCCGGGCGGTAGGCCTCGAGCAGACGGATCGCCTCGGAGACCACCTCGTGGATCTCCACCGCCCGGGCGATCAGGGAGTGGAACATGTTGCGGCTGGGCAGGCTCAGGCCGGTCGCCTCCAGCGCCGACCGGACCGGTGGCGAGAGGCGGTCGTGATTCAGGTTCAGGCGGGCCAGCGGTCCGACCAGATACGGTTCTCCGTCGAGGTGGGCATACAGCGCGGTCGAGTGCGGGACGTGGGATTCCCGAAAGTGGTCGAGGTAGTCCTTCACCGGCAGATCGAGGCCCCGGTCCGAGACGATCCTGCCGGCGTACATCGCGTATTCGCTGTCGTGGCGCAGGGCCACGGAGACGAATTCCTGCTCGTCGTCCGGAAGCGGCAGCGACGCGGTGAAGGCCACCAGCGCCTCCGCGTCTGCCATGGCGGAGCGCAGTTCCCGCAGCACCGCAGCCGCCCGTTCCGGGTCGGGTCCACGATGAAAGCCGCCCATCCGCATCCCGACCGGATGCACGGAGCGGCCGCCGAAGAGCCGGATCAGGTCGTTGCCGAGCCGTTGCAGTCGCAGGCCCCGCCGCACGGCATCGGGGTGCTTTCCGGCCATGGCAATGGCGTTGTCGAAACCGAGGAAGTCGGGCAGCGCCAGCAGGTGCACGTGCAGCGCGTGGCTCTGCAGCCACTCGCCGCAGTACATCAGGCGCCGCAGGTGCATCACGTGGGACGATGCCTGCACGCCGAAGGCCTGCTCCAGTGCCTGCACGGCCGTCATCTGATAGGCCACCGGGCAGATCCCGCAGATCCGCGCGACGATGTCCAGCACTTCCTGTGGCGCGCGGCCCTCGAGAAACTTCTCGAAGTAGCGCGGGGGCTCGAAGATGCGCAGGCGCAGGGTGTCGATCCGCCCCTCCGAAGCGCTCAGCTCGAGAGCGCCCTCGCCCTCGACGCGGGCCAGCACCGGCACCTCGATGCGGATGTCGCGGTTCTCCGTCACGACCGCTCCTTCCAGGCCAGCCACTCGGCGCGGAAGGCTGGCGCATGGCTGTTGATGAAGTGGAAGCGCTGCGCGACCGATTCGGGCATCAGGCCGAGGCCGTCGAAGCGGCGCGCGAGCGACGCGGTGTTCGGATTCTCGGCCGGGCCGAAACAGGCGTAGCAGTCGCGCCCGAAGGCCGGGCACAGGGCCCCGCAGCCGGTGTGCGTGACCGGACCCATGCACGGAATACCCTGGGCAACCAGCACGCAGACATGCTGCTGGCGCTTGCACTCCACGCAGAGCTTGTCCTTGTCCACCACCGGCTCGACACCGAACAGCAGCTGGCGCACCGCCTGGAAGACCTGCCGCGCATTCACCGGGCAGCCCCAGAGCTCCAGGTCCACCTTCACGTGCTCCGCGACCGGCGTGGCGGTGTCCAGGCTGTCGATGAACTCCGGCTGGGCGTAGACCGCTTCGGTCCACCCGGTCGCCCCGTCGGCGTTGAAGTTGCGCAGGGCCTGCAGTCCGCCGGAGGTCGCACAGGCGCCCAGGCTGACCAGGAAGCGGCTGTTCGCCCGGACCGCCTGGATGCGCTCCGCCTCGTCCGGGGTGGAGATGCTGCCCTCCACGAAGGCGATGTCGACGGCGGCCTCCGGATCCATCGGTCCGGCCTCGGCGAAGTGCACGATCTCGACGAGCTGTGCCAGCTCCAGCAGGGCCTCCCCGGCATTGATGAAGGCGAGCTGACAGCCGTCGCAGGAGCTGAACTTGTGGACCGCGACGCGCGGACGGGCATTCTCGCGCGCGTTCAGCCGCTCGAGGGCAGTCGTCTGTGTGCGAGCGCTAGCCTTCATGGCCCAGCACCCACCCTGACGATAAGGATCTCCCTGCCCCGCTTGTGGGGGGTGGTTGGGGTGGGGACGCGCTATTGCCTACCTTCACGTTCACCGTCATGCCGTCTCCCGTCAGAAACCGGTAACGCCCAGCCAGGGGCGCAGCGCCGGGTAGTGGAACACCGGGCCATCCTGGCAGACGAAGTGCGGTCCCACCTGGCAGTGGCCGCAGTGCCCGATGCCGCACTGCATGTTCCGCTCGATGCTGAGCCACATGGAATCGGCCGGGACATTCAGCGCCAGCAGGCGGTCGATCGAGGCCTTCATCATCACCTCGGGCCCGCACAGCATCACGATGCTGCGGTCCGGGTCGATATCGGCCTGGTTGAACAGCACCGTCACCTTGCCCACGCTGAAGGGCCAGTTCGGTCCGCCAACGTCCGCGGCCAGCAGCACCTGGGTGTTGGGCAACGCCTGCCAGCGCTCGTACTGCCGGCGCCAGATCAGGTCATCGGTGTGCTTGACGCCCTGCAGGATCACCAGCCGTCCGAAGCGCTCGCGGCGGTTCAGCACGTAGCGGATCATCGACACCACCGGCGCACAGCCAAGCCCGCCGGTGACGATCACCACGTCCCGCCCCTCGGCCTTGTCGAGCGGCCAGCCGCGGCCGTACGGCCCCCTGAGGCCCATGCGGTCGCCCACCCGAAGACGTTCCATCCCCTCGGTGACCCGCCCGACCGAGCGGATGGTGTGCTCCAGCAGACCCTCGTGGTCGGGGTCGGACACGATGGAGATCGGCACCTCGCCGACCCCGTACAGGTAGAGCATGTTGTACTGCCCCGGGAGCAAACGGTATCCGGACGCGACCTCGGGGTCCGTGAAGCGCAGGTGGAGGGTGTAGATGCTCGGGGTCTCCTCGACCCGCTCCACCACCTCGACCTCCACCGGCCGGTCAGGGTTGTGCATCGCCGGACTCCATGAGCGTCGCGACCTCGGCGGTGATATCGATGCCCACCGGACACCAGGCGATGCAGCGCCCGCAGCCGACGCAGCCGGAGCGCCCATACTGCTCGTGCCAGGAGCCCAGCTTGTGGGTCAGCCACTGCCGGTAGCGCAGACGGGTCTCCTCGCGTACCAGGAAGTGACCCATGTAGCTGTGCACGGCCGTGAAACAGGAGTCCCACTGGCGCAGATGCTCGGCGGATTCGCCGTTCAGCGCGGGTGCGTCCTGCTCGGCATGGCAGAAGCAGGTCGGGCACACTGCGGTGCAGTTCCCGCAGGAGAGACAACGACGGCCCACGTGATCCCAGTGGGGATGCTCGAGGCGCGCGTAGAGCGCATCCTTCAGGTTGCGCGAGGGCAGGCTCCTGCCCTGCCCTCGGGCCGCGGCCGCGACCTCCCGGTCGGCCTCTTCCCGTTGCAGGGAGGAGGCCGCGCCGAGCCCCAGCGACGCCAGCACCGCGCGCCCCGGATCGGTACCCGCGGTGACCACGAAGCCTTCGTCCAGTTCCGACATCGCGAGGTCGTAACCCGATTCCGCGCGTGGCCCGTCCCCCGTCGACGCACAGAAGCAGGTGTCGGCGGGGTGACTGCAGTGAACCGCCACCAGGAAAAGGCTCGCGCGCCTGGCCGCATAGTGCGGATCCGGATAGGGGGACTCCAGGAAGTGCTGCTGGTGGATCTGCAGCGCGGCGAGGTCGCACGCGCGGACACCGATCACCGCGGTGGGTTCGTGCTCCCGCTCGACATCCGCGAAGGTCAGCCCGCCGGATTCATCACGCGCGCAGCGCCAGAGTGGCTCGCGGGGTGCGAAGGTCAGCGGCTTGAGCGCCTGCGGACCGTTGGCCCAGGAAAACATGCGCACGCCGTCGTGCTGGGTCTCGAGCCGATACGTCCCCGGCGCCTGTCGGTCGCGCATCCCTCGCGGCAGATCCGCCGCCGAGGCGATCTCCCGGTAGACGATGGCCCCATCCCGGGCCACCGGCCCGACAAGCCTTGAAAACCCCTGGTCACGGAGGGCGTCGAAAAGGGAATCCACGGAAGACCGAGGCAGGAACAGGGCGGATGTTGCCATGCCTACGAAGGTAGTCCATCAGGTCCGACACGGGAATGATGCAGATCAGAAAGGGGGCCGTCGCAGCCTCCGACCATGCGTTGAGGCACCCGGGATTCGCGTCCGCTGCCGGGGTGCCTGGCAAAACCCTCGAACCGGCTCCGGTAGACTTCCTTTCGCGCTCCTGTTCTGGCTACACTCCTGCCATGTCGATGCACGCTTCAGGCTCCTGCGATCAGTGCTCACTGAAGCTGCTGTGTCTCCCTGTCGGGCTCCCGGACACGGAGTTGTGGCAACTGGACGAGATCGTCCAGCGGCGGCGACCGATCACCAAGGGCAATGTCCTCTTCCGCATGGGCGCTCCCTTCGCCTCCGTATTCGCGGTGCGGACCGGCTCACTGAAGACCGTGCTGCTCTCGGACGACGGCACGGAGCAGGTCACCGGGTTCGCCCTGGCCGGCGAATTGCTGGGGCTCGACGCGATCAATCATGGGGAGCACCCGGTCAGCGCCGTGGCACTCGAGTCGACCAGTGTCTGCGAGATCCCCTTCGACAAGCTCGACGCCCTCGCGGGTCAGCTGCCAGCCTTCCGCCAGCACTTCATGCGCATGATGAGCCGGGAGATCGCCTCCGATGAATCCCTGCTCGCACTGCTCGGGCAGCGCAGCGCCGAGCAGCGGCTCGCCGCGTTCCTGCTGAGTCTCTCGACACGCTTCCGTGCCCGCGGACTGGTCGCCGACCGCTTCTGCCTCAGCATGTCCCGCGCGGACATCGCCAACCACCTCGGTCTGACGCAGGAGACCATCAGCCGCCTGTTTACGCAGTTCCGCAAGCAGGGACTGATCGAGATCCACACCCGCGATCTGCGTCTGATCGACATGGACAGCCTGCACCGGATCGCGGGCATCCGGTTTGAGCCCCTCTCGCAGACCGCCTGACCCCGAAGCCTTCTGGGCCTTTGCCGTCGCCGCGTGGGATCGCGCGGATGTTCGTGATCTCCTGTTGCACTGGCAGGAGCGCCACGGTGTCGACGTGATCTTCCTCTTGTTCGCCTGCTGGCTGCCCCATGCGCTGGCTCCGGCGCACTGGACCGCCCTGGAGTCCGGCTCCACCGACTGGAACGCGGCCGTCACGCGCCGGGTACGCGCCCTGCGGCGAAGAGTTCGGGCGATCGACTGGCCGCAGGGCTACCGGGCGATTCTCGGTATGGAACTCGCCAGTGAGCGCATCGAGGCTACGTGGCTGGCCCGCGCGGCGAGTCCGCCAGAGCGGGCGCCGAGAGACCCGGACCTCGACCAGCGTCTTGGACGCCTGTTCGGGCAACTGCCTCCGGCAGAACGGACCGCCTTCATCGCGGCAATCCGCGCCCTCTTCTACTGATCCAAGAGCCCGGGGACAGATTCAAAAATCTGTCCCCTCTGTCCCCGCGACCGCCCTCAGACTGCCGCGGCCAGGGCCTGATCGAGGTCCCCGAGGATGTCGTCGATGTGCTCGATGCCGACGGACAGTCGCACCATGTCCTCGCGGACGCCGGCCCGTTCCAGCTCCTCGGCCGACAGCTGGCGATGCGTGGTCGTCCCGGGGTGGCAGGCCAGGCTCTTGGCGTCGCCAATGTTCACCAGCCGGGTCACGAGCTTGAGGGCATCGATGAAGCGCCCGCCCGCCTCGCGTCCACCCCTCGGGCTGCTGATCCCGAAGCTCAGGATGCCGGCCGCCCTCCCCCCGAGGTAGCGCTGCGTCAGCGCGTGATCCGGGTGCGAGGGGAGGCCCGCGTAGGAGACCCAGCCAACGTCCGGATGCTCGTCGAGGAACCGCGCCACGGCCGTGGCGTTGTCGCAGTGGCGATCCATGCGCAGCGCCAGGGTCTCGATGCCCTGCAGGATCTGGAAGCTGTTGAAGGGCGAGATGGCCGCGCCCATGTTGCGCAGGGGCACCACCCGCGCGCGGCCGATATAGGCGGCGGGCCCGAAGGCGTCCGTGTAGGTCACCCCGTGATAGGAGGGATCCGGCTGCGTGAGCCCCGGGAAGCGTTCGCCATGATCGGCCCAGGGGAAGTGTCCGGAATCGACCAGCACGCCGCCAATGGTGGTGCCGTGTCCGCCCATGTACTTGGTGAGCGAATGCACCACGATGTCGGCACCGTGTTCGAAGGGGCGGCAGAGATACGGCGATGGCACCGTGTTGTCTACCAACAGGGGCACACCGTGCGCATGAGCCAGTTCGGCAAGGGCCGCCAGATCGGCAACGTTCCCTGCCGGATTGCCGACGGATTCGCAGAAGACGGCGCGGGTACCCGGGTCCATCAGGCCGCGCATCGCGTCGATGTCTCCCGGCGCGGCGAAACGGACCTCGATGCCATAGCGCGGCAGCGTATGCGCGAAGAGATTGTAGGTCCCGCCGTAGAGGGTGCTGGTGGTCACGATATTCTGGCCGGATTCGGCGAGCGTCATGATGCCGGCGGTGACGGCCGCCATGCCCGAGGCAAATGCCAGCGCGCCCACTCCGCCCTCCAGCGCGGCCACGCGCTGCTCCAGCACGTCCGTGGTCGGATTCATGATCCGGGTGTAGATGTTGCCCGGAACCTTCAGGTCGAACAGGTCCGCGCCGTGCTGGGTGTCATCGAAGGCGTAGGAGGTGGTCTGGTAGATCGGCACCGCCACGGCCCGGGTCGTCGGATCCGGCTCGAAGCCTGCGTGAATCGCCCTGGTCTCGAATTTCATGCGTCCCTCCTCCTGTTGATGCCCCTCGGGACACAGCGATCACCGCCGTTCGCGCCCGGGAATGAGCGGAGCATACTGCAGCAGACGCCACGAGCGACAGGGAGCCGCGGTCAGGAAAAACCGTACTCAGACCAGAAGATTATCCACAGGTTCCACGCTGCAGCCCTGAATCCAAAAAAAAGTCTTGATCTGAATCAACCAAACGGGCCGATCATGGCCTACACTCCGGAATGCGAGGCAGCCCGCCCGGGTCGTTTGGCTGCGTCGATTTCTTCACCGATGGGGGATCTCCATGGAAACAACCGCAGACACGCATGACGTCCGAACAGCGACGCAGGAAACCTATAACTACAAGGTAGTTCGGCAGTTCTCGATCATGACGATCGTCTGGGGCGTGGTCGGAATGCTGGTGGGCGTGATCATCGCCGCCCAGCTCTTCTGGCCGGCCCTGAATACCAACCTTGAGTGGTTCACCTTCGGGCGCCTGCGCCCACTGCACACCAATGCGGTGATCTTCGCCTTCGGCGGCTCCGCACTGTTCGCCACCTCCTACTACATCGTCCAGCGCACCTGTCAGACACGGCTCTTCGGGGGGCCCCTGGTCGGCTTCACCTTCTGGGGCTGGCAGGCCGTGATCGTACTGGCCGCGATCACCCTGCCGCTGGGGATGACCATGGGCAAGGAATACGCCGAGCTGGAATGGCCGATCGCGATCCTGGTGGCCATTGTCTGGGTCGCCTACGCGATCGTGTTCTTCGGCACCATCCTGAAGCGGAAGGCCCAGCACATCTATGTCGCCAACTGGTTCTTCGGGGCCTTCATCCTCGTGATCGCGGTGCTGCACATCGTCAACAACATCTCGATGCCGGTCACCCTGTTCAAGTCGTACTCGGCCTACCCGGGCACCATGGACGCGATGATCCAGTGGTGGTACGGGCACAATGCGGTCGGCTTCTTCCTCACCGCCGCCTTCCTCGGGATGATGTACTACTTCGTGCCGAAGCAGGCCGGACGCCCGATCTACTCGTACCGCCTGTCGGTGGTCCACTTCTGGGCGCTGATCTCGCTGTACATGTGGGCCGGCCCCCACCACCTGCACTACACCGCGTTGCCTGACTGGGTGCAGTCGCTGGGCATGGTCTTCTCGCTGATGCTGCTGGCGCCTTCCTGGGGCGGCATGATCAACGGGATCATGACCCTCTCCGGTGCCTGGCATAAGCTCCGCACGGACCCGATCCTGCGCTTCCTGATCGTGGCGCTATCCTTCTACGGTCTGGCCACCTTCGAAGGCCCGATGATGTCGATCAAGACCGTGAACGTCCTGTCGCACTACACCGACT
>JAABTX010000054.1 GCA_011389655.1 Thioalkalivibrio sp.
CTCTCCATCATCCAGGGCAAGAAGGTCGCGATCGTCGGCTACGGCTCACAGGGTCACGCGCATGCGAACAACCTGAAGGACTCGGGCGTCGACGTCACGGTCGGCCTGCGCCCCGGCTCAGGGTCGCGCGCGAAGGCGGAGGGCTCCGGGCTGAAGGTGGCCGACGTGCCCGAGGCCGTGACCGGCGCGGACCTGGTGATGGTACTGACCCCGGACGAGTTCCAGGCCCGGCTGTACAGGTCCGAGATCGAGCCGAATCTGAAGCAGGGCGCGACGATGGCCTTTGCCCATGGTTTCGCGATCCACTACAACCAGATCGTGCCGCGTGCCGACCTCGACGTGATCATGATTGCACCCAAGGCCCCGGGTCACACCGTGCGCAACGAGTTCGTGAAGGGCGGCGGCATCCCCGACCTGATCGCGGTGTTCCAGGACGCCTCCGGGCATGCACGCGACACCGCGCTCTCCTACGCCTCGGCGATCGGCGGTGGCCGCACCGGTATCATCGAGACCAGCTTCCAGGATGAGACCGAGACCGACCTGTTCGGCGAGCAGGCGGTGCTCTGCGGCGGTGCGGTGGAATTGGTGAAGGCCGGGTTCGAAACCCTCGTCGAGGCCGGTTATGCGCCGGAGATGGCCTACTTCGAGTGTCTGCACGAACTGAAGCTGATCGTCGACCTGATGTACGAGGGCGGCATTGCCAACATGAACTACTCGATCTCGAACAACGCCGAGTACGGCGAGTATGTGACCGGCCCGAAGGTGATCAACGAGGAGTCGCGCTACGCGATGCGCGAGGCGCTGCACCGGATCCAGACCGGCGAGTACGCGAAGGCCTTCATCCAGGAGGGGGCCGCGAACTACCCGTCGATGACCGCCTATCGGCGGCTGAACGCGGCCCACCCGATCGAGCATGTTGGCGAGCGGCTGCGCTCGATGATGCCCTGGATCGCCGCGAACAAGCTCGTCGACAAGAGCCGCAACTGACCATACCGGGCCCGGGTTTCCCGGGCCCGCGCCGGTATCGCGCGGCTTCCGCTGCGGGTCCGGCCGGAGCGACCGCATGTTTCCCGTGGCCCCAGAAGGAAGACTCTTCGTGATCGGCACTGCGTGGCTTGCGGTGATCACCCTGCTGTTCGGATACACCGAGATGGGGTTCTTCCTGGTAACGCTCGCAATCGCCCTCCTGCTGCTGTTCCGCGATTTCGTGCGCCGTCTGCCGCCGACTGCGCTTGGCCTGGTGGCGCCGGCCGATGGCGTGGTGCAGTCCGTGGAGGAGGCCCGGGATCCGTTCTCCGGCAAACCCGCCCAGCGCATCGTGATCCGCCAGCGGGCGCTGGGCGAATACAATCTGCATGCACCGCAGGAGGCGACCGTGACTCAGCGGTACTGGCCGGGGAAGGGGACGGACGAGGAAGCCGATCCGCAGCTCGCCGGCCACCTAGCGTTCGCCTTTGAAACCGACGAGGAACAGGCCTTCTCGCTGGCGCTCGACCTGCGCCGATGGCCGCGCTTCGTCCGGGTCGGAGCGATCACCGGGAATCGCTTCGGACGGGGTAAGCGGCTGGGCCTGGCGGGTTTCGGGCTCAATGTAAGCCTCTGGGTGCCGGACAGCACCCGTGTTTCCGCGCATCCCGGCCAGCGGGTGCTGGCTGGCAGTGACCTGCTCGGCTCCCTGACAAGCGCACGGGAAGACGGCCTGCAGGCGGCCAGGTCATGAGCGGTGACGTGCCGGAGCGGGAGAATCCGGGTCCGCGGCGCCGGGTGTTTCTTCTGCCCAACCTGTTCACCACCGGTGTGCTCTTCTCGGGCTTCTTCGCGGTCGTCTCGGCAATCAACGGCAATTTCATCACCGCCGCGATCGCGGTCTTCGTTGCGATGGTGCTCGACGGACTGGATGGACGCGTGGCACGCCTGACCAATACCCAGAGCGAGTTCGGCGCCCAGTACGATTCCCTGTCCGACCTCGTCGCCTTCGGGCTCGCGCCGGCGCTGATCGCCTATCTGTGGCAGTTGCACGAACTCGGCAACCTCGGCTGGGTGGCGGCCTTCTTCTACGCAACCGCCGCGGCGCTGCGGCTGGCCCGCTTCAATGCGCGTCTGGCCGCGGCGGACAAGCGTTTCTTCCAGGGGCTGCCGAGTCCCGCGAGCGCGGCCCTGGTGGTGGGCACGGTCTGGGTGATGGAGGACATGTCCGCCTTCACCGATACACCCCTGGTGCTGATGATCATCGCGCTGGCGATCACGGTGACCGCCGGCGCGTTGATGGTCAGCAATCTCACCTATTCCAGCTTTAAGGACATGGACTTCCGCCACCGTGTGCCCTTCTTCGCGATGCTCGCGGTGGTGGGGATGCTGATGCTCGCGGCCCTCGATCCGCCCAAGGTCCTGCTCGCCGGCTTTGTGCTCTACGCCCTCTCCGGACCCCTGCTGACCCTCGAGCGCTGGCGTCGCCACCGGTCCCGCAAGAGCTCCTGATACATTCCGGTGGGTTTCCCGCGCTTGAGGATGGATGAAGCGCAGCGCACCCGCCGTGCGGACCGCCTGTTTGCCCTGCACGTTATTGGTGCCGATGGGTTCCGCGTTAATATCGCGGAGTGCATCGCCCCTTCCGCAGCCAACCGAATGCCGAGACCATGAGCAAAGACGCACTGATCATCTTCGATACCACCCTGCGCGACGGCGAGCAGAGTCCCGGGGCCTCCATGACCCGCGAGGAGAAGCTGCGCATCGCGCATCTGCTGGAAAAACTCCGCGTGGACGTGATCGAGGCCGGCTTTCCGGCTGCCAGCATCGGAGACTTCGAGGCGGTACGCGCGGTGGCGCGCGCGGTGAAGGAAAGCCGCGTCTGCGGCCTCACCCGCGCACGGACACAGGACATCGACCGGGCCGCCGAGGCGCTGAAGGACGCGGTGGCCCCGCGCATCCACACCTTCATCGCGACCAGCCCGATCCACATGCAGCACAAGCTGCGCATGACCCCGGACCAGGTCGTCGAGAACGCGGTGACGGCGGTCCGGCACGCCCGTAAATACAGTGATGACGTCGAATTCTCGGCAGAGGATGCCGGCCGCTCCGAGATCGACTTTCTGTGCCGGGTGATCGAGGCGGCGATCGATGCCGGCGCCGGCACGATCAACATCCCGGATACGGTCGGCTACGCGATCCCGGAGGCCTTCGGGCACACGATCGCGACCCTGCGGGAGCGTATCCCGAATTCGGACCGCGCGGTGTTTTCGGTGCACTGCCACAACGACCTTGGCCTGGCCGTGGCCAATTCCCTGGCGGCGGTGCAGAACGGGGCGCGGCAGGTGGAGTGCACCATCAACGCCCTCGGCGAGCGAGCCGGCAACGCGTCGCTGGAGGAGATCGTGATGGCGGTGCGCACGCGTCAGGACATCTTCCCCGTGGAGACGCGCATCGACACCACACAGATCGTGCCCTGCTCCCGCCTGGTATCGAACGTCACCGGTTTTCCGGTGCAGCCGAACAAGGCCATCGTCGGCGCGAATGCCTTCGCCCACGAGTCCGGTATCCACCAGGACGGCGTGCTCAAGCACCGCGACACCTACGAGATCATGCGCGCCGAGGATGTGGGCTGGAGCGCCAACCGCATGATTCTCGGCAAGCACTCCGGGCGTAACGCGCTGCGTGCACGCCTGCGCGAACTCGGGGTCGAATTCGAGAGTGCGGAACAGCTCGACGAGGTCTTCGCGCGGTTCAAGGAGCTCGCGGACAAGAAGCACGAGATCTTCGACGAGGATCTGCAGGCCCTGGTCTCGGAGCTCGCGCCGGAGGCCTCCGACCGCTATCGCCTAAAGAGCCTGCGCGTGTGCTCGGAGACCGGCACCACGCCCCGCGCCGAGGTGCGGCTGGAGGCCGACGATCGTATTCTCAGCGGGGCCGCCGAGGGCGGCGGGCCGGTCGATGCCGCCTTCCAGGCGGTGGAGTCCATCGTGCAGAGCCGGACGGACCTGCTGCTCTACTCGGTGAACAACATCACCTCGGGGACCGACGCCCAGGGCGAGGTGACCGTCCGCCTGTCGCGCGGCGGTCGTATCGTGAACGGGCAGGGGGCGGACACCGACATCGTGATCGCCTCGGTCAAGGCCTACCTGAACGCGCTGAACCGGCTCATGGTGCCGCTGGAGCGGGCCCACCCGCAGCATGACGGCGTCTGAGGCCCCCCTGTGCCGCTGAGTACCCGCAAGCGCGAGGTGCTGCACCAGATCGGAATCCCGGTCTGGGTGCCGCGGCAGTCGGCGCTCGCGCAGCAACCGCCCATCGAGGACGCGATGGACGTCCCGGCAGCATTGCGGCAGGAACCGGCTGCCGGCGTGGCGGTTGCCCAGAGTCCGGTCGCAAACCTGGACTGGGCAGGTCTCGGGGCACGAGTCGCCTCCTGCACCGCATGTGCCGAACTCGCGCAGCGCCGCACGCAGACGGTCTTCGGGGTCGGGGACCCGAAGGCCAGCTGGCTCTTCATCGGCGAGGCCCCCGGCTCCGAGGAAGACCGCCGCGGCGAGCCCTTCGTGGGCCGTGCCGGCCGCCTGCTGGACAACATGCTCGCGGCCCTGGGCCTGCGGCGCGGAGAAGACGTCTACATCGCCAACGTCCTGAAATGCCGGCCGCCGGGAAACCGTGATCCCCTGCCGGCCGAGGCCGCTGCGTGCCGGGCGTTTCTGGACCGACAGATCGATCTGATCGAGCCCCGCGTCATCGTCGCGCTCGGCCGGGTCGCCGCACAGTCCCTGCTCCGCAGCGATGCGCCCCTGGGCCGACTCCGTGGGCGGGAGCACGGCTTCCGGGGCGTGCCGCTGGTGGTCACCTACCACCCGGCCTACCTGTTGCGTTCGCCGGCAGACAAGGCGAGGGCCTGGAGTGATCTGCTGTTCGCCCGTGCTCGGGCGCTCAGCGGCTGAGGCCAGCAGCGCGATGGAGAAACGGGTCGCATCGCAGGAGGGGGTATCCACAGGCGGTCGGAAGGCCATCGCGACATGAGTGCGTGCCTCGAACCCGAACCCACGCTGCGCCGCATGCGGCGGGACGATATCGAAGGCGTGATGCAGGTGGAACGCGGCGCCTATTCGTTTCCCTGGACCGCGGGCATCTTCCGCGACTGCATGCGGGTCGGCTATGGCTGCTGGGTATTGGAATGCGACCGGCACCTGGTGGGCCACTCGGTCATTTCCATTGCCGCCGGCGAGGCGCACCTGCTGAACCTCACCATTGACGCGGATCACCAGCGCCAGGGACTGGGACGCTTCCTGCTCCGGGGCATGGTCGCAAAGGCGCGCGACGAGGGGGTGGAGACCCTGTTCCTCGAGGCACGGCCCTCGAACCTCGCGGCGCTCGCCCTCTATCGTTCCGAGGGCTTCGCCCGGGTCGGCACCCGCCCCCGGTATTACCCCGGGGAGGACGAGCGCGAGGACGCCTGGGTCTTTTCCATCCGGCCCTGAAGATAAAGTTCTATATCACCCCCTTGAGGGGATAGGGTAGGAAGCGGCGCCGTCACTCCGGTCAGCCGGGCCCCCACCCTTCAGGCCCGCCTTTGCGGTCGAGGGCGGGGGGTACTATGATCTGTTGGGTCATCAACGCGTTGACGCTCTGACCTCGATCATCTTTGAAGAGGATGCCGGCATGACCAGGAATCTCCCCGTACTTTCCCCCGTGTTCGTGCTGCTTGCGTGCATGTTCGCCGTGCCCGCCATTGCCCAGGCGCCTTCGGGTGCTGAGCGGCAGCAGGAACTGCTTCGAATCTGGTACGAGATCCGGGAAGGGATCGCCGAAAGTGGGGACGTCGACGCCAAATACGACGTCGGCGTGGCCAATTTCATCGCACGCGGCACCCAGCAGGACAAGGACAGCGCTGCCACCTGGTTCCAGCGTGCGGCCGATCGGGGCCACGCAGGCGCCCACTATTACCTGGGATATATATATGCTGCCGGGGATGGCCGCGAGGCGGATCCAGTGAAGAGCCAGGAACATTACCTGCGTGCGGCGGAGCTCGGGCATGCCGATGCCCAGTATTTGATCGGCATCCGCTACGCGAACGGGGAGGGCCTGCGCCGCGACAGCGCGGAGGCCGCCAAGTGGATGTCCCGCGCCGCCGACAAGGGCGTCGCCGGCGCCCAGTACTACATGGGACAGCTTCGCGAGATGGGGCAGCCGGGGGAGGTGCGGCCGGATACGGCAGCCGCGGTGCGCCTGTACCGGGAGGCCGCCAACCAGGGTCACGTCCCGGCGCAGAACCGGCTTGGGGAGCTGTATCTTGGCGGTCGCGGGGGCATCAGGCGGGATCTGGAGGAGGCCTTCCTGTGGTTCAGCCTGGCTGAGAACCAGGATCGCGTCGACGAAATCAGCAGGCGCATGAGCCGCGGTCAGCTGGCGGCGGCAAATGATCGGCTTGAGGCGCACCTGGCCGAATTAAGCCCCTGAAGAGCCCCCCGGCGTGCCTGCGGCGCGTTTGCCTGCAAGGCACGCTCCTGCACGCCCGTGCCGCCCCCTGTAGGAGCGAGCCTGCTCGCGAACGCGCCGCAGGCGCGCCGAATGCCAAGAACCAACCCGACGCCCATTCGCGTGCGCGGCACGCTCCTACACGCCCGTGCCGCCCCCTGTAGGAGCGAGCCTGCTCGCGAACGCGCCGCAGGCGCGCCGAACGCCGGAAAGAGCCAACCCGACGCCCATTCGCGTGCAAGGCACGCTCCTACAGGGGGCGGGGCGAACGCCGTAGGAGACCCGCCCCCTGTCGCGTCGCCGGTCAGCCCGCCTCCGGTTCTCCGGGCTCGATGCGCAGCTGCGCGAGCGAGGCGCGGGCGGGCCCGCCGCCGATATCGGGGATGATAACCAGCTCAAGGACCGTCACATCCGGTATTCCCAGGTGGATGTCCTCGGTCTCGCGGCAGGCCCCCCCGGGACTGAAGTTCCACTGCTGGCGCACGGCCTCGCGAAAGCTGTGCCCGCCGTCCGGCGACCAGCGCAGCACGAACTGCTGGGTGCGTTCCAGCTCCGTCTCCTCGAAATGAAGCCGGACGCGCCGGATGCTCTGGGGCTCCGGAAACAGGAGGCGGATCGTCTGTTCCCCGGGACCGCCGGCCACCCAGCCCTCGGGAGCACCCGGGACCAGGGCGCGTTCGATCGGATGTTCGGTGTCTTCCGAGGTGATCTCCACCTCGGCCACCTGTTCGAGGTCCAGCCAGGGGCCGTCCCTTTCGTTGGCGTCCTGCCGGTCTGGCTCCAGGATTCGCTTGCGCATGTTCTCGCCCCTCCGGGATTGCTCGAACGGCCGGGGTCGGGATCCAACCCCGTGTCCGGCAGCGTGTGTTCGCGACCGCCACCGACGGCACGCTCCGCCCCGTCCACTCTACCCGGCATTTGTCCGGGTGTCCCGCAGGAAGCGTTTCGGTGGAGCCGGTGCGGCACTCCACGAGCCCTTGCCAGCGCCGGGGACAAGCGGCACTGCACCGGTCATTGCGGCGTGTGCAGCTCCTCGAACAACAGTCTCATCTCCAGGCGCTGAAGCGTACTGTGGAGCGCGTTCGACTCTTCGCTGAGATTCGTCATCAACTGTCGGATCCTGTCCCGCGATGCCTGCCGGCGCGTGGCGTCGAGCATCTCCGCACAGAGGTCGTGCATGCGCCGGTGCGGCCGGTCCAGGCAGTCGAAATCGGGGTCTCCGCTCAGGACCTGCCCGAGGCCGTGGTACCAGTCGCCGAGCGCGCACTCCTCGTGGTTCATGTGCAAATGGCGGGGAATGGAGCCCGGGGCATCCGGGTCTTCGAGATAGGCGAAGAGCATGTCCACCAGCAACTTGTATTGCCAGGCATGGGTCAACTGCGCCATGCGCAGCATTCCGATCGGTGAGCAGGGCCAGACCGGGTCACGCCGGCGAAAATCCAGGTAGTCCGGCAGGGGCAGCGCGGGGCTGATCCAGTAGCCCTGTGCCTCGGAGCAGCCATAGTGCAGCAGCATCCGGTAGGCCTGCTCGCTCTCCACGCCCTCCATCACGCTGCGGATCCCCAGCAGCTGCGCCATGGCGATGCTGGTGCGCACCATGGTCGCGGTCTTCGTGGAGGCGAGCATCCGCATCACGAATGACTGGTCCAGCTTCAGGACCGAGAACGGCAGTCGGCTCAGGGTCTCCAGCGAGGAGAACCCGGTGCCGTAGTCGTCCATTGCCAGGCTCACGCCCGCATCCATCAGCTCGGTCAGGCGCTGGACGATGACCTCCTGCCGAGAGACCGCTGTGCCCTCGGTGATCTCTATCTCGAGGTGCGGCCCGCGGATGCGGTTGCTTTCGATCGCCTCGCGCACCAGGTGGATGAGGCCGGGGTCGTCCAGTTCATTGGCCGAGATGTTGAACGCGAGCCTGTCCTCGCCCTGATCTGCATGGATGCGGGACAGGTCGTCGAGCAGGCGGGGAAACATGTGTCGCGTCACGTCCGCGACCATGCCGCGGGCCTCGGCCACCGGAATGAAGTCACCCGGAGGCACGAGGGCACCGTCGGGAAGCCGCCACCGGATCAGCGCCTCCGCGCCTTCCACCCGGCCGGTCAGAAAGGAGACCTTCGGCTGGTAGTGAAAGCTGAACTCGCCGCGCTGCATCGCGCGTCGCAGGTCTTCGGCAGTTAGATCCATGACGCCTCCTTGCAGCATCGTAGCCCAGATTGCGCGAGAACGAACGGGAGCAGGTCCTGCCTTTCGCACCTTCAGGCAGCCTTGCAGGTAGATCCCTACCGCCGCACACTCCGTGCCTGCCACACTCTCTCCCCGGGCGCTGTATTCTTCTCGCCATCGGGGTCCATGGATGAATCCTGACTCCTTGAAACGATCTCAGGGGCCTGCGGCGGCTTGGCCACCGTTGCCGACCGCATGCGGATGCAAGATGACAATGCCACACGACCACCAGACCACGAGAGAAGGGATCGCAGAGGCGAACAACCACCGATCGGGCACGGGCGAAGCTCCGTGGGCGGGTCTGTTCCGAGACACCTGGACCGATGCCCCGTCGGCCGGGCATTGGGCATCGCGGTCAGTCCTGAAGTCGGGGCGTGGGGATCCGCGTCGCCGGCGGATCGGTTTCCCGTGAAGCGATCAGGTCTGCTCCCGAGAGGCGAGGCCCTGCGCCGCGCAATCCGCTGGCTGTCCGAGGAGGGCCGCCATGATCACGCTGCGATCACGGAGGCCGCGCGGCGCTTCGACCTGTCTCCGGTCGACGAGGCCTTCCTGCGCCAGCACTTTCGGGAGTAAATCTCACGAACTCTGCAAAAAGGCCACTGCCGGGGGCGCCGGCAGTGGCCTTCCTGGGTCACGATGCGGCGAGCTGCGCGTTCAGGGCATCAGCACCGTGTCGATCACGTGGATCACGCCGTTGCTGGCCTCCAGGTCGACGGTGGCGATCTCGGCCCCGTTGATCCGTGGCTCGTCGTCTTCCATCGACACCTCCAGGGTCGTCCCGGCGAGGGTCTCCAGGGTCCCGGCTTCGAGGACCTCCTCGGCGGTCAGGCTTCCCGCAACGATGTGGTGCTGCAGCAGGCGCTGGAGATCCTCCAGGTTCTCGGGCTCCAGCAGTTCCTCGATCGTGCCCTCCGGCAGTTGCTCAAAGGCGGCGTCGGTGGGCGCGAAGATCGTGAACGGTCCCTCCACGGACAACGCATCCTTCAGACCGGCGGCCTCGGCTGCCGCAAGCAGGGTCTCGAACTCGCCCGAGCGCTGCGCGACGGTGGCGATGCAGGCGAAGCCCTCGGGGAACATCACCTGGTCCACCACGTGAATGACCCCATTGTCGGCACCAATGTCGGTCTGCACGACGCGCACCCCTCCGACGCGGACCTCGTCACCCTCCGCTTCGACGGTCAGGGGGGTGCCCGCGAGGCTCTCCAGCTCTCCGGCGTCGACGACGCCGGCGGCATCGATGCGGCCGGCCACCACGTGATGCTGCAGCAGGGAGGTCAGGGTTTCCTGATTTTCCGGCTGCATCAGGTTGTTCACCGCCGCCTCCGGAAGCTCCGCAAAGGCGGCATCAACCGGTGCGAAGACGGTGAACGGCCCGTTGCTGGCAAGCGCGTCGGCCAGGCCGCCGGCCTTCGCCGCGGCCAGCAGGGTGTCGAAGTCGCCCGCAGCCTGCGCAACCGCCACGATGGAGTTGTCATCTGCCCTAGCTTCTTCGGGCTTGCCATCTTTGCCGCCACCGTGTCCCTTGCGGGTGGCGCCGGCCTTGCCGTGGCCGTAGGCGGGCATGCCATGGTGCATCGGCCCGTAGGGACCCATGCCTCTCATCCCGCGGTGCGGCGGACCATAGAACCGCGGGGGTGGCAGCGGGCGGTAGTGACGCGGGTGCACCCGTGGACCATGCCGGTAGTGATGCCCGTGGCCGTAACCTGCCTTGCTTCCGTGGTGCTGCATGTCCTGCGCCGTGTGCTGACGGTCGGCGCTGCCGTGCATGCCTTGGTAGGCGAATGCAGGCGACGCGACGAGCGCGAACAGACTCGCCGCGAGGGCCATCCGGTACGACTGTTTCATTGGGGATACTCCGTGTCGGTTGGTTGGAACGAGATCCTCGGAATTGCCGCTGGTTGCGGCAATGGTCTTGGGAACCGGACATCGGCGGAGAGGTTCCCTGCCCGCTGGCTGAACAGGGTTTTATGAGTCGAGGGAGTTCGTGCATGCCACCGGGAGCGAGACCTGTCGCCATCCGGTCAGTCGGGCGCATGAGCGCTTGCCGGGGGAGGGGGATTTGTCATCGGCAGCGTGGCGCGGAGCGCGACGACCATCAGCGTGAACCCGGGTCCGGGTTCCCGGGACCCTTCACCGCGATCAGTTCCTGGATCTCGCCCTCGAAGCGAAACAAGCCGTGCGTTGTCCGCGACCAGGCGAGATCCTCCCAGGGCCGCCGGATCACGGGATCTCGCGTGCTGGCCACGTGCGGATTCTTCAGGCGGCGTCAGGTCCGGGCCTGGTCGGGGTGGCCCGTTCAGGCGAGCGTCTCGAGCACCGCGGCCGCCAGCGCCTCGCCGCTGTCGAAGGCGGCCTCCACGCGGGGGCCTCCGGCCCAGTCACCGCAGGCACCGATCCTGCGCGCCGGGTCCCAGAGGAAGGGGGTTCCCGCTGTCTGTTCCACCCGTGCGTACAGCCACCGATGCATCGAGCGGAATACCGGCCGGGCATCGCCGATGTGCGGGCGCAGCGCGCCCAGGAGGGCCTCTGCGGCGCTCTCCGGGTCGGCATCGATGTGCTGGCGCGACCAGTCGGGGTTCGCGTGCACCACCAGTGTCTCCAGGGAACCGGAGCGGCCGGGCTTGGTGCCGTTGCGCGCGATCCAGGCGACGGGACCTTCGGGAGGGGTCACTGCGTATTCTTGCACATCGGTGGTGTTCTCGAAGCCCAGCATCAGCGTCAGGCAAGGGGCATAGCGGACGCGTTCGAGCTCCGGAAACCGAACACCCACCGAGGCGACTAGCGGTATCACCTGGGGCGCCGGAATGGCCAGGAGCACTGCATCGAAGGACTCGCCGTCCCCGGGGTTGCCGGACCCGGGCTCCGTGGTCGGCCTCCAGTGACCGGGCTCGCCTTCGAGCCCCGTTGTCCGGCGGCCCCGGATCACGCGAAGCCCTTGCGCGAGCGACCAGGCTGGCGCCGTCATGCCAGGTGTGCCAACCCACCTTCCGGGCGTCCATTGCGCCACGGCTCCCTGCGCTTGCCACTCCGCCAACCGCGATCGAAGGCCCGTGCCCCGCGCCGTGAAGTACTGGGCCCCGTGATCGAACTGCAGTCCATCGACCCGGCGCGTCGCCATGCGCCCGCCGAGGCCCCGGCTCTTCTCGATGACCGTGCAGCCGATCCCGGTTTCCGCCAGCCGCCGCGCGGCGGCGAGTCCCGCCATGCCGGCGCCGACGATCGCGATCTTCGTCATGGGTCTTGCCTCCAGGCCGGCACCGCGTCGAGGGCGCATTCATGTTTCGGTGTTGCGGATTCGGCCCTGGCCGGCTCGCGTTTCGGCTGCAACGGGCACCAGGAGTTCCGTCGAACCCGCCCCCCGGGACCGGGAGCCGGGCCGGTTCGGTGACGGAATCGTTTATACTGCAGTCGTTTACGGAGGAGTCATGGACAACCAGCCCCCACAACGCCAGCGGAAGACACGGACCGGTTCCGGGGCCGCGCCGACCCCGACCAGGACGGAGTACATCTACCACTGGAATCGCATCGTCGCTGCGCTTGTTGTGCTGCTGTTGATGGTCGGCCTGCTTGGCTTCGGCCTCCATGCGTGGCTCTCGGACCCGGCGCCCGGGGACGCGGAACCCGAGTCGGTGGAGGTCCCGGAGCTGGTTTTGGAGGAGGCACCTGGATCGCCGGAGCAGGAGGTCGTGGAGCCTGCGCCGGAACCGGTGGCACCAGAGGCCGTTCAGGCACCGGCAGAGGAATCCCCGCCAGCAGAGCTCCCGGCGCGGGAGCCGTTCGTCCCGGAGAGCCCGAGGATGCCGGAGGGCGCGCCATCGGAGGCCTCGACGGTCTTTGTGCCGCCGGACACGCGCGTCAACCTGCGTGCCGATCCCTCCCTGTCCAGCCCGGTGCTGCGCATACTCGATCCCGGCACGGAGCTCGAGTTGCTCGAGATTGGCGAGGGCTTCTACCAGGTGCGCTCCGATGACGGCATTGTCGGCTGGGTGAGCCGGGAGTACTCAGCTGTCGCACCCTACCCCGTGTCGGAGCCCTGATCATCAGGCGGATTCCCCGGTCACGCTGCGCGCGCCACAACCGCCGAAGCAACCAGCGACGCCCGGCTCAGATGATCTCGTCCTCGTATTCCAGCGGTTCTTCCTCCCACTGGCTGGCAATGGCCTCGAGAGTGGTCTCCGCCCTCTCGAGCGAGGCGATCCCGGCGATGTGGAAGAGTGCATCACCTTCGTTGACGCTGGGGAATACGGTGCGGCCGACGATGATGCCTCCGGCGTCGGCGACCACGGGGACCTCGCTCTGACCGAAGGGGTCGGAGACGATCGCGAGGATCTCGCCTTCCTTGACCACGTCGCCTTCGGAGCGGAAACTGCGCAGAAGTCCCCCCTGCGCCGCCCGGACCCAGTGGCTTGAGCGGCACAGCAGCGGCCTGCGGCGGGGCTGACTGACGCCCTTCGCCGGGATCATGCCCTGGCTGTGCAGGATACGCAGAATGCCGAGCGTCCCGGCACGCACCGCCGTCTCGTCGAAGCGCAGCGCCTCCCCGGCCTCGTAGAGCAGGACGTCGACGCCGGCCTCTCTGGCCGCTCCGCGCATCGATCCATCGCGCAATTTCGACAGCAGGATCACCGGCGCGCCAAAGATGCGCGCCAGGCGCAGGGTTTCCGGTTGGTCCGGTGATACGCGGATCTGGGGGAGGTTGCTTCGGTGTACCGCGGCGGAGTGGAGGTCGATCCCCAGATCCGCGCGCATCACGATCTCGTTCAGGAAGAGGTGGGCCAGCCGCGAGGCCAGTGAACCGGTCCGGCTTCCGGGGAAGCACCGGTTGAGGTCGCGGCGGTCGGGCAGGTAGCGGGAGTGGTTCAGGAAACCGAAGGCGTTGACGATCGGCACCGCCACCAGCGTGCCCCGGAGGGATCGCAACGTCGAATGGCCGAGCAGACGCCGCACGATCTCGATGCCGATGATCTCGTCGCCGTGAATGCCCGCGCTGACGAAGACCACCGGCCCGGCGCGGCGTCCGTGGACCACATGCGCCGACATCGTCACCGGCGTGTGGTCGGACAGCACGCTGACCGGCAGGTCCACGGTGCGTCGCTTGCCGGGGGCGATGCGCTCCGTCCCGATCTCGAAATCGGCGCGGCGTGCCATCAGCCGCTCCCCTTGGTGCGGGTCTTGCCGGGCCTCGCGTTCTTCTCGATGTACTGGATGATCATCCCGGCGATGTCCTTGTCAGTGGCCTTCTCGACGCCCTCGAGGCCGGGAGAGGAGTTGATCTCCATCACCACCGGCCCGTGATTGGAACGCAGCATGTCGACACCGCAGACGTTCAGCCCCATGGACTTGGCCGCCCGGATTGCGGTCGAGCGTTCCTCGGGACTGATCCGGATCGTCTCGGCGCTGCCGCCCCGGTGCAGATTGGAGCGGAAGTCGCCAGCCGCACCGGTGCGTTTCATTGCCGCAACGACCCTGCCGCCGATCACGAAGGCGCGGATGTCACTGCCGCCGGCCTCCTTGATGAATTCCTGCACCAGGATATTGATGTTGGCGCCGCGGAAGGTCTCGATCACGGACTTGGCCGATCGGTCGGTGTCGGTCAGCATCACCCCGATGCCCTGGGTGCCCTCGAGGAGCTTGATCACCACGGGCGTGCCGCCGGCGAGCTTGATCACCTCCTCGGTGTGCTTCGGGTCGTGGGCGAAGGTCGTCACCGGCAGGCTGATCCCGTCGCGGGCGAGGAGCTGCATCGAGCGCAGCTTGTCGCGCGACCGTCCGATCGCGACGCTCTCGTTCACCGGGTACACCCCCATCATCTCGAATTGCCGCAACACGGCCAGGCCGTAGAAGGTGATGGATGCACCGATGCGCGGGATTACCGCGTCGTATACGGGCAGTCTTGCGCCGTTGTAGTAGATCTCGGGCCGGCGCGAGGCGATGTTCATGTAGCAGCGGGTGGTGTTGATGGTGTCGATCTGGTGGCCGCGTGCCTCCGCCGCCTCCTTGATGCGCTGGTGGGAATAGAGGTTCGGATTGCGTGCCAGCATTGCAATCTTCATCGGGATTCTCCTTTTTCGGGGGCGGTCAGCCACGAACGGGCGCCGTCGACCAGCAGGCCGTGCCGCCGGATGGCACTTCGGCCGATGATGATGGGAAACGCCATGTCGCTGCGGTCGGCAAGCGAGAGTTCGACGAGGAAACGGTGCCCCGCCAGGTGAATGCGCGTGCGGATGATGATGCGCTCCTCCGGAACCCCGCTGGTGTTGCGGATGCTCCGACGATCGTGCACCGGCCAGTGGCAGATTCCGACCTCGGTCATCCCCGGGTGACAGGGATGGAAGGCCACCCAGCGTTCGCTGTCCCGATCGTAGGGTTCGATGTTGTCGGCATGCAGGGCCGAGGTGCGCGCGCCGGTATCGATCTTCGCGCGAATCCGGAGCAGGCCGAGATCGGGCAACGAGACGATTTCCCGCCAGCCGATGACCGTCGGTTGGAGACCGCGTCTCTTCTTGCGGCCGGGTTTCACGTCAGCGGTCATGTCCCTGCACCACTCCTAACGATAAAGGCCCCCTCTCCCGCGTGCGGGGGAGGGCTGGGGTGCGGCCCCAGGCAGATGCGCCGGGCACTGGCCGCTTCAGCGGGACTTAAGGTACAGCAGTCGCCCGACAAAGGCCGCGCCGAGGATGATCCAGCCGATTGGATAGGGCAGCGCCCCGGCGAAGAACGCGGTCAGTGTGGCCACCAGCAGGGCGCCGATGATCAGGAGGGGAATGTCCATGTCCATGGGATCGATCGGCGGGGCGGACGTTCCCGGCAGCCCCGGTTCGGCTCGTCCTGCGCCGGATGGCGTATCCGGCGTGGAGCCGGTGTCCCTGGCCTTTCCTTGTCCGAGCGGTCTGCGGTCAGACGGAGTAGGCGAGGTACATGGCACCGACGATGGTCAGTGAGGCCATGCCCGATGCGACCAGAATTCTCATGTTCTTCTCCAGCGTGGATCGTGTCACGAGGGTTAATCTGCGTGCCGAAAACCCTAAGCACAAGCCGTGCCTAGTTCATTCCAGTTTGGAGGAAGAGCGTTTAATTGACTGGTTTTAAGTGATTATTAGTTTTCTTGCGCACAGGTTTGACCGGGTACGAACGCCGCTCGCGCTTGGTGCGCCCGCACCACGATGGCCGGCTTCCGTTCGCATTGCGTGCAATCAGCCCGTACCACCGCCGTCCGGACTGCCAGGGCGTTCGCCGCGATGAATCCCGAGTCGTTGTACCGTGCTGGAATCGGCACGAGCTAAAGCTGCAACCGGAGCAGGGGGATGCCCGCTCCGGTTTCCTCGGCCCACTAGTCCGCCGACAGTTCAATCACATCGATACCGAACAAGGTCGTCGTACCGCTGACCTCGTTTCCAACAGCCAGCATTGGTTTGCCATTGGGGCTGTCTTCGGCAGCGATAAAGGCAAGCCCTTCCGGCCCCAGGTCACCGGCCATACCCGCCTCAAGGTCGTCCTGAGAGACCGAGAAATCCCGATTGTTGAGGTACTGCACGAACTCGGGATTCTGGGGGTTGGTCACGTTGTAGACCATGATGCCGCCCACTCGCTCCAGGCCGATGAAGGCGAAGGTCTGGCCGTTGATGGTGCCGACGGTGACCGCCTCCGGTTCTGGACCCTTGTCGTCGGATCGGTTGTCGAACGAGTTCTCGTCGTTCTGGCCGTTGAAGTTGTCGGGGATCAGGCTGGCGGTGATGCGTTCAAACTCGCTGCCGCTGTCGAATACGCGCCTGCCATCTTCCGACCAGATGGAAAAGGATCGTGCGCCGTAGGCGAAGAGTTCGCTGTAGACGCAGGTGGTCTCTACATAGCTCCTGTCATACTCGCCGTCCACGAGATTAACGTTGGCCGGATCGGAGGGAGCACAGGAAGCGCCGAAACCCAGGGTCGAGGTGACGTTCAGCCGACCCAGGTTGCCGTCTTCCTGTAATTCGACGGCAGCCGGAAATGCCGTGGGGTCCAGCGTAAGGTCCTTGACTCGAAACTCCTCACTGAAGTGGTCTACTTGTAGCGGACACCTCGTTAAGGCCTATAGGCTAGTGAGAGGAGGTGTTCATGAGCAAGGTAACGCGACGTCGGTATACGCCGGAGTTCAAGGCTGAGGCGGTGGCCCTGGTGGAGAAGCAGGGCTACAAGATTTCTGAGGCGGCCCGAGCGCTGGGGATACACCGGAAACTGCTGGATCGATGGTTAGCGAAGGCGCGGGAGAAGCCGGAGCCGGGGGCGACGGACAGCCGGGATGCTGAGTTGGCGCGGCTTCGAGAGGAAAACCGTAAGTTACTCATTGAGAGGGATATTCTAAAAAAGGCGGCGGCCTTCTTCGCCAAAGAGTCGAGCTGAGGTATCAGTTCATCGAGGTGGAGAAGGCCGACTTCAAGGTGGTGGATTTGTGTCGGGTCATGCAGGTCAGTCGCAGCGGGTATTACGCGTGGCGTCAGCGGGAGCCGGATCCGGATCGAGCCCGACGGGTGGTGCTGGTGCAGGCGATCCACGAGCAGAAGCGTGGGAGCTACGGGAGCAGGCGGATGGCTCGGGAACTGCGTCGACGCGGGGAACCCGTGGGACGTAGCCAAGCCCGGAGCCTGATGCGTGAAGCGGGTGTGGAAGCCCGGCAGCGGCGACGCTGGCGCACCACCACCGACAGTGACCACGGCGATCCGATCGCGCCAGACCGGCTGCAACGACGCTTCCTGGTGTCGGAACCAGACCGGTTCTGGGTGGCCGATATCACGGCGGTGTGGACGCTGGAGGGTTGGCTGTATCTGGCGGCCGTGCTGGATCTCTACGACCGCCAAGTGGTGGGCTGGGCGATGGCTGGGCATATGCGGACCGAGCTCGTGCTGGCGGCGCTGGACATGGCTGTCGGGCGGCGCCGGCCAGCGCCAGGGCTGATCCACCACAGCGACCGCGGCAGCCAATATGCGTCGCGGGCGTACCGGGAAGCGCTCGAGAAACACGGGATGGAAGCATCGATGAGTCGTAAGGGCAACTGCTGGGACAATGCAGTCATGGAGCGCTTCTTCGGTTCCTTGAAGAGCGAGTGGCTGGCCGATCAACGCTACCTAACCCGGGACCAGGCCCGGCGCGACATCGTTCAGTACATCGAGATGGAGTACAACAGCAACCGGCTCCACTCGACCCTCGGGTACATCACCCCGCGGGAACAGCAGATGGCGGTTGCTGCTTAAAAAGTGTCCGCTACGGCTTGACCAGAACACA
>JAABTX010000055.1 GCA_011389655.1 Thioalkalivibrio sp.
ACCGCCAGGAGGTCGTGGCCGCCGCGGGTCTCGTCGTCGGTCCACAGGGTGATGGTCACGATGGGAACGTCGTCGATGCCCATCGGCTTGATCAGCGGCTCCCCGACTCCGAGGTTCTCCGGCAGCCAGTCCCGGTTGGAGAAGACCTGCGTGTACAGCCGGACCAGCGCCTCGGTGCGGTCTTCGCCGACCTTGAACTGAACCGTGATCTTCGCGAGGTTCGGCTGCGAGGTCGAGAAGATGTCGTCGAGGCCCTCGATCTCGGACAGCACCTGCTCGGCAGGGGTCGCAACCAGTTGCGCGACCTCTTCCGCGGTCGCCCCGGGGAACGGGATGAAGACGTCCGCGATGGTCACGTTGATCTGGGGTTCCTCCTCGCGCGGGGTGATCAACACCGCGAAGGCGCCGAGGAGCAGGCCCACAAGGGCCAGCAGCGGCGTGATCTGGGTGGTCAGGAACTTGCGGGCGATGCCCCCGGAGATGCCCATGGGCGCCTCTTCCCCGTTCCGGCCGGACCCCGTACCCCCCCCTTGCGGACGGTCCTGCTCACTCATCGTGCCACCCGCTGGGTTTCCTTCATGTGGATTCCGGCATGCACCGGGTCCAGCGCCACCCGCTCACCCTGCCGCAGGCCGGCCAGGACCTCGAACCCCTCGGGCAACTCCCGCCCCACCCGGATCTGGCGGAATACGATGCGGCCCTCCGGATCGATCACATAGACCGCGACCACCTCGCTGCGGAAGACGACGGCCTCCGACGGCACCACCAGGCGCTGGTCTTCTCCCAGCTTGATCGCGGTCTTCACGAACATGCCCGGAAACAGGCCGGAGGTGTCGTCGAGTTCCGGCAGGTTCACGCGCACCTGGAAGCTGTTGGTCGCGGGATCGGCATAGGGAAAGATCGTGAGGCTCTCGGCCTCGATGCGTTCTCCGCCATCGAGCACCACATACGCGGTGCGGTGTCGCCGCAGCGGATCCATCAGCTGCTGTGGCACATCGACCTCCACCCGCACCTGTTCGAGGCTGATCCCGCTCAGCAGGGGAGACCCCGGGCTGACCGACTCGCCCACCTCCACGTGTCGTTCCGTGACGATGCCGGCATAGGGCGCACGGACCTGCGTGTACTCGACCTGTTCCCGTGCCTCCGCCAGCGCGGCCTGGGCCGATTCCAGCCGGGCCCGCGCCGCATCCCGGGCCGCACGCGCGCGGTCGTACTCCGCCTCCGATACCAGTTGCTCGCCAAATATGTTCTCGATGCGCTCGAAGTCGGCACGGGCCTCCAGGAACTGCGCGCGCGCCTCGCTGAGATTGCCCTCGGCCGCCCGTACGCGTGACTGCTGCTCGGTGTCGCTGATCTGAACGACCAGATCGCCCTGCTCCACGAAGTCGTCCACGTCATACCGGATCTCCAGCACCCTTCCCGAGGTCTGGGCGGAGATCGTCGAGCGCTGCACCGCCTCGACCCGTCCGTCGAGAATGCGTTCGTGCATCAGCGTCTCCCGTTCGACCGTCGCGGTGAGAAACGGCATCTGGGCCGTCGCCACGATGGGCAGTGCCAGCAGCGCCGCAGCGGCCAGTTTCGTCCATAGAGCCTTCATGATCCCGTCCCCGATAGCCTTGATGTAACCCGTTGCGGGCCTCAACATATTAGTGTTCTCTAATATATCCTATATTACACCGGATTCTGTCTTAACCCCAATCCTCTTGATGTGAAGATCGCGCACAGTGCGCCCCGGACACCCCTGCCACGACCTGGAGCCAGGGGGGACGGGGAAACGATCGCAGCGACGAGAGCGATCTCCATTCCTTCGGGCAGCGTGATCTAGTGTAGTGCAGTTTGGCCGGGTATTGACTCCCGACCTGGCGGGGCAAGCTGGTACCATGTCGTGATTCCAACATCGCCGGAACGCGCGCATGCCACTGCTGAGCATCGAGACCAATACGCCGCTGCCCGCCAACAGCGGACGCCTGACCGCCACACTCTCGAGCGCGACCGCGGAATGGCTGGGCAAGCCGGAGGCCTACGTGATGGTGCGCCTGCAACACAACCCGGACATGCGCTTTGGCGGCACCACCGAACCGCTGGCCTACTGCGAGCTGAAGAGCATCGGTCTGCCCGAGTCGCGCACCGCCGAGCTCTCCCAGGCGCTGTGCGAACGGCTTGAAGAACTGCTCGCGATCCCCCGCGAGCGCGTCTACATCGAATTCGCCGATGCCCCGCGCAAGCTCTGGGGCTGGAACAGCGGCACGTTCTGACACCTCGCCGGCCGCGCCCGACGCGGCGCCCGGAATCCAGCGAACCTGCAGGAACGGAACCCATGCGCATCTCGCAATTCCCCCTCAACACCCTGAAGGAGACACCCGCCGAGGCGGAGGTCGTCAGCCATCAGTTGCTGCTGCGCGCCGGTTATATCCGGCGCCTGGCGTCGGGACTCTACACCTGGCTGCCGATCGGCCTGCGCGTATTGCGCCGGGTCGAGCAGATCGTGCGGGAAGAGATGGATCGCTCCGGCGCGCTGGAACTGCTGATGCCCGCTGTACAACCGGCCGAACTGTGGCAGGAGTCCGGGCGCTGGGAACACTACGGCGCCGAACTGCTGCGACTGAAGGATCGCCACCAGCGCGACTTCTGCTTCGGTCCCACGCACGAGGAGGTCATCACCGACCTCGTCCGGCGCGAGATCCGCAGCTACAGGCAGCTGCCGGTCAACTACTACCAGATCCAGACCAAGTTCCGCGACGAACGCCGGCCCCGCTTCGGGATCATGCGTGCCCGCGAGTTCCTGATGAAGGATGCCTACTCCTTCCACCTGGAACCGGACAGCCTCCAGCAGACCTACGACGCGATGCACGCCGCCTACACGCGCATCTTCGAACGCTGCGGGCTCGAATTCCGTGCGGTCGAGGCCGACACCGGCGCGATCGGCGGCAACGCCTCGCACGAGTTCCACGTGCTCGCCGACTCCGGCGAAGACCGCATCGCCTTCTCCGCGGGCGGCTATGCGGCCAATGTCGAGCTGGCCCCCGCCCCCGCTGCCGAAACCGCCCCACCACCACGGCAGGCGCTCGAGAAGGTGGCCACCCCGGGGGTGCGCAGCATCGAGGAGTTGTCCGCGTTCCTGGACGTACCGGCGAGGCAGACCGTGAAGACCCTGGTGCTGGCCGCGAGCAGCGAGGTCAGGGCGCCGCTGGTCGCGGTGCTGCTGCGCGGCGACCACGAACTGAACGCGGTGAAGGCCGAGAAGCACCCCTGGATCGACGCCCCCCTGCGCATGGCGGCCGACGCCGAGATCCGGGCAGCCGTAGGCGCCGGCACCGGCTCGCTCGGACCGCTGAACTGCCCCCTTCCGGCGCTGGCGGACCAGGCGGTGGCCGGGCTCGCCGATTTCGTTGCGGGGGCGAATGAAGATGACCATCACCTGACCGGGATCAACTGGGAACGCGACCTTCCCCTTCCCGAAACCGCCGATCTGCGCAACATCGCCCCGGGCGAACCGGCGCCGGACGGCTCCGGCGCGATCGAGATCCGCCGCGGTATCGAGGTCGGCCACATCTTCCAGCTCGGGGACAAGTACAGCCAGGCCCTGAACGCGACCGTGCTCGACGAGGCCGGCCGAGAACGCACGATGGCCATGGGCTGCTACGGCATCGGCGTGTCGCGGGTGGTTGCCGCGGCCATCGAACAGAATCACGACGAGCGCGGCATCCGCTGGCCGCAGGCGCTGGCCCCCTTCGACGTCGCGCTGTGCCCGATTGGTGCGAAGAAGTCCCAGCGGGTCCGCGAGGCGGCGGCCGCGCTGCACGATGAACTGGAGGCCGCCGGACTCGCGGTGCTGCTGGACGACCGCGAGGTCCGTCCGGGCGTGATGTTCGCCGACATGGAACTGATCGGCCTGCCGCACCGACTGGTGATCGGCGAACGCGCGCTCGACGAGGGCCAGATCGAGTACAAGGGGCGCAACGACACCGAGGCGCGCCGGATCGAACGCGCCGGAATCGTCGCCTTCCTGCGGCAGGCCCGCAACGTTCCCGGACCCAGGTCGTAGGAGCGCGGTGGGAGCGGCTTCCAGCCGCGATGGTTTCAGGTAAGACCATGATCGCGGTTGGGGTGGGAGCGGCTTCCAGCCGCGATGGCTTCAGGTAAGACCATGATCGCGGTTGGGGTGGGAGCGGCTTCCAGCCGCGATGGTTTCAGGTAAGACGATGATCGCGGCTGGAAGCCGCTCCTACGCGCCGCTCCTACGCGCCGCTCCTACGCGCCGCTCCTACGCGCTGCTCCGGCGCTCCGGTCGCACCGCGGCCGGCTATTGGCCCCGCCCCTGCCACCTGATTCAGCGGGTGGAAAATCCCTCCGGCATCGGGTCCGGCAACGGCTCGGAGGAACAGTCCACTGAGTCGACCCGGGCCCCGGTCGGGCCGACCCCCAGCCACGACTGCAATTCCCCCAGCGCCGAGTGCGAGCCCACCGCCAGCACCTCGACACTGCCGTCCTCGAGGTTGCGGGCGTGACCCGCGAGCCCGAGCGAGCGGGCCTTACGCTGCGTCGAGGCGCGGAAGAAGACCCCCTGCACACGTCCGGTTACCCTGCAGCGCAGGGCCTCGGTACCATGGTCGCTGCTGTTCATGCTGACCCCCGGAGACGACGATGAGTGAATCACCCCGTATGTATCACAATCCGCGCTGCAGCAAGTCCCGTGCCGCCCTGGCCCTGTTGCGCGAGCGGGGGATCGAGCCGGAGATCGTGGAATACCTGAAGACACCGCCGGACCGGACAGCGCTTGAGGACCTGATCGCGATGCTGGGCGTGAGTCCGAGGAACCTGCTGCGCACCAGCGAGGCCGCGTATCGAGAGCTCGGTCTGGCCGATGCGGAACTGCCGGATGAACGGATCATCCAGGCAATGGTCGATCATCCGAAGCTGATCGAGCGTCCGATCGTGATCCACGGCGGACAGGCCCGGATCGGGCGCCCCCCGGAACGCGTACTGGAGATTGTGTAGATGACCGAGATCCTTGTGCTGTACTACAGCCGCTACGGCGCAACCGCTCAGCTCGCACGGCACATCGCCACCGGCGTCGAGAAGGCCGGGGCGGTGGCCCGGGTCCGGACCGTGGCGCCCGTCACCACCAATCTGGGCGAAGAGGCGCAGCCGGTGCCCGACCAGGGCCCGCCGTATGCATCCACCCGCGACCTCGAGGAGACGGACGGCCTGATCCTCGGTTCGCCGACCCGCTTCGGCAACATGGCCGCGCCACTGAAGTACTTCCTCGACGGCACCAGCGGTCTCTGGGCCAGCGGCACCCTCGTGGACAGACCCTTCGCGGTCTTCACCAGCACCGCGTCGATGCACGGCGGTCAGGAGACCACGCTGCTCAGCATGGCCCTGCCCCTGATCCACCAGGGCATGCTGTGGGTCGGCGTGCCCTACTCCGTCCCCGAACTCACCAGCACCTCCAGCGGCGGCACGCCGTACGGTCCGTCGCACGTGGCGGGTGCCGACAGCCAACGCGAGATCACGCGCGATGAACGGCGCATCGCCGAGGCCCTCGGCGAGCGGGTCGGACGGCTGGCGAGCCGGCTCGGGCAGGGATCGGCGGATTGAGCCGGATCGATGCCGGACGCTGGCTGGCCCTTGGCGGCTACTTCGGTCTGTTCCTGCTGATCCTGGTCTGGACCAGCCTGGTCGATCCGCCCCGGCACCTGCCGCGCTCTCTGGTGCTGCTGGTCCTCCTGCTGCCGTTGCTGGCGCCGCTCCGCGGGCTGCTGCACGGGCGCGTCCGGACCCACGCCTGGACCAGCCTGCTGTCGCTGTTCTACGTGGCGGTCGGCATCACGCTGGCCGCAGTTGCGGCGGACCGGGTGTACGGGCTGGCGATGCTGACCCTCGCGCTGCTGCTGTTCGCGGGAAGCCTGCTCTACGTGCGCGCGGCGCGCGCGTCCGGGAGCTGACGGTCGTCAGTGCCCGGCGGGCCGCGGCCGCAGGTGCTCGCGGATGAACGGGATCGTGAGCCGGCGCTGTTCGGCCAGGGCCGCGAGGTCCAGCCGGTCGAGGAGCGTGAGCAGGAATTCGAGGTCTCGGCACTCGTGTCGGAGCAGATACTCGGCCACCGCATCGCTCAGCTGCAGCCCGCGCAGCCCGGCGCGCTTCTGGAGGATCGCCTTCAACTCGAGGTCGCCGGGCTGGTCGATCCGGAACACCGGCCCCCAGCCGAGCCGCGAAACCAGGTCCGGAAGGTCGCAGCCGAGGCCCTCCGGGGTGGTGCGCGACGCCACCAGCAACTGACCCTCGCGCTCGCGCACGCGGTTGACCAGACCAAAGAGCGCGCGCGCCCAGTGCGGGCCACCGGCGACCGCCTGCAGGTCATCCAGGGCCAGCAGGTCGAGCCGGGACATGCCCTCCAGGACGACCGCGGGATCGCGGTGACCCAGTTCCGCAAGCGGCAGGTAGGCGCAGGACCGTTCCCGCGCCGAGGCCTCGTGGCAGGCCGCCTGCAGCAGATGGGTCTTGCCGCAGCCCTCGGCGCCGTGCAGGAACAGCTGACGTTCGCCCGCGGACCCGGAGGAACCCGCCATGCCGCGCAGCGTCGCCACCAGCAGGCCATGACTGCCCGTGTGAAAGGTCTCGAACCGCGAGCTGTCGCGCAGCCGCAGGTCGAGCGGGAGCTGCCCGGCCCTCATGCCGGGGGCGATTCGCGGTTGCCGCCCGCGGCCCGCAGGTGCTGGCGCGCCCGCTGCCCCCAGACCACGGTGTACGCCAGCCCGCTGGCGACCGTGGTGAAGGCGACGATCGCGATCAGGAGCCGGATCCAGATCGGATCCAGTTCCAGGATCCCCACCTTCAGAATCGCGCCCAGCACCAGCAGGATCTGGAAGAAGGTGTTGATCTTGCTGATCATCAATGGCTCGACGTGCAGGGGACCCACCCAGTGCCGATAGGCCAGCGACCCCAGCGACAGCCACAGGTCGCGCCCGGCAACCAGGAACAGCAGCCAGATCGGGAGCAGCCCGCTCAGGGTCACGGCCAGATAGATGCCCAGCATCAGGATCTTGTCTGCGGCCGGATCCAGCCAGGCGCCAAGGCGCGTGGTCCAGCCGTAACGGCGTACGAGATGGCCATCCACCACATCGCTGAACCCGGCGATGGCGAGGAGCACCAGCGCCGGCCAGTAATCACCCCGGTAGAGGAACCAGACAATCGGGATGGTCAGCAACATCCTGGCCAGCGTGATCAGGTTGGGGAGCTGGCGCAGACTCATGGGCTGGCGCGCGGGGCCCGGAACCACAGGTCGATCTCCGCGCCGTCGCGAGGCGCGTCCGCGGCGGCGAAGCCCTCGCCCGCCAGCACCTCGGCCAGGGCACGCCGGTCCAGACCGCTGCTCAGCGCGAGCACCGCCGCGTCCGGCAGCAACCGGCGAATCTGCACCGACTCAACGGCCTCCAGGGCGCCCAGCCGCGCGCGCAGCAACTGCAGCTCGGCGATCCCGGCCACGCCGCCGAAGCCGACCAGCGCCGACTCGTCCGCGACCAGGACCCGGGCCACGTGGACGCCGAGCCGATCCATTGCCTGCGCCGCTGCCTCCCGTGCCGCTGCGGCAGCCGATGCGGCGGTGGTGTCCGCCTGCACCTCGTAGCCGCGATGGGACAGCCACGCGCGGGCCCGGACCCGGTCACCGCGGTGTGCCAGGTGCAGCAGCAGCAGGCCGTCCGGGTCGTAGCGGCGGCTCGGCTCGACCAGTGCCTCGGTCACTCCTCCGACGATGTCGGCGGTGTGTATCTGCCGCCGGTCCTGGAGATCCGCCAGCGGAATGAGCAGCGGCAGATCGCGGCCGGCAGCCCAGCCCCGAAGCGACGCGAGCACCGACTCCTCGTCCATTCCCGAGCCCAGCAGCAGGCGCCGGTCGTCGCGTTCCAGCACGACCCACGCCAGCAGCGCGGGTGGCGATCCGGCCCAGACCGGCACCGCCGCCTCCTGCAGCGCGGACCGGAGTCGGGCGCGGTCGAAGGCGAGCAGGAAGCGCTCCGCACCCCGGCGCTCCAGCGAGCGCAACCACCCCCGGTCGGGATCCGCCAGCATCGCCGCTGCGAGATCGGACAGGGCCGGCGAGTGGAAGCCCGCGATGCGAAGCAGCGCCTCATCGAGACCGGCAGCCACGGCCGCGTCCTCGCCGGGGGCATCCACCATCAGCTCTAGCAGTGCGGCGCGCGCCGGGGTCACCAGCAGCAGGAGGAGCCCCAGCATCGCGACGGTCCGCTGCGACCACCCTGCCAGCCCGCCACGAAACCGCCGCGCCCCCACGCCGCCGCAGGGCCGCCGGGCGCGCCCCGGCGCCCGGGTCGACGCGGCACAATCCCGCAATCCACTGACCTGAACGACCACTTGCCTCTCCAGCAACCACACCAGCACACCGAACACGCAACATAGCACAGCCGGGGCCTGATCCCGGAGCCCCTTTTTGCATGGGCTACCGCCCGTCGCTACCATTCACTACCCGCGTTCACGAGACTCTCCATGCCCGAATCCCACCCTGGTCTGACCTACCGCGACGCCGGTGTCGACATCGATGCAGGCAATGCCCTGATCGACCGCATCAAGCCGTACGCCGCGCGCACGCTGCGGCCCGGTGTGCTTGCAGGGCTCGGGGGCTTCGGTGCGCTCTTCGAGCTCCCGGTCGAGCGCTACCGCAGGCCTGTACTGGTCTCCGGTACCGACGGCGTCGGCACCAAGCTTCGCCTCGCGCAGGAACTGGGCCGGCACGACACCATCGGCATCGACCTGGTCGCGATGTGCGTGAACGACATCATCGTGCAGGGCGCGGAACCGCTGTTCTTCCTCGACTACTACGCGACCGGCCGCCTGGACGTGGATGTCGCCGCGGACGTGGTGCGGGGGATCGCCGAGGGTTGCGAACAGGCCGGCTGCGCGCTGGTGGGTGGCGAGACGGCCGAGATGCCGGGGATGTACCCGGACGGCGACTATGATCTCGCCGGGTTCGCGGTCGGGATCGTCGAGAAGGACGAGCTCCTCGACGGCAGCCGGGTGCGCGCGGGTGATGTCCTGCTGGGCCTGGCCTCCAGCGGACCGCACTCCAACGGGTACTCGCTGATCCGGCGCGTGCTGGAACTCGGCTCAGCGGAACTCGAGCAGCCGCTCGGCGGCAGCGGGGAGATCAATCTCGGCGACGCGCTCCTCGCCCCGACGCAGATCTACGTGCGCGCGGTGCTCGGGCTGCTGCGAACCGGGCGCGTGCACGCTCTGGCCCACATCACCGGGGGCGGGCTCACCGAGAACCTGCCGCGCATCCTCGCGCGCGGTCTTGACGGCCGGATCGACCTCGGGTCCTGGCCGCGCCCGCCGGTGTTCGACTGGCTGCAGGGCACTGGCGGTGTTCAGGAGCCGGAGATGCTGCGGACCTTCAACTGCGGCATCGGCATGGTGGCCGTGCTACCGGAGAGCGGCGTGGACGCCGCTATCTCGGAACTGGCCGCGACGGGGATCCCCGCCTGGCCGATCGGCGTGGTCACCGAGGGATCCGGCGCGCCCACGATCCACTACAGCGCCTCATGATGCCGGGACCGGAGGCGGCGGCCGGCGTGGCTGGCGCGGGCAACCGTGGCGCGCAGGATTCCGAGAAGCGGCTCGCGGTCCTGATCTCGGGGCGCGGGAGCAACCTGAAGGCCCTGATCGATGCCTGTGCCGATGGCCGGGTGAACGGCCGGATCGTGGTGGTGATCAGCAACCGTCCCAGCGCCCCGGGCCTCGCCCATGCGCGGGAGGCGGGGATTCCACAGGTGCTGATCGACCATCGCCGGTACCCTGATCGCGAGGCCTTCGATCGAGCGCTGGGCGACAGCCTGGCGAGCCATCAGCCGGACCTGGTGGTGCTCGCCGGGTTCATGCGCGTGCTCACGCCCGGCTTGGTCAGGCGCTTCGAGAACCGGATGGTGAACATTCACCCGTCCCTGCTGCCTGATCTCCGCGGACTGGACACCCACGCCCGCGCGCTGGCGGCCGGGGTTGCACACCACGGCGCCAGCGTGCACTTCGTCACCACGGAACTCGACAGCGGTCCCGTGGTCATGCAGGCTCGGGTTCCGGTCTGCCCTGGCGACACCCCGGAGACACTGGCTGCGCGGGTGCAGGCAGCGGAACACCGCCTCTACCCTGCCGCGGTCGAGATGATCTGTTCAGGACGGGTTCACGCCGCGAGCGACAACATATGGTGCGACGGACAGCGGCTGGAACGTCCCCTGCTGCTGGATCCGGCACCGGAGACCAAGAAATCATGCGTTGGCACCACCTCATCCTGATCCTCTGCCTGGCGGGGACCGCCCAGGCCGGGGCTGCGACCACGATCCCGCCATACACGGCCACCTACGAAGCGCATGCCTACGGCAACCGCCTGATTGCCCACAGCACGCTGAGCCACGACGGCGAGAATCTGCACATGGCCCTGGATGCCCACGTATCCGGCTTTCTGCGCCTGCTCGGACGCTTCGAGTTCGATCGGGAGGCGGTATTCCACCCGGAAGCCGACCATCCGCGCCTGCTGAGCACCCGCAGCGTCCGCATCACGCCGGGCCGCGAACGGCGGACGGAGACCCGGTTCGACTGGAGCGAGGGGCGGGCCCGGGGCCGGCACAACGGGAAGGCCTTCGAGGTACAGGTCCCGCCCGACACGGTGGACTTCCTGTCGTCGGTGTATCTGACCATGACCGGACTGCGCGACGGCGATTTCGATTCCACCCTCCGCCTGTCCGTCCTCGAGCGTGACCGGCTGCGCGACTACACGCTGGTACTCGAGGGCCGGGAGCGGATCGAAACCGAGCTGGGCCGCAAGGACACCCTTCGGGTGGTCCGCAGGAGTGATGACAGCGACGTGGAACTCTCCGGCTGGTTCGCTCCCGACCTGCACTACCTGCCGATGCGGCTGGACTACGAGGCTGACGGTCACGTCTTCCGGCTGGAACTGACCAAGCTCGAATGGCACGAACCCCTGATCTCTCCTGAGAAAGCGCGCCCATGACCGATACCCATGACCTCGCGGTGATCGGCAGCGGTCCCGGCGGCTATCGCGCCGCGGTCCTCGGTGCCCTGCGCGGTCTCGACGTCGTGATCGTGGAGGGGGGCGAATGGGGCGGCTGCTGCCTGAACCGCGGCTGCGTGCCGAAGAAGGACTGGTATCACAGCGCCCGGCTGATTGCGGCACAGGGACACTTCGAGGGCCGCGGGATCCGCGGAACCCTGTCGGGCAACCTGGACCAGGCGTGGACCCACCAGCACGAGGTGGTTACAACCGTGCGGAACAGCTACCGGAGCTACCTCAAGCACCTGAAGGTGCGCAGCGTGGACGGACACGCCCGGCTCGTCGGCCCGGAGGAGATCGAGGTCCGGGGGGGCACCGGCACCCTGACCGTGCGGGCGCGCCACACCATCATCGCGACCGGCGCCGAGCCGATCGTCCCGCAGCCCTTCGAACTCGCGGAGGGACGTATCCTCAGCACCGACGCGCTGTTCGACCGTCCGCCGCCAGCGGGCGAGCGCGTGGCGGTGATTGGCAGCGGCGTGGTGGCCACCGAGTTCGCGTACATCCTCCGAATGCTCGGCCGGGAGATCACCTGGCTCACCCGCTCGCGCCCCCTGTCCCGGCTGGGCTTCAGTCCCCAGGCGCTGTCGACCCTGAACAGCCGGCTCGCTGCGGCGGACGTGAAGCCGCTGCAGGTGCCGGGCTACCAGGCCGTGCAACACGGGGACGACGGAGTGGCGATCACCGCCTCCGACGGACAGCGCTTCGAGGTCGACTGGGTCCTGCTGGGGACTGGCCGCAGGCCGCATACAGACGGACTGGGACTCGAGGATGTAGGCATTGAAACGGACCGGCACGGGTTTGTGAAGCGCGACGAGACCCTCCAGACCGCGGTGCCGAACATCTATGCGATCGGGGACGTCGCCGGACACTGGATGACCGCCAACCACGCCCTGTCGGACGCCACCATCGCAGTCGATAACATTCTCGGCGGCAACAAGCGCCGCCAGGACGGCCGGTTCGTGCCCATGGTGGTCTACAGCGCGGTCGAGATGGCCCGGCTCGGCATGGACGAGGACAGCGCGGAGGACGAGGAACTCGAGCCCGCGGTCGGTTTCGCCGCGTTCGAGACCTCGCCGCGCGCGCTCGGACAGGACGAACCGGAGGGTTTCGTGCGGCTGATCGGCGACATGGACAGCGGCGCACTGCTGGGCGGCGAGATCATCGGCGGCGATGCCGGCGAGCTGATCCACCTGCTGTCGCTGGCACCCGACCGTGACACGGCCCTCGCATGGCTCGCGCGCGGCACGTGGAACCACCCCGCACGCGCGGAGGAAATCCTGAATGCCACCGAGACCCTGGCCTCCAAATGGCATCTGCAGGCGGCCATCTTCGGAGACACCGGAAGGGGCTAGCGGGCCATGCTGGCACGGCATCCCGGAGAATGAAGACCCGCCCCGGAAGAACACCGAAACCCACGGCATGATGTAAAGGTCTCGCAGGCCCCTCTCTCCCTCGTGCGGGGAGCAGGGGCGGGGACAGATTTACAAATCTGTCCCCGGGGGTTCGCATATGTCCCCGGGAATACTCCGGCGGGGACCTCAATCGCCGGCGACGGTCATCGCCTCGACCAGGATCGAGCCGGTACGGATGTTGCCACGGATGTCGACGTCGTTCCCGACCGCGGCGATCCCCCGGAAGACGTCCCGGAGATTGCCGGCGATGGTGATCTCCTCCACCGGGTAGGCGATCTCGCCATTCTCGACCCAGAAGCCCGCAGCCCCCCGGGAATAGTCGCCGGTGACGAGGTTGACACCCTGGCCGATCATCTCCGTGACCAGCAGGCCCGTACCCATGTCCGACAGCAGCGCCTGCAGCCCCTTCTCCCCGGGATGCGGCTGCACGCTGACATTGCGTGCCCCGCCCGCGTTACCGGTGGTGCGCAGCCCCAGACGCCGGGCCGCGTAGCTGTCGAGGATGTAGTCCTGCAGCACGCCCGCGGTGACCAGGTCCCGCGGCCGCGTGCGCACCCCCTCGCCATCGAACGGCGCGCTGCCCAGCGCGCCAGGCAGCAGCGGCTCCTCGAAGATACGCATCCAGCGGGGAAAGACCTCCCGTCCAGCCGCATCGAGCAGGAAGGAGCTCTTGCGATACTGTGCGCCACCGCTGATCGCCCGCGTGAAGTTACCGATCAGGCTGCGCGCCATCTCCGGCACGAACAGCACAGGGCACTGCCGCGTCCCGAGCTTGCGCGCGCCGAGACGCCGCAGTGCCCGCTCCGCGGCCTCGCGTCCGATCGCCTCGCCCGCAGGCAGCCGGGAGGGGTCGCGCGAGGTGCCGTAGGCGTAGTCACGCTGCATGCCGCCGTCGCCACGGGCGACGAGGGCGCAGGAGATGGAGTGTCGGGTACTGCGGTAGCCGCCCATGAAGCCGTGGGTGTCACCGAGGACCGACATCGCGCGACGGGTGCTGACGCTCGCGCCCTCGGAATTGTCCACCCGCGGGTCCACCGCGAATCCGGCGGTCTCGACCTCTCGCGCGAGATCGATGCCCCGGCCCGCCGGGCAATCCCAGGGGTGATCGAGCTGGAGGTCGGGCCAGTCGCGCGCCTGCTCGTCGGGATCCGGCAGGCCGGCGTACGGATCCGGCTCGGTGTACCGTGCGATTCGGCAGGCGGCCTCCGCGGTCTGCCTGAGCGCCTCGGGGCTGAAGTCGGTCGTCGAGGCCGCCCCCTTCGACTGCCCGAAATAGGCGACCAGGCCCATCTGCTGGTCCCGCTCGTATTCCAGGGTCTCGACCTCACCCCTGCGCACCGTTACCGCGAGCCCCACATTGTGGCTGACCGCCGCCTGCGCGGCCGACGCGCCGCAGCTGCGCGCATGATCGAGGATCATGGCCACCCGCTCCTGCATCGACTCGGGCGTGTGCGAGAGTTCCTGAACTTCCGGTGCTGCTTGATCCATGCGCCTTATCCATTTCCTGCCGTGGCCGGGACCCGTCCCGGCCATGTCCTCAGAAGGGAGAATCGGAGGCCCGCGCGCACGATGACCGCGCGAGCGGCAGGCTCAGGGACTCGCCCCGTGCTTGTTCACCGCGGCCCGATTGCCCCATTGCTCCAGGTCGTCCACGTGCACGCCCACCCAGTAGAGCAGCCCGATGCTGTCCCGGGTGTGGCCGCCGACCAGTTCCTGCCCGTCCTCCAGGTGAATGCCGCGGGCAAAGTCCTCCGCCTGCGAACGGGACCGGAAGACGTGCCACTGCACGACGCGGTCGGCTCCGTGGCCCTCCGGCAGCGACTGCTCCTCCTCGAGAAACGCGAGCTCGTTCATATGATCTCCTGACTATCGTTGGTTGCCGACCGTCCGCCGGGGTCTCAGGCCGCCTGGGTGCCGCCGACGGTCATGCCGTCGATGCGCAGTGTCGGTTGTCCCACGCCCACCGGTACCCCCTGCCCCTCCTTGCCGCAGGTGCCGACACCGGTGTCCAGTTCGAGATCGTTACCGATCATCGAGACCCGCGTGAGCACATCCGGACCGTTGCCGATCAGGGTCGCCCCCTTCACCGGCCGGGTCACCCGACCGTTCTCGATCAGATAGGCCTCGGATGCGGAAAACACGAACTTCCCGGAGGTGATGTCGACCTGCCCGCCACCGAAATTCACCGCGTAGAGACCCCGATCCACCGAGGCGAGGATCTCGCCCGGGCCGGCCGCCCCGGGAAGCATGTAGGTATTGGTCATGCGCGGCATCGGCAGGTGCGCGTAGGACTCGCGGCGGCCGTTGCCGGTCGAACGCGTCCCGCTCAGACGGGCGTTCAGCCGGTCCTGCATGTAACCCCGCAGGTAGCCATCCTCGATCAGCGTCGTCTGCTGGGTCACCGTGCCCTCGTCATCGACATTCAGCGAACCGCGCCGGCCGGGCATGGTCCCGTCATCGACGATGCTGATCCCCGGGGCGGCAACCCGCTCCCCGATGCGTCCGGCGAAGGCCGATGTCCCCTTGCGGTTGAAGTCGCCCTCGAGGCCGTGGCCGATCGCCTCGTGCAGCAGCACGCCCGGCCAGCCAGGCCCGAGCACCACCTTCATGGTCCCGGCAGGCGCGTCCACCGCCTCGAGATTCACCAGGGCCTGACGGACCGCCTCGCGGGCGTAGGCACCCGCACGGTCATCATCCGTGAAGAAGGCATAACCCGAGCGTCCCCCGCCGCCCGACGAACCGGACTCGCGGCGCCCCCCCTGCTCCACCAGGACCTGCACGTTCATGCGCACCAGCGGCCGTACATCCGTGACCATCTCGCCGTCGGCAGTCAGTACCAGCACCACCTCGCGCACCCCTGCAAGGGAACAGATGACCTGTGTCACGCGCGGATCGGCCGCGCGGGCGACCGCATCCATGTGCTTGAGGAGCTCGATCTTGCGAGCCTCGTCCAGGGATCCCAGCGGGTCGTCGGGCAGATACAGCGCAGTATCGCGGGCGGCGCCCGGCCGAACCGGGATCGATCCGGTCTGCCCGGCGCTGGCGATGCTGCGTGCGGTCCGGCCCGCCTCCAGCATCGCGGGAAGACTGATCTCGTCGGAATAGGCGAAGCCGGTCTGCTCGCCGGAGATCACCCGGATGCCGACGCCGCGTTCGATGTTGAAGCTGGCGCTCTTGACCAGCCCGTCCTCGAGCGACCAGCCCTCCTGGGAAATGAACTGGAAGTAGCAGTCACCGCCGTCCGTGCCGCGGCCGAAGGTCGCGCCCAGCACGGAAGCGAGCCCGTCATCGGTGATGCCGCCGGGCTCAAGCAGGGTTTCTCGGGCAAGGCTGTCAATCATGGTGGTTCCTGTGATGTTCGGTTCGGTGGAATGGTTCCCCGGCTCCGCGGGACGGGCAGCAGCGTGCTCAGCCCTCCGTGTCCGGCACCTCGATCTCGCAGGCAAGCCGGCGGTGATGCACCGCCGGAAAGAGCTTGCGGATGCGTCCCACGCAGTCGCAGCTCAGGTCGGCGATCAATACTCCGGGATTGCGGCCCAACTGCGCCACGACACGGCCCCAGGGATCCACCAGCGCGCTGTGACCGTAGGTCTCGCGTCCGTTCACATGGAAGCCGCCCTGGGCCGCGGCCAGCATGAACAGCTGGTTCTCGATTGCACGGGCCCGGAGCAGGATGTCCCAGTGCGCCTGACCGGTCTGCGCGGTGAAGGCCGAGGGCATCGCCACAAACTCGGCGCCCTGGTCGAGCAATCCCCGGAACAGTTCCGGAAAACGCAGATCGTAGCAGACGGCCAACCCCATCCGCCCGAAAGGCGTATCGAGCGTGACGATATGGTCACCGGACTCGTAGATGCGCGACTCGGCATAATGCTCGTCGCCATCCGGGATGCGCACATCGAAGAGGTGCATCTTGTCGTAGCGGGCCACACGCCGGCCCTGATCGTCGTACACCAGGCAGGCCGAACGCGCCCGGTCACCGCGCGCGGTGCGCAGCGGCACCGTCCCCCCGACCAGCCAGATCCCGAGCCGCTTGGCCTGCTCGGCCAGGAAGCCCTGCAGCGGACCCGCGTCGGGATCCTCCGCGATCTTCAGGATATCGCCGTCCCGCATGCCCATCATCGCGAAATTCTCGGGCAGCACCACCAGACCCGCTCCCTTCGCGGCGGCTTCCTTCAGAAGTCGCTTCGCCTCCAGTAGATTGGCCTGGGGCTGCGGTCCCGACGCCATCTGTATGGCGGCAACATTCGTCATGGCATGCACCATTCCTTCATCAGTCTGCAGCTCCCTGTTCCGCTCTCACGCGCGCGGTCACCTCTGGTTCGGACCATGGACCGGTCACGAAATATTCCACCCGTGCGGCCTCCTCTACCTGGTCCCCTATACCCAGAGCGCGCTCCACCACCAGTACGACCACCCCGGTGACGGGCCCTCCCAGCAGTGCCCCGACAATGGGCAAGGTGGAACGCAGGCGCGGCACCACGACGATCGACTGGTCGAAGTCCCGCGCGACGAGGCCAGTGCGACCACTGACCCTGACCACGGCCGACGGGCTCTCGATCCGCAGTTCCGGCAGCAGCAGATCACCGCCGTCCAGCAGCGCCTCACCGACCATGTGATCGAAGGCCAGCCCTTGAGTATAGACATCCCTGAAGTCGAGGCGCAGACGCCTCGGCACGAGGTCAAGGCTGACCAGCCCCAGCAGGCGCCCGGCCCCGGGATCGACATCGCGCAACTGCCCCTCCTGCACGTCGATCTCGATCCGTCCCTGTAACGCGGCAAGTTCCGGCGCGTACAGCGCCCCCGGCCAGGACAGTTGCAGCCGGCCGGTGCCCTCGCCCTGCTCGAGCGCTGCCGACACGCCCATGGATCCGAGGCCCTGCCCCCAGTTACTGCCGCTGACCTCCGTGTCGAGCCGCGACTCCGTGCCACCGTCCGGCGTCACCAGCCAGTGGCCCTCGCCCTCGAGCGCCACCCCCTCCAGGGGCGAGACTGCGCGCAGGCGGCTGAGCTCGAGGCCTTCCTCCACTGGCTGCAGCTCGATCTCGACTCCGGCGAACTCCAGCCACGCGAGGCGCAGATCGTCCACACGCAGGTCGATCGCGGGCCATCTCCTGGGGTCCGCAAGGCCCGATCCCAGGCCGTAGCCGGAACGTTCCGGCGGCTCTGTCCACCCATCCAGGTGCAGGCGTTCCAGGTGCACGTACCAGCGTTCCCGCTGACCCGGATCATCGGGGGGGTCCGGACGAACCGACCAGACCCGTCCCTGCAGCCATTCGGAGTCGATGTCGAGACGGCGACCATAGTCCGTTGGCGACAGGCGGGCCCGCAGCCCGGGCAGGGACC
>JAABTX010000056.1 GCA_011389655.1 Thioalkalivibrio sp.
GCCATGCCGCCGCGCCCCACACGCCCGAAACGCGCCGACACGTAGCCGTGCAGGGCCGGATCCGAGGCCTTGGCCTCGGAGATCAGGCGCCCGTCCGGGTCGAGGCGGGGGTCGCGGTCAAAGAGGCCCGCCTGGTCGGTAAGGATCAGCAGCAGGTCCGCCACCACCAGGTTCGCGACCAGCGCGGCCAGCGTGTCATTGTCGCCCAGACGGATCTCGTCATTCGACACCGTGTCATTCTCGTTCACCACCGGGATGGTGCCCAGCGCCAGCAGTGCCTGCATGGTGCTGCGCGCGTTGAGGTAGCGGGGGCGGTCGGCGAGGTCGTCGTGGGTCAGGAGTATCTGCGCCGAGTGCAGCCCATGGCTTGCGAATTCCCGTTCGTAGGCCTGCACGAGCCCCATCTGGCCCACCGCCGCGGCCGCCTGCAGCAGGTGCAGCGCGCGCGGGCGCTCCTGCATTCCGAGCCGATGCATGCCCTCGGCCACCGCTCCGCTGGAGACCAGCACGACCTCGGTGCCACGCTGGCGCAACTCGGCAATCTCGCGTGCCCAGCCGGTCAGCGCCGGACGATCCAGACCGGCACCCTCTGCCGTGATCAGCGCGCTGCCGATCTTGATCACGACCCGGCGGGGTCGCGGGAAGCCCTTACGCACCGCGCTCGCCCTCTCCGGTCGCCTCCGCGTCGCCGGCCGCCCTTACCTCGCGCTCTTCGATGTCGCGCATCACCGCCTGCATCAGCGCATCGACGCCCGCGCCGGTCGCGGCGGAGATCGCGAAGACGGGTTGCCCCCCGGGCAACTGGCGCGCGGCCCGCGCCTGCAACGCGGCGAGACCCTCCTTCTCGAGGAGGTCCGTCTTGTTCAGCACCAGCCAGCGCGGCAGATGCGCCAGCTCGACGCTGTACTGCTCCAGCTCCGCGACCACGGTGTCGATGGCGGCGAGGGGGTCGGCATCGGGATCCGGCGGCGCGACATCGACCAGGTGGAGCAGCAGCCGGGTGCGCGCAAGGTGCTTCAGGAAGCGGATCCCGAGACCGGCGCCCTCCGACGCGCCCTCGATCAGGCCGGGGATGTCCGCCATCACGAAGCTCTGGTTGGGTCCCACCCGCACCACGCCGAGCTGGGGGTGCAGCGTGGTGAACGGGTAGTCGGCGACCTTCGGCCGGGCCGCGGAGACCTGTCGCAGCAGGGTCGACTTGCCGGCATTCGGCAGACCCAGCAGGCCCACGTCGGCGAGCACCTTCAGTTCGAGCTTCAGCGTGCGCAGGTCCCCCGGTGTGCCGGGCTTGCTCTCGCGCGGCGCACGGTTGGTCGAACTCTTGTAGCGGGCGTTGCCGAGGCCGTGGAAGCCGCCCTGCGCCACCAGCAGTCGCTGCCCGGCGCGAATCACGTCCCCGATCAGCTCTCCGGTATCCGCCTCGAAGACCTGTGTGCCGACCGGCACCGGAACGTCGAGATCCGAACCCGACCGCCCGGTGCGGTTCCGGCCATGCCCGTTCTCCCCGCGTTCGGCCTCGAAGCGGCGCTGGAAGCGGAAGTCCGCCAGCGTGTTCAGCCCCTCGTCGCCGACCAGCCAGACACAGCCGCCGTCACCGCCATCACCGCCGTCGGGGCCGCCGAAGGGGATGAACTTCTCGCGACGGAAACTGACGCAGCCATTGCCGCCATCACCGGCCTTGACGGTGATCGTCGCCTCGTCGATGAACTTCACGATCGTCTCCTCCCTGTCTCGGCTCCAACCAAAAAAGCCCCGACGATCGGGGCTTTTCGGAACCGGGCTGCCGATGGCGTCCGTTACAGCGGCTGCACGCTCACATAGCGGCGGTTGCGCGGTCCGCCGGTCCTGAACATCACCTCGCCGTCGGCCATTGCGAACAGGGTGTGATCCTTGCCGCAGCCGACGTTTTCGCCCGGGTGGTATTGGGTGCCGCGCTGGCGCACGAGGATGCTGCCCGCACGGACCTTCTGACCGCCAAAGCGCTTCACGCCCAGGCGTTTGCTCTCGGAATCGCGGCCGTTTCGTGTGCTGCCGCCTGCCTTCTTGTGTGCCATGTTTCTCTCTCTCCTTACCCGGCGATGCCCGTGATGCGCACGGCCGTGTAGTACTGGCGATGGCCCATCTGCTTGCGATGGTGCTTGCGCCGGCGGAACTTGATGATCCGGACCTTGTCTCCGCGCCCGTGGGACTCCACGATGGCCGTGACCTTGCCGCCCTCCACGAGCGGAGCGCCTACCCGGACGTCGTCACCTTCACCAACCAGCAGGACCTGGTCGAAATCGATGTCCGAACCGACCTCCGCCTCGAGCTTCTCGACTCGAAGCAGGTCGCCTTCGGCCACCCGGTACTGTTTCCCACCCGTTGCGATGATCGCGTACATGATCCTTCAGACTCCGTTGGCGCTGTGACTCTCGCGAAAGGGCGGGAATACTAGCAACGGATCCGCGGCCGGTCAATGTGCGGGGGCGCCCGCTGTCCCGGCGGCGCGGCAGGGCGCGCATCCGCCGGGGAGCCGCCGCGCGGCGTTTCTTGACACCCCACCCGCCCGTTTCTAGCATGCTTGCGCCCACCTCTCGGCATCCGGCCTGCGAGCAATGCCCATCAACGCGAAAATCGCGCCCAGCGCGCACGAAATCGCCCCCTCCCGCCCATGGCAGAGGGATGGGCGCAGGGAACGGGCATGGTGCCTCGCGACCGGTCCCCGGTCTCCCGCCTCGCGTGCGTCGTCATGATCACCCGCGCGATCCGGAACCTGGCCGAAGAGGACATGCAGGCGGTCGACGCCTGCATACGCGACCGGCTGTCCTCACCGGTCGTGCTGATCAACCAGCTCAGCGAATACATCGTCCGCAGCGGCGGCAAGCGGCTGCGGCCGATGCTGGCGGTGCTCACCGCCCGCGCCTGCGGCTACCGGGGCGAGGATCATGTCACGCTGGCTGCCGTGGTCGAGTTCATCCACACCGCCACCCTGCTGCACGACGACGTGGTGGACGCCTCGGAACTGCGCCGGGGCCAGGAGACCGCGAATCACCTGTTCGGCAACGAAGCGGCGGTGCTGGTGGGCGATTTCCTGTACTCCCGGGCCTTCGAGATGATGGTCGACGTGGGTTCGATGCGGGTAATGGAGATCCTCGCGCACGCGACGAACGTGATCGCGGAGGGCGAGGTGATGCAGCTGATGAACTGCCACGATCCCGACGTGGAAGAGGCGCGCTACATGGAGGTCATCCGCTCGAAGACCGCCAAGCTCTTCGAGGCGGCCTGCCAGCTCGGGGCCATCCTGGGCCAGAGGTCCGCGGACGAGGAACTCGCGCTGGCGCACTACGGGATGCACCTCGGCACGGCCTTCCAGCTGATCGACGATGTCCTCGACTACTCCTCGAACAGCGACACGACCGGCAAGCGCATGGGCGACGACCTCGCCGAAGGCAAGCCCACGCTGCCGCTGATCCACGCGATGCAGAAGGGAGAGGCCGGGGAACGGGCACTGATCCGGAACGCGATCGAGACCGGCGGGCGTGACCAGGTCGAAGAGGTGCTGGCCGTGATCCGGCGTACGCAGGCCCTCGAGCACGCGCGCAGGCAGGCCGAACGGGAGGCCCAGCAGGCGATCGCCGCGATCCAGTGCCTGTCCCCGTCGCCGCATCGCGATGCCCTGACCGAACTCGCCCGCTTCGCCGTGGAACGCGAGTACTGACGCGGCCAGGCACGGGGCCCCTGTGCCCCCGGGGATGCCCCGGGGCACAGATGCAAAACCTGTCCCCGCCAAACCGCGGTCGCCACCAGGGGGACAGGATTTAATTCTGTCGCCGACAATGTGCTGCCCCCGACAACACCGCCAGGCGTGGACAGGTCGGCGTTTTCGGTGCAGAATATCGCGCTCGGTGCGGAGTGTAGCTCAGCTTGGTAGAGCACTGCCTTCGGGAGGCAGGGGTCGAAGGTTCGAATCCTTTCACTCCGACCACTTCACGATTCCCGCCTTCTTCGGCCCGGCCGCGACCCGGCCACCCGGCAACAAGCGCATCCGCCGCTTGGCCGGCCGCGATCCGCAGAGGGCCGCTTGCCACTCGCACGGGCACATAAGCCGACCTCAATCCCGATGAAGATCCTGTACCTGCACGGCTGGCAGTCAATCCCCGGCGGCCTGAAGCCGACCTACCTCGAAGAGCACGGCCACGAGGTGATCAACCCCCGGCTCGACCACGAGGACTTCGCGCGGGCGCTGGCCACCGCGCAGGCCGAGTTCGACCGGTATCGCCCGGACGTCGTGGTGGGCTCCTCGCGCGGCGGCGCGGTCGCGATGAACATCACCGCTGGCGACACGCCCCTGGTATTGCTCTGTCCCGCCTGGAAACTCTGGGGCACGGCCACGCGGGTACCCGAGCGAACCCGGATACTGCATTCGCGCGGGGACGAGGTGATCCCCTTCGCAGAGTCCGAAGAGCTGATCCGGAACAGCGGTCTGCCGGACGAGGCCCTGATCGAGGTGGGCCACGACCACCGCCTGGCCGATACGGACTCACTGGCGAAGATGCTCGAGGTCAGCGAGGCGCTGGCCGGTCGCAAAACCTGAACGCAACAGCCGCCCCCTTATCCCTGCGTACCGTCGCCGACCGGTTCCAGCAGGCCCGCGTGGTCGTTCTCAGGCCGATTGACCTCGCTCGATACCGGGTGGGCCTGCAGCCGTGCTGTGGGCAGCCGGCGCACCGCCGAGCGAATGGCGTCGCGATCGACGAGTTCCGGGTTCAGCCAGTCCTCGAGACAGCCGGGGTCCAGCGCAAGCGGCTGGCGGTGATGAATCCGATCCAGTGGCGGACGGGCCGGCTCCGTGACGATCGCGCAGCAGATCGCGTCCTCCGCCGAGGGCTCCCAGATGCCCGCCAGAAACAGTACCCCGGACTCCTGCTCTTCGCCCGGCGCAACCAGCCACGGCTGCTTGCGTCCGTCTGTCGCCTGCCATTCGTACCAGCCGTCAGCCGGCACCAGGCAGCGCCGATGCGCGAAGGCTTCACGAAAATACTTGCTGGTGGCGACGGTCTCCGCACGCGCGTTGATCGGCTTGGGTGCATCCGATTGCGCCCAGCGCGGCCGGAAGCCCCATTCCGCACGCCCCCACTCGAGCGCACCCGACGCGCCGGAAACAATCACCGGAACCTCGGTACCCGGCGGGATATTGAAGTGCGAAGCGATCCAGTCCGGCAGCGGCGGCAGGCCGAGCACCCGGCCGGCCGCCTCAGCCGTGGAGGACCTCAGTGCGAAACGGCCGCACACGGGATCGGTGACCGGATTCGGCCTGCCAGGGCCCGGGCACCGCCCCTTGCAAACGCGATTGCGATCATCACCGGGACTCGGGCTGGCTGGCCATGTCAGTGGTTTCCATGACTACAGGGTCCGCGGTGCGGTCCCCGGCGTCAACGCCTCGGTGCCAGAACCCGAGCGCGTCTTCCTGCGGTAACCCCGCGTCGCCCCCGACGGAGACCACGGGCCGGCTCAGCCCGGGGACGCGAGGTAGCGACGCCACGAACCCAGACGGGTGATCTCGACCGCGTTTCGCGTTGCGGCGGTCTCGCACAGGAACCCCGGCACGTCCGTTCCATCCTCCAGCCGCACGCGGCCGATGCCCAGCGGGGCCGGAATCCCCGCGACGAAGGACCCGAACCCATCGGCCGGCACCATCCACACCTCCACCTCGATCGCCGCGCCACCACCCGTGTCGTCCCGGACCAGCCCGGGCCGTTCCGGGGGGCCACCGGGGAGGGCGTAGAAGCGGTACTCGGGAGCGGTGCGGGTCGCCCGCAGCAGCCGTGCACGGCGTTGCGTGAGCTGGCGATTCAACGGCAGGCCGCTCATATGCGCGCCACAGACCGCGACCGGGATGTGATGACGCCCGTCTGGAGTCAGTGGCGGGCGGTCGTGCTGTGGGCGGCCGGTCGCGCCGAGCGGCAGACCCGCGGCGCGCTGGAGGCGATCCGCGATCGGCAGCAGCTCCCGGTCGCGGAATGCGGGCGCGAACAGGGTCACGCCGAAGGGCAGGGCATCCGCACGGAAGCCCGACGGCACCGCCACGGCGCAGAGATCCAGCAGGTTCATGAAATTGGTGTAGTAGCCGAGGTCGCTGTTCACCCGCACCGGCTCGGCCTGCACCCCGGCAATGCTGGGAAGCGTGCCAGCCGTCGGCGTCAGGACCAGGTCCACGGAATCCCAGACGGCCTCGGTCTGGCGACGCAGCGCCTGCAGCCGGTACTGCGCCTCGAAGGCGTCCACCGCCCGAGGATCGCGACCGCCGCCGATGATCCCGCGGGTGACATCGAAGAGTGCTTCCGGCCGCGCATCGAAGAACGAGCGGATCGCCGCATAGCGTTCCGCCACCCAGGGACCCTCGTACAGCAGTCGGGCCGCCTCGAGAAAGGGCGCGAAGTCGATCTCCACCGCCTCGCCGCCCAGCGAACGCAGTCGTGCCACCGCCTCGCCGAACAGCGAGGCGTAGTCCTGGTCGCCGAAGAACTCCAGTTGCCCGGCCATCGGCACGCCGAAGCGGAAGCCGTTCTCCGGGATGCCGGCCAGGCCGAGCTGCGGGACCTGGTCGGGCCGCGCATACGGGTCCTCGGAGTCATATTCGGCCACGATCTCGAGCACCCGGCTCGCGTCGGCCGCGTCCAGCGCGAAGATCGATACCGTGTCCAGCGTACGGCACGCCGGCACGACGCCGGAGGCGCTGAGCAGCCCGCGCGTGGGCTTCACGCCAATGAGGTTGTTGAACCCTGCAGGCACGCGGCCGGAACCGGCGGTATCCGTCCCCAGCGAGAAGCTGACCTGACCCAGCGCCACCGCGACCGCGGAACCGGCGCTGGAACCGCCAGAGATGTATTCCGGGTCGAAGGCGTTACCGCAGGGTCCGTACGGCGACCGGGCACCGACCAGCCCGGTCGCGAACTGATCGAGATTGGTCTTGCCCAGGGGCACCGCCCCGGCGTCGACCAGGCGCTGCACCACGAAGGCGGAATGCTCCGGAACATAGGCGTATTCCGCACACCCGGCGGTGGTCCGCACCCCGGCGAGGTCGATGTTGTCCTTGAGCGCGAAGGGCACTCCGTAAAGCGGCAGCGTGGCCGGATCCACACCCTCCAGCCGTGCGAGATAGGGCTCAAGCGCCACATCGTCCGGCACGGTGATCCACACGTTCCGCGGGTCCTCCCGGCGAATCTCCGCCAACGCCTCGGCAATCACCTCCCGCACCGTCCGTCTGCCCGCGCGGTAATCGTCCAGCAAGCCCTCGATCGTCATGTTGGCCATCATCTCGTTCTCCAACGTAAATTCCTGCCTTCGCCGCCCGATGGCGGCAGGCGGAGTGCGGATTCCCATCGCCGGAACGCCGTGAATACATCCATGTAGGCTTGACGGCCGCCTCCATGCGGCCGTCACCCGGCTATTGGAGCCCCCACTCCACCTTCGAGCGTCACGGTATCGTCGAGCGACCCTTCGCGAACCGTCGAAGCGATGGCAACCGCATCGGTGATCACGAATGCACGCGGCAGGCCGGAAAAGCTCAGCGTCAACCGTCATGCAGTGCCATTGGAGGTCATCAACGACTTCACGAACGATTACTCCCGAGCGGCGGACAAGGGTCCGCAGCCTCCCCCACCCTTGCGCCCTGTAAAGCCATGCGAACCCCCTTCGGTCGGGGCACTGGCGGGGGTGGACGGGAGCTGGACCGTCGGCGGCCATGGATGGCCACCGTCGAGCGCCCAGGGATGGCTTGAGCGTGTCCGGACGCGGCGCACCGCTGCCGGCGCCGCCCCGCGGGTGTCACCGCCCCCCAACTCAACCCTCAGCACGAAGCACCAGCAATGCCTGCCCGGGAGTCACTGAAGCCCCCTCGCGACAGAGCACCCGGACCACGGTGCCGGCGCTGCGCGCGGTCACCGGGATCTCCATCTTCATCGATTCCAGCACCAGCAGCGTCTGGCCGGTCTCCACCCGGTCGCCCTCCTTCACCTCCAGCGCCCAGACGCTGCCGGCCACGTGACCGGTGACCGCCTGCTCGCCCCCGGCCAGTTCGAGGTCGTCGGAACCCGCAACCGGTGCATCGGGCTCTGCCACGAAAACGGCCTGGCCGGCCTCGGCCCAGCGCCGGCGCTCGGCCTCGAAGGCCGAGCGCTGCCGGTGCCGGAAGCCTTCGATGCTGTCCCGGTTCCCGTCGAGAAACCGGTTGTAAGCGGCCAGCGAGAAACGGGTCTCCTCGATCTCCAGGCGCAGCCCGCCGCGCGGGAAGGCCTCGCGCATCTCCAGCAGCTCCGCCTCGGAGACCTCGAAGTAGCGGATCTGGTCGAAGAAGCGCAGCAGCCAGGGCCGCTCGAACTCCGGGGTCTTCCGGTAGCGGTTCCAGATCGGCAGCGTCCGCCCGACGAACTGGTACCCGCCCGGCCCTTCCATGCCGTAGATGCACATGTAGGCGCCGCCGATGCCGACCGCGTTCTCTGGCGTCCAGGTGCGCGCCGGGTTGTACTTGGTCGTGACCAGCCGGTGGCGCGGATCCACTGGGGTCGCGAGTGGCGCGGACAGGTAGACGTCGCCGAGGCCCATCACCAGGTAGGAGGCGTCATAGACGATGCGCTTGACCTCGTCCTCGCTGTCCAGGCCGTTGATGCGCCGAATGAACTCGATGTTGCGTGGACACCAGGGCGCATCGGGGCGCACCGACTGCATGTACTTGCGCGTGGCCAACTGGGTCTGGCTGTCGTCCCAGGCCAGCGGCAGGTGCACGATGCGCGAGGGCATCTCGGCCTCGGACAGGTCCCTGAGTTCGGTCTCCGCCTGTTCCAGCAGCCCCAGCAGGCGTTCCAGCGGCAGTTGTCGGGGCTCGTAGTGGATCTGCAGGCTGCGCACACCCGGCGTCATCTCGCGGATGCCGGGTATCCGCTGCTCGGCCAGCCAGTCCAGCAGGGCCTGCACGCGAAAGCGCAGCGCGAGATCCAGTACGATCGGCCCGTACTCGACCAGGAGATAGCGGTCCCCGGCCGGGCGGTAGGCGACGGCAACCGGATGGTCATCTCCCAGCCGCTCGCGGACCACGGCGCTGCGCGTGGCGACCTCCTGCGGCGCAATGGCGGGCGCCGTCTCCGCCGCGGGGAGTGCGGCCAGGTTGCACACGGCTGCGTCCAGTTCCGCGGCCAGCCGACGGGCGGCATCCAGTTCCACCGCCTCGAAACGCAATGTATCGCCGGGACGCAGCTGTCCAAGCTTCCACAGGTCCGCCTCGATCACCGTCGCGGGACAGACGAACCCGCCCAGGCTCGGGCCGTCCGGCCCGAGGATGACCGGCATGTCGCCGGTGAAGTCGACGGTGCCGATCGCGTAGGCATTGTCGTGAATGTTCGATGGATGCAGCCCGGCCTCGCCGCCGTCGGCCCGCGCCCACTGCGGCCGCGGACCGATCAGGCGCACACCGGTGCGGCTGGAGTTGTAGTGCACCTCCCAGTCCGTGTCGAAGAAGGTCTCGATGTCGCCCGGCGTGAAGAAGTCGGGGGCCGCGTGCGGTCCGTAGAGGACGCGCAGGCGCCAGTGATGCCGGTACTGCGGCGCCGACTCCGCCGGCAGGAAGCCGGTATCCCCCACCGTCTCGGCGCCGAGGTGCAGCACGTCGCCGGGCCGCAGCACACGACCGCCGTGACCGCCGATCCGCCCGAGGGCGAAGGTCGCGCGGCTTCCCATCACCAGCGGGGCCGCCAGCCCGCCCCGCACCAGCAGATAGCTGCGCACGCCGGCACCATGGATACCACCCAGCTCCAGCATCTGTCCGCGCTTCACCGGCACTGCCGCCCAGTAGGACACGGGCTGGCCGTCGAGGCGCGCGGTCATCGGGGCGCCGGTCAGCGCGATCACGGTGTCGGCGTTGAAGCGCAGGGTCGGGCCGTTGACGGTGAGCTCGAGACCGGCCGCGCCCTCCGGGTTGCCGAGGAGACGGTTGCCGAGCCGGAACGCGAGGCCGTCCATCGGTCCCGAGGGGGGCACGCCGATATCCCAGTAGCCGACACGGCCTGGCCAGTCCTGCAGCATCGTCTGCGTGCCGGCCTCGAGCACGTCGATGCCGTCGGCCCGGTACTCCATCCCGGCCAGCGTGCGCGTGGTCTGGTCGCCGCTCTGGAACACCGGGTGCTCCGCGACGTGGCGCAGGTAACGCAGATTGGTCTCGAGCCCCTGCAGGTCGGTCGCCGCCAGCGCCTCCTGGAGCCCCGCGCGGGCCGCGTCCCGGTCCTGCGCGTGCACGATGATCTTCGCGATCATCGGATCGTAGTACGGCGGAATCTCGCTGCCGCGTTCGACCCAGGTATCCACGCGCGCCTGCGCAGGGAAACGCACCTCGGTCAGCAGTCCGGCCGCGGGCTGGAAGTCCTTGCCGGGATCTTCCGCGTAAACCCGCGCCTGGATCGCGTGTCCGTGCGCCCGGCCGGGACGCAGCGTCTCGATTGGCGGAAGCTCGTTCGCCGCTGCGAGCACCATCCACTCGACCAGGTCGATGCCGGTGACCATCTCGGTCACGCCGTGCTCCACCTGCAGCCGCGTGTTCACTTCCAGGAAGTAATGCTCGCCCGTGTCGGCATCGTAGAGGTACTCCACGGTCCCGGCACTGCGGTAGCGCACTTCCCGGCCCAGGGCCTCGGCGTCCGCGAGCAGGCGGGCGCGCACCGTTCCCGGAAGGTTGGGCGCCGGCGCCTCCTCGACCACCTTCTGGTTGCGCCGCTGCAGGGAACAGTCGCGATCGCCGAGTGCGATCACCCCGCCCAGGCCGTCGCCGAAGATCTGCACCTCGACGTGGCGCGCCTGCTCGACGTATTTCTCGAGGAACACGCCGGTGTCCGCGAAGTTGTTCTTCGCGAGCCGCTGCACCGAGTCCCAGGCCTCCCGCAGGCCGGACTCGTCGTGACAGAGCTGCATGCCGATGCCGCCGCCCCCGGCGGTGCTCTTCAGCATCACCGGGAAACCGGTCCGGCGCGCCTCCGCCAGCGCCGCTTCCGGGCCCTCCAGCAGCCCGGTGCCCGGAAGCATCGGGAGCCCCGCCTCGCGGGCGAGCGCGCGGGCGCGATGCTTGAGTCCGAAGTCGCGGATCTGTTCCGCGGTGGGTCCGGCAAAGGCAATGCCTGCCGCCTCGCAGGCCTCCGCGAAGCCCGCGTTCTCGGACAGGAAGCCGTAGCCCGGGTGGATTGCTCCGGCGCCTGCATCGCGGGCCGCACGGAGAATGCGGTCGCCGTCGAGATAGGAATCTCCCGCCGATGGCGGGCCGATCAGCACCGCCTCGTCGGCCTCGCGCACGTGCAGCGAGTGGCGGTCGGCCTCGGAATACACCGCCACCGCGCCGACACCCATCCGCTTCAGCGTGCGGATGATCCGGCAGGCGATGGCCCCGCGATTCGCGATCAGTACCTTCTCGAACATCTCGGCTCCGCTCCCGGCGGGACCTCCGGCCCCAGGGTCCGCGGGCCGTCCCGCGGTGAACACGCACCACCGGGGCCGTCCCCGGTGTATCAAGCCTCTGCCCTCGCCCCCCCCGCCCCGGCCCCGGCCCCGAGGGGGCAGATTTATGAATCTGTCCCCGTTCTTTGCTACACGGGATCCCAGACGATCATCTCCACTGGCGTCGGGTTGTAGGCATTGCAGGGGTTGTTCAGCTGCGGGCAATTGGACACCAGCACCAGCACGTCCATCTCGGCGCGCAGCTCCACGTACTTGCCGGCATCGGAGATGCCGTCCTCGAAGGTCAACCCGCCCTCCGGGGTCAGGGGCACGTTCATGAAGAAGTTGATGTTGCTGGCGAGATCACGCTTGCCGAGGCCATGGTCACTCTCGGCGAGCGCCCGCAGGAAGTTGTCCCGGCAGGAGTGCATCGGCTTCTTCTCGAGGCCGTAGCGCACCTGATTGGACTCCGCCGCGCAGGCGCCACCCAGGGTGTCGTGGCGGCCGCAGGTGTCGGCAGTGATGGTCAGCATCACATTGCCCGCGTTCGACATCAGCTGCGTGCCGGTAGTCAGATACACGTTACCCTGCGCCTGCACGGTGTCGATCGCGCTGTAGCGCTCCACGGTGGGGTGTTCCAGGCTGTAGAACAGCGTATCCACCGCCTGATTGCCCTCGAGATCGAGGATGCGCAGCGTCTGGCCCCTGCGCAATGCGTGCAGCCAGGGCTCGCCGGCCGGAACGACCTCCCGGTACACCGCGTCGGCCGGATCCAGCGGGCTCTCCACAAGATTGATTCCACTCATGTCCTCACCCCTGGCAGTTGTAGATCGCGGTGTTCGCAAAGGCGCGTGCGTTCTCCGGGCGCAGGTTCACGCAGCAGTCGTCTTCCAGCACCGGCGGCGACCGGTAGATGGCCAGGTCGACCGGGCCGGGCGCGTAGTCGGGCGCCGGGTCCATCGGGTGCGGCGCGGTGTTCAGCACCACCAGGGTGTCCATCTCCGCGCGCAGGTCAACATGATCACCCGGCCCGCTGTTCCCGGGATCGAAGTGCAGCACCCCGTCCGCGCCGGCGTAGACCTTGCTGAAGAGATTCAGGTTGGCGACCAGGTCCTGCCTGCCCAGCCCCCACTTGGCCAGTTCGACCAGGAACAGTTCGCGCCCGCTGCGATAGAAGTCGTTCCCGTACTCCTGATAGCGATGCTCGCCGTACTTGCGCGCGATGTCCGCGTCGCGGGTGATGCCGCCGATGGTGTCGTGCCAGCCGGCGGTGTCCTCGGCGATGGACAGCATCACCCGACCCATGTCCGAATACAGCATGTTGCCACGCGTCAGACGCGACGTATGCTGGCCCTTCAGCGTGTCGGCCATGTTGTAGCGCTCAAGCAGGTTCCGGGGGTTGTAAAGCAGCATCGACACGTTGGCCCCGCCGTCGCGGTCCACGAGCCGCAGCGTAAAACCTCGCCGGATCACCATCGACCAGTAGCGGCCACCGGGAACCGCATCCCGGTGCACCACCGTCCCCGGGGTCGCCTCCGGATTGCTCATCGTCAGTCCTCCTCAGTGTTCACGGAAGTAGTGGGGAATGGGGAGCGGGATTCGCCGGGGCGCGCCGCCTTGCGGTCCGGTTCGCCCGCCGCGTATCTCGTGGGAGCGGCTTCCAGCCGCGATATCTCCCACTCGGGACCGCATCGCGGCCGCGGGCCGCCGCGGTCCGTGGTGGGCACGCTTCGCTTTGCCCACCCTACCCACGGGAAACCACCTCGGCGGCCACCGGGAGTCCGGTCTGGTCCCGGATTTCCTCGAACAACCCCGGCTCGATCCGGCCCACGGGGATGTCGTAGGTGATGTTCGCCCCATAGGCGTTCGGGGCATGCGGATCGTGGCGGACCTTGTCGAAGACCAGCAGGCGCGTGCCCAGATAGAAGCCCTCCTTCAGGTCGTGGGTAACCATGAAGATGGTCAGCCGCCGGCGTCGCCACAGATCCAGAATCAGCGCATGCATATCCCCGCGGATGCCCGGGTCCAGCGCCCCGAAGGGCTCGTCCAGCAACAGAATCTTCGGATTCTTCATCAGCGCCTGCGCGATCGCGAGCCGCTGCTGCATGCCCCCGGAGAGCTCGTGCGGGTATTTCTTCAGCGCATGCGTAAGCCCGACCGCCTCCAGCATCTCGAGGGCCTTTGCGCGGGCCCTGCGACGGACCCCACCGAAGAGACGGCCGGTGAACCGGGCACGGCCGAACTCCTCGGCCACCAGCACGTTGTCCAGCGCATTCAGGTGCGGGAAGACAGAGTACTTCTGGAACACCACGCCGCGGTCGGGCCCCGGCTCGGCGGGCATCGGCGCACCCTCCAGCAGCAGCTCGCCGCGGCTCGGGGTTTCTTCGCCCAGCAGCATGCGCAGGAACGTGGTCTTGCCGCAGCCGGAGGCGCCGACAATGGTGATGAACTCGCCGGTCCGGACCTCCAGGTTCAAGCGCTCCAGCACCACGTCGCGCCCGTAGGTCTTCCAGACGTTCCTGAGGGTAACGATCATCTGCATGCCTGATGCTTCCAAGGGTCAGGGGACGCCCGGAACACGCCCTGCGCGGCCTTGGTTTCAGCCCGTGCCGTCATCGCCGCCGCCCTCCGTACCACGGGAACAGCCACCGGTTGGCGAGGCGCAGCAGCAGATCGAACAGGAAGGCGAGCAGCGTGATCCACACCACGTACGGCAGGATGGTGGCCATATCCATGAAACGGCGCACCAGAAAGATGCGGTACCCGAGGCCCTCCGTGGCGGCGATCGCCTCGGACGCGATCAGAAACAGCCAGGCTGCGCCGAGCGCCAGGCGGGTCGCGTCGAGCAGGCGCGGAAAGACCTGCGGCAGCACCACGCGCACCACCACCAGCCAGGTCGACGCGCCCAGTGTCTGCGCCTTGATCAGCTGCTCCGTCGGCAGCTCCTCGACCCGCTGCTGCACGTCGCGGATGATGAACGGAGCGATGCCGAACACGATCAGCACCACCTTGGCCAGTTCGCCGACCCCGAAGGTGATGAACAGGATCGGCAGCACCGCCAGGGGCGGGATCATCGCGACCGCGGTGATCAGCGGCGACAGCGCGCGGCCGGCATAGGGAATCAGGCCGGCCAGGATGCCGACCACGAGGCCCATCAGCATGCTGATGCCCACCCCGAGGGCAAGCCGGGTCAGGCTCGCCGCCGTGTCCACCCACAGCACCAGCTCCCCGGTCCGGCGGCTGGGCTCCGTCGCGAGCCGCCAGAAGGTCTCGAGCATCATGCCGAGAGACGGCAGCAGCGGATCGTCCGGGTTCTCCGCGAGCCGTGCCGCCGATGCCGCCACATAGGCCAGCAGCAGCAACGCGAACGGCAACAGCCCGAGCAGGTAGCCGATCGTGCGCGGCGGGTGCTGGTTGATCAGGCGTTTCACAATGGCGGTGCCGGTGGAGCGGGCGATGAACCTGCGTTACCGTGAGAATCCAGCCTCGCTTTTCTGGCATAGCGAGCCGCGGCACACATCAGATCTGGCGCAATGCCGTCAGAGCTCGCCGTCCGCGGCCATGTGCATGTACTCCGCGTTGAAGCGGAAGCGCACGTTGTCGGGGCTGCCCAGGATGGAGCCATCGCTGAACTCGATGCCGACGAAGTCCGGGCTGGGTGCGCGCTCGCCGAGCAGCCCGTGCTCGAAGGCGAACTGGCGCACCTTCTCCATCGTCTCCTCCGGCTCCGGGCCGGTGACAAAGTCCACTGCGTCCGCCGCGTCGTAGAACATGCGGGTGGAAGCGAGCTGCGCCTCGTAGCCGGCCAGGTCGGTGCCGCCGGCCTCGCCCATCGCCGCGCGGGCCGCGCGGCCCGCCTCGTCGTCGCCCCGCATCACGTCCATGATCTCGTACCAGGCGCCGGTCAGCGCCTTGCCGAGCTTCGGATTGGCCTCCAGCACCGCGGTGTTGACCACCATCAGGTCCATGACCTCGCCGGGGATCTGGCTGGAATCAAAGACCACGTGGGCGTCGTCGCGGGCACGGATCTCGCCCAGCTGCGGATTCCAGGTAACGACCGCATCCACGTCGCGGGACCCGAAGGTGCCGACGATGTCCGCGTCCGAGGTATTCACCACGCGCACGTCACGCTCGGTCATGCCAACGGAATCCAGCGCCCGGGCGAGCAGGTAGTGCGACACGGAGAGTTCGACCAGATGCACGTTCCTGCCCTCAACGTCCTCGAGCCGGTCGGTATCCTTCAGGATCAGCCCGTCGTTGCCGTCGGAAAAGTCGCCGACGATCAGTGCGGTGCTGTCCACGCCACCCGCCGCGGGAATGGTCAGGGCATCCATGTTGGTCACGCTCACGCCGTCGAAGGCACCGGCGGTGTACAGGTTGATCGACTCGATGTAGTCGTTGATCTGAACGATCTCGATGTCGATGTCGTACTTGTCCGCCCACTTGTCCACGATGCCCGAATCGGCGCCGAAGCCCCAGGGCATCCAGCCTACGTAGATGCTCCAGGCAATGCGGAAGCTGTCCTTCTGCTGGGCCTGAGCCGTGCCCGCGGCCGCCACGGCCGCGAGCAGCACGCCAAGCAGCACGAGGCGCAGAGGGAGGCGAAAGAAGACTCTCTGGAACGGGTTCATTGGAAATCCCCCTTGTGGTTACCGGTTTCGAAACAGGGCACGGGAGAGCATCCGCAAACGCATGTCTCCCGGGCTTTTGTCCCGCCGTGTAACCCCAGCCGGTGAACCCGGGGAGGTCGGCCACTCTCGGACCAGACGCCCGCCTGTGCGGACCGGAACCCTAGTCGCCCATTGGTGCTGTCTTTTCGGATCCGGAGATTCGCGCCTCGCTGGAGCACGCACCCCCCTGCCTGCAGAAGCACAAGCAATTGCCTTGCCAGATCATCCCGCCACGGCAATTCAGAGGCTTGAGCAGCCCAAGCGGCGGGCACGCTGTCCGCAGGACACGCATGCGCACCATCGAAGTGCACGGCCTCGAACCATTGGAGTGCAGTGGCTGCACCGCCCGCGTGCGGGGTCCTGCGGCAACGAGGGCGCACTGGCCGGGCCGGTCGGCGGTCTCCCGCGAACCGTTCGCGCCATCGAGTGCGGGGCTTGCTTCCACCCGCTAGAACCCGCTTTCAAAGTGGCGGCAAGCCGCGCTTCACAGGGCGCTTGCGCCGGCTTCCTTCGGGGTGACGCGGATCGCGATGCTCGTTATCCGGAACTCGACAGCATCCAGTTCTTCAGGTCCGGAAAACGCCTTTGCTTCAGTTCGCGCCGGATCTGCGCGGGGGCGGGTGCGCGCGCCTCCAGGAGGGATTCCAGAAGCTCGAAGTCCCTGCGGTCCAGCGACTGGAATTCGACGCCGGAGCCAAACTCGTTTTCATGGACTACCCGCACGTCGATGGTGACGGAGAAGACGTCCTCCTCACCACCGAAGAGCGTGAGTACGCAACCGTGACCCACGCCCCCGAGGCGGACGCGGTCGAGGAATGCACCACAAAGCCCGATGTCCTGCGTCTCGGTGTCGTGCTGGCACCCGTCATCGAGACAGAGCTGGCCGGACAGCCTCACCGGGAGGCGCGTGTTCTGCCGCTTTTCCATGAATGAAATACCGCCATCCTGTGTTGATCCCGTCCATGGAAACCGGTTCATCCATGAGGCACTCTGGCAAATCCCTTGGCCGCCTAACAGCAAGACTAGCCTCAAGTCGCTGAGATTTCCATCGGAACCGCAACGGGATGAGGTGCGGCTACGCAACGATCATGGCCACGGATGGCATCCCGGAGCACGCGGATCCGGCGCGGCCATCAGCGTAATCCGGCTACAGATCCAGGCGCCCCTGCCCCGCCGCCAGACGCCGCTTCAGTCTCCTGCGGCGGTGACGTGCCTCCGGACCCTGGTCCAGGAGCCGGGCGTAATCCAGGGCACGGGTCCAGTCACGGCGCACGTGCTCGTGGTACTTCGCCAGGCGCTCGGCGGCCTCGCGGCTGCCAGCGGCGGCGAGCCGCTCCCAGATCGCCGCCGCCTCGGCCACTCTCCCGGCTCCGCGCAGCGTCCGCGCCAGCTCGAGGGCTCCCCGGGTGTCCAGCCGTTCCCGCGCCGCCTCGAGCACGGAGAGTGCATGGCCGCGCTCTCCGCAACGCGCCCAGATTGCGGCCGCAGCGCACGCATCGGCGCCGCAGGACGTCGGCTCATGCAGCGATCGGGCCAGGGCGGGGCCAAGCGCCAGCAGGCTCAGCACGTCAAGGGCGTTATGGCGCAGCACCCCCGCGAGCTCATCGGAAGGCGCACCGGCGAGGTAGTCGCGCCAGGCGCGGGGCGCCTCCGAGCCGGGCAGGTCGTCCTCG
>JAABTX010000057.1 GCA_011389655.1 Thioalkalivibrio sp.
CAAGGGGGTGCGCCGCGCAGAGGGGGGTCTGAGGCTGGGCATCCTGGCATACGAAACGTCCCCCGATACGCTGCAGGGGGCCACCGGGTTCCCGTTTGACAAGACCCGTGACCAGCAGAATGGCAACCCGCACCTGCCGACCGGCGAACTCGACACCTTCGGCGTCGAGGTCCCGGCCGCGTTGCCGCTGGCGGGCAACCCGCGGATGCTGCGCAGTTCCGAGATGTGTCTGGGCTGCCACGACACCCGGCCGAACCCGCAGGGGGTGCCGCTTTGCGACACCGGCGACGAAATCCGGAGCAGCGGCTCGAACGTGACCTGCCAGTCCTGCCACATGCCGATCGCCGACGGGATCGCGAATCACAGCATGGGTGGCGGCCACGACCCGGCAATGCTGAGCCGCGCGGTTCAGATGCACGTCGAGGTTGAGCCGAATGGCGACGGCGTCACCGCGAATGTGGTGATGCAGAACCAGCTGCCCCACCGGATGCCCACGGGCGCTCCGTTCCGGAACATCCAGGTGCAGGTGACCGCGCTCGACGCACACGGCAACGTGCTGTGGCGGAACTTCGAGACCCACGCGCGGGAGGAGGATCCGAAGTCCTTCCTCTTCTATCAGCTCGCGGATGACGAGGGCAAACCCGCAATGCCGCCGGTCGCAACGGGTGTGGGTACCGACACCCGCCTGCTGCCACATGAGCGCCGGGTACTGAGCTACGAGATCCCGGTGCAGCCGGCCGTGGTCCGTGCGGAGATGCTCTACAACCTCGTGTTCGAGGCGATGAAGCCGCACATCTTGGAGCTCACCGACGACGAGGAACTGCTGCAGCCGCGCCGCGTATCTTTCTACGAGGCCCGTCTCTAGCAGGAAGATCCTATCCTTTCGGGGGTAGACACCAGCGGGGGGCCGCATGCGGCCCCCCGCTTTTTGTACCCTCCCTGAAGCGAACCAACACGAGCAATGACGGTCTTTTTTATGGGAATTCCGGTTGCAGGCTCCCGGGGAAGGAGTGCGGAACGCCACGCCGCGGCGGGTACACCGAGGGACCCCGATGGTGCACAATGCCGGCGCCACACGCGACGAACCACCCGGAGCGGAAAGAGACCGTGACTGCAGAATTGTCGGGAATGGCGGACAGGGAGTTCCGGGCCGTCGATCTGGCCGCCGAGCGCGGCGAGCGACTTCTGTTCGAACATCTCGAATTCAAGCTCTCGCCGGGGCAGCTGCTGCAGGTGTCCGGGCGCAACGGTTGCGGGAAGACGAGCCTGCTGCGCATCCTCAGCGGGCTCTCCCGACCCACTGCCGGCGAGGTCTACTGGGGCGACGAACCGATCCGGTCCGTGGACGGCGGCACCGGTTCCTGTCTCGGCTACCTCGGCCACCAGAATGCGCTCAAGGAAGACATGAGCGCGGAGGAGAACATCCTGATCGCGGGAAGGCTCGGCGGAGGTCGACCGGAACGCGAGACCGTCCTCGCGATGCTCGGCGGTCTCGGTCTCGCGGGTTACGAGGACCTGCCGGTGCGTTTCCTGTCCCAGGGGCAGAAGCGCCGCGTGGCCCTGGCCCGACTGCTGCTCCAGCCCAGGGCCCTGCTGATCCTGGACGAGCCTTACGCCGCGCTCGACGTGCAGGTGATCGAGGTGCTGCGGGGCGCGATCGAGGCACACCTGACACGCAAGGGCATGATCATCATCACGACCCACCAGGCCGTCGACATCGACGGCGACTGCCGCAACCTGCACCTCGGATGAGTTGATGTTTCACCCGCTCCTCGCCCTCCTCCGCCGTGACCTGACGCTCGCCCTGCGCCGGCCGCAGGACGCCCTGACGGTAGTGGGTTTCTTCGTCGTGGTGGTTGCGCTGTTCCCCCTGGGTATCGGACCCGACCCGGAATTCCTGCGCAGCCTCGCGCCGGGCGTGCTGTGGGTGGCAGCCCTGCTGGCCGTAATGCTGTCGCTCGAGCGCCTGTTCTCCGACGACTTCCGCGACGGCACCCTCGAACAGTTGCTTCTGGTGCCGGAACCGATGGGCCTGCTGGTCCTGACCAAGATCGTTGCGCACTGGCTGATCACCGGGCTGCCCCTGGTACTGGTCTCCCCCCTGCTCGCCATTCAGCTGAACCTGCGGCCTGACGAGATCGCCATCCTGATGCTGGCGCTGCTGATCGGGACGCCGATCCTCAGCCTGATCGGCGCGATCGGGGCGGCGCTGACCCTGGGACTGCGCGGGGGCGGGGTCCTGATTGCCCTGCTCATCCTTCCGCTTTACGCTCCTCCCCTGATCCTGGGCGCGGGCGCAGTGGACGCGGTGATGCACGGGAGCAGCGCCCAGGCGCACCTGTCGCTGCTGGGCGCGATGATGGTATTTGCACTGTTCGCAACACCGTGGGCGACCGCCGCGGCCGTGCGGATCATGCTCGACTGACGGAGGACACAAGGTGTCGGAGAGGGGTATTCAGTGGTTCCGTTTCACGGCCCCGGCCAATTTCTACGATCTGGCCGGCCGCCTCATCCCCTGGTTCGCCGCCCTGACCATCGCGCTCTTCGCGGTCGGGCTCTACCTGGGCCTCGTGGTGGCGCCGTCCGACTACCAACAGGGCGACAGCTACCGCATCATCTACATACACGTGCCCACTGCCTGGATGGGCATGTTCCTCTACGTGCTGATGGCCGCCTATGCGGCGATCGGACTGATCTGGCGCATCAAGATGGCGGATGTGATGGCCAAGGCCATTGCCCCCACCGGCGCACTGTTCACCTTTCTCGCGCTGTGGACCGGCGCCCTGTGGGGGCGGCCGACCTGGGGCGTGTACTGGGTCTGGGACGCGCGCCTGACCTCGATGCTGATCCTGCTGTTCCTCTACCTCGGATACATGGCGCTGCATGCCGCCATCGACGACCGCCAGCGCGCCTCGAATGCCAGTGCGGTCCTGGCGATGGTCGGCGTGGTGAACGTCCCGATCATCTATTTTTCCGTGCAATGGTGGAACACCCTGCACCAGGGCGCGTCCATAACGGTGACCGAAGCGCCGACGATGGCGACGATCATGTTCGTCACCCTGCTGATCATGGTCCTGGCGGCCTGGATGTATTCCGTCGCCGTGGTGCTGGCGCGGGCCCGGGTGGAGTTGCTGGAGCGGGAACGCAACGCGCGCTGGGTCCAGGAACGCCTGGAGGGCGGAACCAAATGATGGAATTTCTGGCAATGGGCGGCTATGCGCCCTATGTTTGGGGTTCGTACCTGATCATGGCCGGACTGCTGGTGGTCGAAATGCTGCAGCTGCGGTACCGGCGGCGCAGCCTGTTGGCCTGGATCAGGCGTATGGCCCGGTTGCGGGCGCAGGAGGAGAAACAATGAAGAAACGGCAGAAACGGCTGCTGCTGGCGGCTGGTGGGCTTGCGGGCGTGGTGGTGGTGACCGGGTTGGTCCTGAATGCCTTCCGGGACAATCTCGTGTTCTTCTACACCCCGTCGGACATCGTCGCCGACATCGTGCCGATGGAGCGCACCTTCCGGATCGGCGGCCTGGTGGAAGATGGAAGCATCTCGCGCGCCGAGGACGGAGTCACCGTTCACTTTCGCGTCACCGACACCGCCGTGGCGGTACCCGTTGTCTACCATGGCATCCTGCCGAACCTCTTCCGCGAGGGTCAGGGCGTGGTCGCGGTCGGCAGCCTGCAGGAAGGCGGTGTGTTCAAGGCCAACCAGGTGATGGCACGCCATGATGAGACCTACATGCCGCCCGAGGCGGCGGAGGCCATCAAGCGGGCTCAGCGCGAGGCCGCTCAAACCGTGGAACATGCCGGGGGGTACTGATCATGGCTGCAGAAGTCGGACTCTTTGCGCTGATCCTGGCGCTGCTGCTCGCGATTGCGCAGGGCACCCTGCCACTGGTTGGCGCGGCTCGCGGAGACACCGCCCTGATGGCCGTCGGCCGCAGCGCGGCCTACGGCCAGCTCGCCTTCCTCGGCATCGCCTACGCGATGCTCACCTACGCCTTCATCACCGATGACTTCTCCATCGCCTATGTGGCGAACAACTCGAACTCCCTGCTCCCGATTCAGTACAAGGTCACCGCTGTCTGGGGCGGACACGAGGGATCGCTGCTCCTCTGGGTGCTGATCCTCGGGCTCTGGAGCGCCGCGGTGGCGACCTTCAGCCGCAGCCTCCCGCGCGAGGTACTGGCCCGCGTGCTGGGCGTGATGGGTCTGGTGGCGATCGGCTTCATCGGCTTCACGCTGTTCACCTCGAGTCCCTTCGAGCGCCTGATCCCGGCCGCAATGGAGGGGCGCGACCTCAATCCGATGCTGCAGGACCCGGGCCTGATCATCCACCCGCCGATGCTCTACATGGGATACGTGGGCTTCTCCGTGGCCTTCGCCTTCGCAATCGCCGCGCTGATCGGCGGCCGCCTCGATGCGGCCTGGGCTCGCTGGTCCCGCCCGTGGACCGCGGTCGCCTGGGCCTTCCTGACCGTTGGCATCGGCCTCGGAAGCTGGTGGGCCTACTATGTGCTCGGCTGGGGCGGCTGGTGGTTCTGGGATCCGGTCGAGAACGCCTCCTTCATGCCCTGGCTGATGGGCACCGCCCTGCTGCACTCGCTCGCCGTGACCGAGAAGCGGGGCGGGTTCAAGAACTGGACGGTGATGCTGGCCATCCTGACCTTCTCGCTGGTCCTGCTCGCGGCCTTCCTCGTCCGGTCCGGGGTGCTGACCTCGGTGCATGCCTTTGCGGTGGATCCGGATCGGGGCCTGTACCTTCTCGCCTTCATGGCCGTGGTGGTGGCGGGCTCACTGACGCTGTTCGCCTGGCGCGCCGGCAAGGTGGGTCTCGGCGGCGGGTTCGGACTCGTATCGCGCGAATCCGCGCTGCTCACCAACAACGTGCTGCTCGTGGTCGCCGCGGCCGCGGTGCTCCTTGGAACACTGTATCCGCTATTTCTGGACGCCTTCGGGCTCGGGAAGATCTCGGTCGGACCACCCTACTTCGAGGCGGTCTTCCTGCCGCTGATGCTCCCGCTGCTGCTGCTCCTCGGCTTCGGCCCGCGCCTGCGCTGGAAGCAGGACAGCCCGAGCGAGCAGCTCTGGCGCCTGCGCTGGATCTTCGCCGTGAGCCTCGTCTTCGGCATGATCTGGCCGCTGTTCGTCGGCAGCTGGTCCTTCCTCGCGGGGATCGGTGCCTTCCTGGGCCTGTGGATCATCGGCTCCTCGCTGAAGGACCTGGTGGACCGCCTGCGTCTCCGGCGCGAGAGCCGGCAGACGGTGGGTACCCGGGTCCGGCGAATGGGGCGGAGCTATGTCGGCATGCAGCTGGCGCACATCGGCGTGGCAGTGGTGGTGATCGGCATCACCTTCGTGCTGGGTTACGACGACGAGCGCGACGTGCGCATGGCGGTCGGCGAGACCGTGGAGGTCGGCGGCTACGGCTTCCGACTCGATGCCCTTGAGGAGGTCCGGGGTCCGAACTTCGACGCCGAGCAGGCGACGGTTTCGGTCTTCCGTGACGGCCAGCTGATGACCACATTGCGACCGCAGATGCGCACCTACTTCAGCCAGGAGCAGCCGATGGCGCATACCTCGCTGCATCGCGGCTTCTTCCGGGACCTGTACGTGAACATGGGCGAGGAGCTGCCAGGCAATGCGTGGGTGATGCGGGTCTACTACAAGCCCTTCATGAACTGGGTCTGGGCCGGCGCCATCCTGATGGCGGTGGGCGGCTTCCTGGCGGCATCCGACCGGAGGTATCGCGTGCGCGTGCGGCGCGAAGACGAGGTCCCGGACGAGGACGCAAAACTCGCCGCAAAGGCTGTGGTCAAAGGCGAGGGTGACGGGGCCGAGCCCAACCCCGCAGCCTGACCCGAAATACAGCCCTGGCCTGGCCGCGGTGCGGGCCGCTTTCGGCCCGCACTATCCCGGGGCTGCACCCATCCGGTCCCCTGCGGCCTTCACGAGGTTATTGAAGTCATGAAGCTACGTTTTCTGATCCCGCTGCTGGCCTTCATCGCCCTGGTGGGGCTGCTCTTTGTCGGTCTGAGCCTTGATCCGCGCGAGATCCCTTCGCCGCTGGTCGGAAAGGAGGCGCCGGAGTTCGACCTCCCCGAGCTGCGCAACGGGGAGGTCCGCTTCGCCCGGGATGACATGCTGGGCAGGCCGGCGCTCCTCAACGTCTGGGCGTCGTGGTGCGTGACGTGTCGGCAGGAGCACCCGATGCTGGCTGAACTGCGCCGTGCAGGTGTGCCGATCTACGGCCTGAACTACAAGGACACGCGTTCCGACGCCCTGCGCTTCCTGGCCCGGTTCGGTGACCCGTACGATGCCATCGGATTTGACGAGAGCGGCCTGGTCGGCATCGACTACGGTGTCTATGCGACACCCGAGACCTTCCTGATCGACGGCACCGGCAGGATCCGCTTCAAGCACATCGGCATGATCACGCCCGAGGTCATCGAGACCGAGATTCTTCCCCTCTACCGACAACTGGAGGCAGAGACATGAGCCCCTGGCATCGCCTGCACATGCCATTATCTGCCATAGCCGTCGCCCTGCTGCTTCTTCTGCCAGTCGCAGCGGCCGCGCAGACCGCGCCGCCTTCGGAGCCGATGAGCTTTGACAGCGAACTCCAGGAACAGCGCTATCAGAAGCTGATCCGCGAACTGCGCTGCACCGTTTGCCAGAACCAGAACCTGATCGAGTCGAACGCACCGCTGGCCAACGACCTCCGGCGCCAGATCGCGCTGATGATCAATGACGGTGCGGACACGGACGAGGTCATCGACTACATGGTGGCCCGCTACGGCGATTTCGTGCTGTTCCGGCCGCCGATGAAGGGCATCACCTACCTGCTGTGGTTCGGACCGGTTGCGATGCTGCTGATCGGTCTTGCGGCCCTGGGTACCATCCTGTGGCGGCGCCGCACGCAGGTCGGATCGGATCCACTCTCGACAGATGAAGCCGAGCGGCTGCGCCGCATTCTCGGTGACGGAGGCCACGACAAGAAATGACGCTGTTCTGGATACTGGCCGCTGCACTGACCCTGGCCGCCCTGCTGTTCCTGTTTCTTCCCCTGCTCCGGACCCGTGCACCCGGTGCTCCGATATCAACCGAGGCGATGGATGCCCGCGTATCGGTCTATCGCAGCCAGCTGGCGGACCTGGAGTCCGACCGGGATTCGGGCGCGATCTCGGAGGAGCAGTTCAATACCGCCCGGATCGACCTGCAGCGCAGCCTGCTGGAGACCAGCGCACAGCAGGCCGCCGACCGCACCGAATACGGCGGCCGTTCCCTGCGCTGGCCGGCGGCGGTCGGCAGCCTGCTGGTGGTGCCGGTGGTGGCCGTGCTGATCTATCAGGGGTACGGCGCAGGCGCATCCGGCCTGGATCCGCAGGCCCGCGCCCCGCAGCAGGCGGGCGAAGCGCAGATGGACGGTGGGGTCGAGGAGGCGGTGATGGCCCTGAGCGCGAGACTCGAGGACAACCCGGAAGACCCGGAGGGCTGGGCGCTGCTCGGCCGGTCCTTCCTGTTCATGGAGCAGCCGCGGGCCGCAGCCGGCGCCTATGCGCAGGCGCTCCGTCATGGCGGCGATGAGGACCCCGACATCCTCGTGACCTACGCCGATCTGCTCGGCAGCCTGGACGGCGGCGATCTGAGCGCCCGCGCCCTTCCCTTCGTGAACCGGGCGCTGGAGATCGAGCCCGATCATGCCAACGCCCTCTGGCTGGCCGGCCTGGCCGCCTTCAGGGCCTCGGATTACGAGACCACGAGGGAGTACTGGGAACGGCTGGAGCAGCAGCTCGAGCCAGGCACCGAGGAGGCCCAGTTGATCCGCAGCAACCTCGAGGAGGTTCGCTCCCGGCTGAACAGCGCGGGTCCGAACCGCGAGAACAACGGCCCCCCGGAGAACTGAGCCCCCTCGTAGGAGCGGCTTCCAGCCGCGATCCCCCGTGCCAGGACCCATCGCGGCCAGAGGCCGCTCCTACAACCCCTCGTAGGAGCGGCTTCCAGCCGCGATCCCCCCGTGCCAGCACCCATCGCGGCCAGAGGCCGCTCCCACGACCCCCACACCATCGCGGCCAGAGGCCGGGCCTGCCATGATCATTCGTTTTTTCGAATGATCTGCGCGGATTTTTGTGATTTTCTCCTGTCCCCGCGGTCTCTATGCTGGGCGCAAAGAGATTGGAGGATCGAATGATGACCACGACACCCGAAGCGATATTGACCGCCGCACCGACCGAGGACGGAGACGGGGTCAAGATCCAGCGCATCCACGACTTCAACGGTCGTCTGGACCCCTTCCTGCTGCTCGACGAACTGAAGGCAAGCGCGCGCGAGGACTACATCGGAGGCTTCCCGCCGCACCCCCACCGCGGGTTCGAGACCCTTACCTACCTGATACACGGTGGCCTGACCCACGAAGACTCGATGGGCAACCGCGGCGAGGTGCACGCCGGCGAGGCGCAATGGATGAGCGCCGGGCGCGGGGTGATCCACTCCGAGATGCCGCTGCGGGACTCGGAAGGGCTGCACGGTTTCCAGGTCTGGGTGAACCTCCCCGCCGCGCGCAAGATGGACGCGCCGCGCTACCGCGATGTGCACGCCACCGAGATGGTGACCTCGGACCGCGATGGTGTGACCTTGAAGGCGATCGCCGGCTCCTGGATCGGCGGCTTCGGCACCGTCGAGGGTCCGCTCCCGGGAATCGGGGACGGCGCCGCGATGGCCGACGTCGGGTTGGTTCCGGATGCGACACTCGCGATCGAAATGAAGGCCGGGGAGCGCCTGCTCGCCTACGTCTACGAAGGAAGTCTGTCAGAGACGCTGACCGAGGGCCGGATGGCCGTCTGGTCGGACCAGGATCGGGTCGAGATGACCGCGCGGGACGGCGCCTCCCTGCTGCTGTTCCGGGGCATGCCCCTGCGCGAACCGATCAGCCATCACGGACCCTTCGTGATGAACACCGCGGAGGAGATCGAACAGGCCGTGGAGGACTACCGCGCAGGCCGGCTGGCGACACCCCCGGAGAGCGTGGCCTGACACACCCCCCGGGACGATAACGTCTCCATCCCCCGCTTGCGGCGGGAGGTCGGGGTGGGGACGCAGCGCTGAGCCCCGGCCCTCAGCCCCGGCCCAGTACTCCGGGCAGCCTGTCCTCCACCCTTCGTGCCCGCGTGCGTGCCACCCGCACCTACTCGGCCGGCACCACCACCACGGGACACGGCGCATGATGCAGCACCTGCTGGCTCACCGAGCCCAGCAGCAGCCCCTGGAAGCCGCCATGGCCGCGCGATCCCACCACCAGCAGATCGGCGTCGCCGGCCGCGTCCAGCAGGGTCTTCGCCGAGCCCTGACCCTCGGGCACCAGCACCTCCTGCCGGACCCCCGCGCCGTCCCCCTCATCGTCCACGATCTTCGCCAGGCGAGCTGCCGCCTCCTTGCGCAGTTCCTCGACCGGGGGGGTCATCAACGACGCCCATTCCGGCTCGACGTAACGACGGTCGAGAACATAGCAGGCGCGCACCTCGCATCCCCGCAGCTTGCCTTCCGCACGCGCCCACTCGAGCGCCTTGCGCGAGCCCTCGGACCCGTCCACACCCACGACAATGCCATCCATCGCACTCTCCTCTGCACGTCACCCCGGATCATCCCGAGGTGGTTCTTCATCCCCTGGATACTAGTTCAGTTCACAAACACCTGGGTCCAGCAGTATTAACTTGAAGGCCCTCTCGACCTCCGTCGCAAGCGGCCCTTCAGCGTAGGGCGGGCCAAGCCCAGCGGGCCCGCCATCCTGGCCAGGCCCGGCCACCAAAGCGCTACACTAGCCTGGAGTGACACTCGACGAGAGGCGGACCCCGGCACGATGGACAAGGACAGCGGACAGGAACTGTGGTTTACCCGCCGCAACGGCGAGGTTTGCGGGCCTCATCCAACAGGGCTCATCTCTCGCTTCCTGATCATTGGCAGGCTGACGCCGGAAGACGAGATCAGTCTGGACCAAGAGACCTGGCAGCCGATTCGCGAACACCCGCGCCTCATTCCCGACGAACTCAGGAACGCCGACACGCCCGAAGGCCGCGAGCGACTGCTGCAGGCCCGCCTGCGCGAGGACGAACGCGTGCGCGACCGACGAGCAGGCGACGACGGGTTCGCGGCAGACAACAACCACCGGCGCGGGCCCGACCGGCGCCGACCGGAACCCCCGGAAATCATCAGCCACCGCCGGAAACGTGCGCAGTGGCTGAGCCGGCCCCGGGCCACGCTGGATGCCGCGATGCGCGGCCCATTCCCCTGGATCCTGGCGGCCTCTGCGACACTGGTGGCCGTGCTTCTCTTCTTCTGGGCCACAGACCGGGGGGAACCGGCACAGCCTCCCGCCTGCCACCTCCCCCCGGCACCCGAGGTCAACTGGAGTTATTGCCGTATGCCGGGCCTGGACCTCAGCGGGGCGGATCTGCGGCGCGCACAGCTCCGAAGCACGGACCTTCTCGGCTCGCGGCTGGATGGAGCGCTGATGGCCGGCGCCGATCTCCGTTATGCCGATCTCCGGCGATCGCAGTTGGCGGGCGCCGATCTGCGGCGGGCGACCCTGACCGGTGCGGCCCTCCAGGATGCCGCACTCAATCAGGCCAACCTCGAAGAGGCCGACCTCAGCTATGCGAACCTGATCGGGGCCGACCTGAGTGAAACGAGGCTGGAGGGGGCAGTCCTCGACCGGGCGATCTGGGTCGACGGCCGCGTCTGTGAGACGGGCTCCATCGGAGCCTGTAAATGAACAGCGGTCCGGCTCGGCAGAAGCACGAGCGGATCGGCAGGTGATCGCCCCGCCGAAGTCACGGCGCTGCGGGAAGGCCGCAGCCCTGATCCTCGATCAGGCGCCCGCGACGGATGAAGCCGGCTGCAATGCAACGTCTACAATCATTGTTGCCATCCGCTTGCACGGCAACTCCCCCACGCAAGGATCCACATCGTGATCAGACAATTCTTCGCAGCCCTGATCCAGAACACCATCAGCATGGCGGGAACCGCGCTGGCGCTCTCGGCCTTTGTGCTGATCCTGGCCCTGTTCGCGTTCCAGTCCCTGGGTTTCCAGGGAGGCCCCTACCTCGGGATCCTCACCTATCTGATCCTTCCGGCGCTCTTCGTCCTTGGCCTGCTGTTGATACCGATCGGCATTCTGCTGCACCGGCGCCGGGCCGCGAAGGCCGCCGGGGACCAAGAGGGTCCGCCACTCTTTCCGGTCATCGACCTGAACAGGATGCGTACCCGAAAGATGGTCCTGATCTTCCTGGGCGTGACCATGGTGAACCTGACCGTCCTGGCCGGCGCCACATACCAGGGCGTCGAGGTGATGGATTCCAATGAGTTCTGCGGGGAGGCGTGCCATTCCGTGATGCAGCCCGAGTACACGGCCTACCAGCACTCGCCCCACGCGCGCGTCAACTGCGTCGACTGCCACATCGGTCCTGGCGCCGACTGGTTCGTTCGCTCCAAGCTCGATGGCGCCTGGCAGCTGGTCGCCGTGACTCTCGACCTGTACCCCCGCCCGATTCCGACCCCCCTGCATAACCTGCGCCCGGCGCGGGACACCTGCGAACAGTGCCACTGGCCCGCGAACTACGTCGGCGACAAGCTCATGATCGATACGGTGTTTGCCGAGGACGAGGCCAACACCGAGTTGCGCACTGCCCTGCTGATGAAGGTCGGAGGTCTGCGCGGGCGCGATTCCGAGGGCATTCACTGGCATGTGGACCCGGATATCGAGATACGCTACCGCTCTGACGAGAGTCGCATGAACGTCTACGACGTCGAACTCACCAAGGCGGACGGGACCGTGAAGCTCTTCCAGCCGCGCGACATGCCACCCGAGGAAGAGCGCGGCGAATGGCGGCAAATGGATTGCGTGGATTGCCATAACCGCCCGACCCACATCTACCGCACGCCGGCGGAGGAACTCGACCTCGCGCTGGCGACCGACCGCATCGACGCTGGCCTTCCCTATCTGAAGCGTGAAGGAGTCAGGCTTCTGGAGGCGGCCGACTATCCCTCCCACGACGCGGCGCGTGCAGGGCTGGCTGCCGCACTGGAGGACTTCTACCGCGAGAACCACCCCGAGGTACTCGCCGACCGGCCTGAGGCCGTCGCCGCTGCCGGCCGCGAGCTCGGCGAAATCTTCAGCCGAAACGTGTTCCCCCACATGAGAGTCACCTGGGACACCTACCCCGACCACCGCGGACATCCACCGGCCGGCAGCCGCGAGAACACACCCGGCTGCTTCCGCTGCCACAACCGCCGCCACCGGACCGCCGACCGGGAAGCCATATCGAGTGATTGCATGCTGTGTCACTCGATCCTCGCCGAGCGCGAGGAGGATCCCGAGATCCTGAGATTGCTGAACCCCTGAAGGAGAGAATGCAACCGTAAGCGGTGTCCGCCGCTACCGGTCCAGCGGTTCGGCTACCGGCGCCATCGCCTGATGGCACCCTCTCCGCGGTGAGATCCGGAACCGAACGGGGCCCCGGTGGCGGAACCGCCCACCAGGGCCCCTTCCGCATCCCGAGGCGCAGGGTTTGCCCCGTCTTACTGACCCTGGCTCGCGTAGTAGGCCGCCAGGGCCTCGATGTCAGCGTCCGAGAGTGCCTGCATTTCGCGCTCCATGGTCCCGGGCTGCCAGCGCGCGCCCTCGCGATAGTCCTTCATCGTGCGCACGAGATACGGCTGCCACTGCCCCGCAAGAATCCCGGCATCGTCAGCCGGATCGCCACCACTGTCGGCATGACAGCGCGCACAGCTCTCATCGTGGATTGCAGCCCCGGCCTGTGCCCTCGCCTCATCCCAGGACTGGTCCGCCGGCTGGAACGGCTGATCCGCGTAGTGCGCCGCCACTTCCACGATGGTGTCCTCGGACCAGTCCGCCACCAGCCCGCAGTGGTCGGCCCCGGGGGCATCGTCAGCCTTCGCAAACAGGTCGCCGACGCAGGGACGCTCTTCGCCCTGGAACAGGAAGAGCTGGTTTTCAAGGAAGAAGGCGGACGCCCCCGCGATCGTCGGGGTATCGGGATCGTTGCTGATGCCGTCCGACCCGTGACAGCCGAGACAGGACTCAGCGGAATCCGGGGCACCCGCGAGGGCCATGGGCGCAGCGACAAGGGCAAAGGCCCCGAGGACGGCCGTGGCCAGCGGCCTGGCCTGGCTCCTGTTCAGTCTTGTTCTTCTCATCGCGTAACTTCCTCCTGGTGATTTGTTTTGGCTTCCCCACAACCGCTCTCCACGGGCGGGGAAATTTCAGTGTAGACCAGTGCATTTTTCTCCGTCGAACACCACGATGCGCATCGGCGCCTGACAATGCCGCAACCCTTTCTTGCGCAGGATAAGACCTTATCCCATTGTTTTATAAAACCTATTTTCATCTCTTCGGGATACCCGATGCGCCTGCATCCGCAGGTTCAGCGGGCAGGCTCGCATGCCCGGTGGTTCCCTCTAATCCGACGCGACTTGATCGTGATCAAGTTTTCACCCGTCTGAGCGAGCCCTCTGGTCTAGTATCCCATTGGGGAAATACGGATTGATTCGTCGTCACAAGGAAGGCTGGGTTGGGTGATCCATCAGGCACAGGTCTTGCCCTCGCCGCATGCATGGCCGGCCTTCATCCGCGACGACGGGCCGGGTTGATCGGCGTTTCCCCGGGTAGAGCAGGGAGCCCCCTCGAACTTTTGCGCATTGTCGCTGATACCTGCACGAACCCCGGCGGTTTACGAAAAAAAGACGACCACCCCCTGGAGCTGGCTGATGCACATCGCGAATCCCGATCTCTCTAACCGGTTCCTGGCTTCGTTGTTGACGGCAGTGGTGATGGCGTTCCTCGCGGGCTGCGGTGGCGGTTCCGGCGACGGCACATCACCTGGCGATCCGCTGCCGGAACCCACCGAGCCGCCGCGGGTGAGCATCGACAGCGTCACGGTCTCGAGCAGACCGGTGGTGGAGTTCACCGTCGTCGACCAGGACGGCTTCGCGGTTACCGGCATCGAGCAGGCCGGTTTCACCATCGCAAAGCTGATCCCGGGACAGGGTGGTGACAGCAATTCGTGGCAGAGCTACATCAACCGCGTGGAACAGGCGGGTGAAGGCGACTGGCCGGGAACGGGGACCCGAGTCCAGGCGACCACTGAAAGCGCCGGCGTGCTGGAAGACAACGGCGACGGAACCTACCGCTACACCTTTGCGACCGATCTCACGGCTGTCACAGCGCCCGTTGCGGTCACTTACCAGCCTGAACTGACCCACCTGGTCGGCGTGGAGCTGGGCGGGGCCGCACGCGGGGCCGACGCCATCTACAGCTTCCAGCCATCGACCGGGAACACCGTCGGCATCGCGGATCGCCGGATCGTGTCACAGGGGACCTGTGCCTCGTGCCACGGGGCCAGTCTGGCGGCGCATGGCGGGAGACGGGTGGATGCCGAGTACTGTGTCACCTGCCACAACCCGGGGACCACGGACGCCCAGAGCAACGAGAGCCTGGACTTCCGGGTCATGGTGCACAGGATTCACATGGGTGCGGATCTGCCGAGCGCGCCCTACGTCCTCTGGGGATTTCAGGACTCGCGAAAGGATTTCTCCGATGTCGCCCATCCCCAGGATGTGCGTAACTGCCTCAACTGCCACGACCCCGACAACCCGGCGACACCGCAGGCCTCGCAGATACTTACCCAGCCCAGCATTGCCGCCTGCGGCTCGTGTCACTCCGACGTGAACTTCGAAACCGGTGAGAACCACATTCGCGGCGAAGACCTGCCGGCTGCCAACGACGCCTGCACGGCCTGCCACTCGACGGGGGGAATCGCCGGCAGCGTACTCGAGAGCCATGCCATTCCTGCCAAGCTGGCTTCGCGGGATTTCCAGCTGAATGTACTGGACCTGGAGTTGCTGGAGGATGAGGCGCTCGTGACCTTCTCGATCACCAACCCGAGACGGGGCGACAGTGCATACGAGGTGCCGGGCCCCTTCCGTGCGCTGTCGACGCGACTGAACTGGATCGAAGCGGGCTCTTCGGACTATAGCCGCCTGCTGGGTCCGGGCATCAATCTGCTTCTGGCACCATTGACTGATCTCGGCGACGGGTCTTACCGCGCCGAAATCAGTATTCCGCAGAGCGGTGCGCCTGCTGACCCCCTGCTGTTCGCAGTGGGCCTGGACGGCAGCGCCTGGCTGGATGGGATTGCTGGAGGCCAGGTGGTCCGGATCCCCGGTGCGGTCCGTTTCTTCGGTCCGGACACCAGCCCCGACGAATCCCAACGGCGCGAGGTGGTGAGCGATGCGCTCTGCTCCAGCTGCCACGAGCGGTACGAAGGGCCATTTTCCGGACACGGCCAGAACTTCACCGACAACGTCCAGTTGTGTGTGACCTGTCACAACCCGAATTTCGGCGACATCACGGACGAGCATCCGGCGAATGCCTCCTCCGCTGACCTGATGTTCCTGGTCCATGCAATGCATGCCAGCGGGATACGTGGTGAAAACGAATACCGCGGCTTTGGCGAGCTGCGTTACCCCCGTCCCGCCAGCGATTGCCAGGCCTGCCACGTGGGAGACACCTATCACCTGACGAGCGTGCCCACCAACAAGCCACCCTCGCGCATCGAGTTTGACCCCGCGACCTTCGTTTCCCCACTGAGCTCGGTCTGCTGGTCGTGTCACAGCAGTGCCTCGGCCGAACAGCACATGACCCGGTGGCTTGGCCAGATCAATGTTTCAGAAGAGGAACTCGTGAGCCAGGAGCTCTGCATTGGCTGTCACGGCCCCGGGGGGGTTCAGGATGTGGAAGAGGTTCACGGGCTGCCCTGACCGAGAGGGGTCACCACAATGCGTCCAGGAACAGTAGAAATGCCGGCACCCGACGACCTCAACGGCTGTGGGCACTGAAAATCAACCGAAACCCGGGCGATCTGCAGCGTTCCTCATCGCTTGCTGGAGGCCGACCGAGCACCGTCAAAGCCCGGCGCGTCCAGCCATCGCCCGCGGGGTCCATCCGATGTCATTACGGAACCGAAGGTAAGTCCATGCGTGAATCGAGAAGCATCATCCGCTCCGCAGCGATGACGGCCGTCCTTCTGGCGACCGTCCTCCTCCTCGGACCCGCAGCAGCACAGCAGTACACCGGGGAAGAACTACCCTCGTACTCACGGGGAGGGGCGGATACCTGTCTGCAGTGCCACGACTATGACGAGAACGTAATGGCCATCTTCAAGACCCCCCACGGCTCGTTCAAGGACCCGCGTTCACCGTTCGCGAACCTGCAGTGCGAGGCCTGTCATGGCCCCGGCGGTGACCACACGCGCCGCCTGCGTCCTGGCCAGGAACAACCGCCAATGCCGGCATTCGGCCCGAACGCCGCACTGTCCGCGCAAGAGGCCACCCAGATCTGTCTCAGCTGCCACCGCTCCCAGGGCGACAGCGACGCGCACTGGGCCGGCAGCACCCATCAGCGCCAGGAAGTCACCTGCATGGACTGCCACCAGGTGCATGTGGAGAAGGACCCCGTGGTCGTCAAGGCCAACCAGGCGGAGGTCTGCTACCAGTGCCACACCCGGGTCCGCGCCCAGAGTCTCCGGCCCTTCGCCCATCCCGTGCGCGAGGGCCTGGTGGCCTGCACCGACTGCCATCAGCCACATGGATCCCTGACCGAGGCGATGCTGATCAGGCCGACCCTGAACGAGACCTGCTACGACTGTCATGCGGAGAAGCGGGGACCCTTCCTCTGGGAACACGCGCCCGCCGTGGAGAGCTGCGCCAACTGCCACCAGGCCCATGGATCCATTCATCCCGGGATGCTAGACCGCCGCGCGCCGCTGCTTTGCCAGAGCTGCCACTCGCGCGCCGGGCACCCGAGCATCGCCCAGACGGGCGACCGGCTTCCGGGGGGCGCCCCTTCGTCCTTCCTTCTTGGCCAGAGCTGCCTGAACTGTCACTCGCAGGTACACGGATCGAACCATCCCTCGGGAGCCAACCTCAGCCGCTAAGGGCACAGGGAGAGCACAGTCATGAACGAACGCACAGCCCACTTCAGCCCCAGGCGACTGTCGCTCGCCATTGCACTCGCGCTGTCGGCGAGCCTTTCCGTCCAGGCGGAACAGGACCAGGACCGCGAGGCGTCTTCCGACGCCCGTGCGGCGCCGTTCTCCTACTGGCCACAGGCCGACACCGAACGCTGGGAATGCGCGCAGTGCCCGGACGTCAGCGGAACCGAGGGGGATGTGACCGCTGGCGTCGGATACGTCTCCGAGGAGTCGGCCTTTTTCGGCCGCTACACCGGGCTGGACGACGACGGGTTGTATTTCCTCGGGGGAGCCCGGGCCAGTTACCGCGGCGAGGATGAGAAGTTTCTCGACCTGGAGGCGTCGAACCTCGGCCTCGACACCCGATCCCTCGGCCTGCGCGGCGGCGAACGCGGCCGGTACCGGGGCTACCTGAGTCATGACCGGATCCCCGGCTTCGTCGCGGAAGACCCGCGAACCGTATTC
>JAABTX010000058.1 GCA_011389655.1 Thioalkalivibrio sp.
CGTCCCGTAGATGCACATGCCTACCTGAGGCGTCTGAGGGGTCGTGGCGGCCGTGTCATCCGACCGCACCGTAAGCATCAAGCCCGGGCCGGCGCGTGAGGTATCGCTTCACCGCGCGCCCCGAGGCACCGGGACCCGGACCTGGTGCTCCGGCCCTGATCGTTGCGGCCAACCCGCACCCGTCCAGGGCTGTCGGCTGCGGCGAATGCCGGTTGGCCGGCCAGTGCCTGCCACAATCCGTGGGCGCGGCCGGCAGAGAGATGCTGGAACGGCTGGCGCAGCCCACGCCCCTGCTGGAAAGAGGCGCGACACTCCATCATGAGGGCCGCGCCTTTGACAGCCTCTACGTCGTCCAGGTCGGTGCACTGAAGGGCGTTACCGGGGATGCTGTCGGGAAGGCGGTCATCGGCCGTTTCTTCCTCCCAGGCGAAATCATCGGACTCGATGCCATCGACCGGGGGCGATTCAATCAGCACGTCGTTGCACTCGAGACCTCGGCCCTGTGCCGCATCCCCTACAACGTCCTGCTCAGTCAGACGGCCACCTTCCCGACCCTGATGAACTGGTTGCTGCGCCGGATCAGCGCCGAGGTCCTCAGCGAGCAGGAATCGCGGATGGCGTTTGCATCCGGCAACGGAGCCCAGGTGCTCGCGCGCGCATTGCTCGATCTGGGGCAGCGCTTCGCCCGCGGCGGTCTGTCCGCGACCCGAATGCGGCTGCCGATGACCCGGTACGAACTGGGAAGTTATCTCGGGCTCACGCCCGAGACCATGAGCCGGCTGTTCCGGCGATTCACTCGGCAACGCCTGATCGCCGCGGCACGAAGGGAGATCGAGCTGCTGGATGTCGACGGTCTGAGCCGACTCGCCAACCCCTTCCGCGAACGCAGGCATGCCATGCGCGTTCAGCATCTGCCACGGCTCGAGGCCCGGGGCTGACCTGCACCCGGGATCGGGGGGAACGAGGAACGCGTCAATCACCGGCCTCACGCCCAAGGTGCATGCCGGAGGCTCTGAGCGGTCGGAGGTCACAGTCTGCACCCCCGCGCCACCCGCCACACCGGCTGGCAAACAACAAGAACGGACAAGGAGAGGAAATGACACGCAAGACACTAGGAGCGGCCCTGATCACGGGCCTGATCGCGGTCGGCACCGGCGCGGCCGCAAACGAGATCGCGTCGGGGGAACTGCTTGCGTTCCAGTGCGCCGGTTGCCACGGCTTCAACGGCCACAGCGTCGGGCCGGCCACCCCTTCCATCGCCGGCTTCTCGGAGGACTACTTCGTGCAGGCCATGTTGGATTACAAGGAGGGCAACCGCTACGCCACCATCATGGATCGCATTGCATGGGGCTACAGCCAGGAGGAATTCGAAGCCATGGCCGAATTCTTCGCCGCCCAACCCTACCTGCCCGCAAGGCAGGGCTTCGACGCCGACCTCGCGGAACTCGGTGCGGACATTCACGACCGCTACTGCGGCAACTGCCACTCCGAAGGCGGGACCTACGCGGAATACGACAGCGCCCAGCTCGCCGGACAGTGGATTCCCTATCTGGAAGACGCCTTCGAGGACTTCATCGAGCACGGCCGCCCGCAGCCGCGCGGCATGCAGCGCCGACTGGCTGACTTCTCCGATGCGGACGTCCAGGCCCTGATCCACTACTACGCCAGCCAGCAGGATCCCGCGGCATACGTGCACGCAGACTGAGGAGCAGACACCATGGCACAGATCAATCGAAGAAGGTTCCTGCAGCTGGCCGGCCTGGGCGGCCTCGCCGCGGGGCTCCCCTGCGGCGCCGCCTGGAGCAGCCAGACCAAGGCCCGCGTCGTCATCGTCGGCGGCGGCACCGGCGGCGCGATCGCCGCGCGCTATGTGAAGGCCCTGGACCCGGCCATCGATGTGACCATCATCGAGGCCATCCCGCAGCACACCACCTGCTACATGAGCAACTGGGTGCTGGCCGAGATGCGCGACCTGGACAGCCTGACCCATGGCTACGACAACGCCAAGAAGCGCGGCATCAACGTGATCATCGACCGCGCCGAGCGCATCGACACCGAGGCCCACAGGGTCCTGACCGCCGGGGGCCAGAGCGTCCCCTATGACCGTCTGATCCTCGCCCCGGGCATCGATTTTCGCTGGAACGCCATCGAGGGCTACGACGCAGCCGCCGCCGAGGTCCTGCCCCATGCCTGGAAGGCCGGCCCGCAGACCGTACTGCTGCAGGAACAGATCACGGCCATGGACGACGGCGGTGTGGTCGCGATTGTCGCCCCGCCGAATCCCTACCGCTGCCCGCCCGGGCCCTACGAGCGCGCGGCATTGATCGCCCACTACCTGCAGCGGCACAAGCCGAAGTCCAAGGTGGTGATCTACGACACCAAGGATGCCTTCTCCAAGCAGGGCCTGTTCCAGACCGGCTGGGAACGCCACTACCCCGGCATGATCGAATGGGTCGGCGGCTACGAGACCGCCGGCGGCATCAAGCGGGTCGATGTTTCAGGCCGCTCGATGCACACCGACTTCGATGATTTCCGGGCCGATGTGGTCAACGTCATTCCACCGCAGATGGCCGGCAAGGTCGCAATCGACTCCGGGCTCGCCGATGAGTCCGGCTGGTGCCCGGTGGATTTCCGTGACCTCGAGTCCACCCTGGCGCAGAACGTGCACATCATCGGCGATGCCATCGTCAGCAGCGCGCTGCCGAAATCGGCGTACATCGCCGCCTCCACCGCCAAGGTGGCGGCAGTGGCCGTGGTCGATCACATCAATGGCCGCGAACCGGGCAAGCCGGCCTACTTCAACACCTGCTACAGCCTGCTGAGCCCGGAGCACAGCATCTCGGTCTCCGGCGTCTACGAGCCGGTAACGGACGCTGATGGCGAGCAATCGGTGGTGGGCGTGGGCGACTCGGTGGCGATTTCACCGGCGGATGCCGATGACCGCTTCCAGGGACGCGAGGCCCGCTACGCCGCGAGCTGGTACGACAACCTGACCGACCAGGGCTTCGGCTGACAGTCATGATCCACCATGTCCCCCGGGCGGGCGATGCAGGGGGTGACGCCCTGGACCGGGATCAACAGGAGGAATGCCGTTCGTGAACATTTTACGAAACATTCTGGCGATGATCGGTGCGCTGGCCATCATCGCCGGTCTGGCAGGCTTCGTGGCCGCGCAAAACTTCCTTGGAAAACTGGATCCGGAAGCGCCGGCCATGTACACGGAGTTCGCCAAACGCTACATGGAGAACCTCGATCCCGCGGTCGCGATGGTTCGCAAGGTCCGGGTCGAGGATGGACTCAGTATCGATGACGTGATCGATTCGATGAAGAGCCTGGCCGCCGGCCACAACATGCTCTACGTCGGCGACGCCCCCTTCTCCCGGCAAGTGGAGGCGGTCACGGGAGAACCCTATCGTTACGTCAATTTTCTCTCCTTCTGTGACGTCGGCGTGGGTGCGATGATGGCCGACTACGACAACGCCTACACGGCCTTCATGCCCTGTCGCATCGCCCTGGTCGAGGACAATGATGGGACCTTGTGGCTGCAGATGATGGACCTCGACATGATGATCTATGGTGGCAAGCCGCTACCGCCTGATCTGCGCAAGGGCGCCCTCTGGGTCAGCGCCACTTTGAACGACATCCTGGAGGGCGCGGCCAGAGGGGACTTCTAGAGCAGTGCTGGTCAAGCCGTCATCGCGAGGAGCGCAGCGACGCGGCGATCCATAAGCCGGCCGGCGGCCCCGTCAGGGGGCAGGCCGAGCCCCTCACCCCACGATCGCCGCAGCAGACTGCCGGCGTCACGCCTTCGTTTGGCCAATTACATGCTACATTCAAGGTTGAAAACCATCTGGACTCCCTTGCGCCTCTGTGAAAAGCCTGAACAGCTACCTGCTCATTGCATCGGCGATCCTGTTCCTGGGTGTGGTGACCTTCGGGGCTATCTCGGTCATGAGCGTGCACGCCGTCAGTGAAAAGGCACGCATGATCGAGACGGAGGCCCGTAACATCGCATTCATCGGTCGCCTGCAGGATCAGGCCCATCAATTGCTGCTGGCGGAGCATCACTACCTGCTCGATCCGCAGCAGAACGCGTTCGCGCGCGATCGGGCCGAGTCCATAGGGAACGCCCTCCGAGCCGATCTATCCGACCACCTCGCATACGAGGAGGCAACCGCCTACCCGGAAAGCCTCGAAGAGGTCCGACTGCTGCGCGAACTCGATGCCGTTGTTCGAAGCCTGGCGCAGCTCACGTCCCCCGAGGGAAACAGCCTCACGGGGGCCGTACCGCCCCAGGTCCTGGCGGAGGAACTCCTGCAACGGGGTGAGCAGATCAAGGAACTGCTGACACAGGTCAATGCGCTGCATTTCGATATCATCGCCCGCAAGATCGGCATGGCTGAAGGACATTTCAGTTTCCTGCTCCAGCTCTTCCTTGGACTGTCCCTCCTCGGGCTGTTTATCGTCTGGCTGGGTTACATGCTTCACTCGCGGTACGTCGTAAGCCCCGTGAAGTCTCTGGCCCGGACCGCCCATCGACTCGCCGCAGGCGACCTGTCCACGCGCGCCGACACCCACTCCAGGACCGAGATCGGCGTCCTGTACCGTTCCTTCAACGAGATGGCCGAGACCATCCAGCGTCATGAGCGCGACCTCTCCAGACTGACGCAGGAACTGGAGCGGCGCGTCGAGGATCGCACCCGGAGCCTCGAGCAGGCCTACGCGTCCCTGCAACGCACGCAACGGGACCTGGTCCGGATGGAGCGCCTGGCCACCCTGGGCCAGATTGCCACCACGGTCAATCACGAGATCAAGACGCCCCTGAATACGCTCTATATCAACCTGCAACTGCTGAAACGTGCGGCCCGCACGTCCATGCCCAGCGATTCGGCCGGCCACTCGGAGATCCTCCACCTGATCTCGATGATCGACCACGGGGTGCTGAGGATCAGTTCGTACCTCGACGAATTCGTCAACTACGCCCGTTTCCCCCCCTCGCATCCCAGGCGCACGGATACAAACGCCCTTGTGGGCGAGGTCATGGAGACGTTCAGCCAGAAGGCGGAGGAGGCCGGCGTGCGCATCGAGGCGAGGCTGGACACTCGCCTGCAGCCGTTGCTGCTGGACGAGCGCACGATCGTCCAGGCAATCGTAAACCTCTGCGCAAACGCGCTGGACGCAATGCCCGACGGTGGCACGCTGTCGCTCGCAACGCGGGCGGAGGACGACTGCGGGATCATCGAGGTCTCCGACACGGGGACCGGGATCGATCCCGAAGACCAGGAACGGATCTTTACCCCGTTCTTCACCCGGAAGGAGACCGGCCTCGGTTTCGGCCTGGCGATCGTGCAGCGCATCGCAGAGGATCACGGTGGGTCCGTCTCCTGTACGAGCCGACCTGGTCAGGGGTCCACGTTTACCCTGCGCTTGCCAATCGATCAATCCGCCATGTCCCCGGACGATGAGCCGGAATCGGCACAACTCGAATACGGCACCTCCTGAAGAGCCGCGCCCCGGAGGCCGCTTCCATCGAACTCGGCGGTGTTGCAACGGACCAGACGCGCCAGGGCCCTCCCGATTCACCCGGGCCCGGTGCCCATTCGACCAACAGTCGTTGAACGGAAGACATGGTGCAAGACTCGATCCTGATCGTGGACGATGACAGGATGACCCGGGAGACGCTTTCCCGGGCCCTCTCCGACAGCTATGCAACATTGACGGCGGGAAGCGGCGAGGAGGCACTCGAGCTGCTTCAGTCCGAACCGGTCTCCATCGTGCTGGCGGACCTCGTGATGCCGGGCATGAACGGCATGGAGCTGCTGGAGGCCATCAACAAGCTGGAATACCGGCCCATGGTGATCCTGATCACCGGGCAGGGAACCGTTGATTCCGCGGTCGAGGCGATGAAGCTCGGCGCCTATGACTACCTCCCGAAGCCGATCAATATCGACCGGCTCGACGTGCTGATCCTGAAGGCCCTGGAGGCGTTGAAGCTGCGCGACGAAAACCTTCAGCTCAAGCGGAAGTTCGCCGAACGCTACAGCGACGTCGCGATCGTCGGCCAGTCTCCGGAGATCCGGCAGCTCCTCGCACAGGTCGAACAGGTGGCCAGTACCAACGCCACCGTGCTGATCGAGGGCGAGAGCGGCACCGGCAAGGAGATGATCGCCAACATTATCCACTTCAACAGCGACCGTGCGCTCGGGCCATTCGTGAAGGTGAACTGCGCGGCGTTCTCGGAGGGCGTCGTCGAGTCCGAACTGTTTGGCCATGAACGCGGGTCATTCACCGGGGCCCTCGCGACCAAGAAGGGACGCTTCGAGCTGGCAGACGGTGGCACCCTGTTGATCGACGAGGTGGGCGACCTGCCCCCGTCGGTACAGGTGAAGATCCTGCGCTTCCTGCAGGAACGGACCTTCCAGCGCGTGGGCGGACATCGTGACCTGAAGGTGGATGTCCGCATCGTGTCCGCCACCAATCGCAAACTGGAGGAACTCGTCGCCGAAGGCAGCTTCCGTGAAGATCTCTACTATCGGCTCTGCGTGGTCAGGCTGAAGATTCCCCCACTCCGGGAACGCCGCCAGGACATCGACATCATGTGCGAGCACTTCCTGCGGCACTACAGCGAGACGCACAACCGCGACATCGATGGCATCAGCGACGAGGTGCGGGAGCTGATGCGCAAGCATTCCTGGCCTGGCAACGTCCGGGAGCTGATGAACTGCGTCGAGAGCATGGTCGTCACCGCGACCGGACGGTTGATCACGCTGGACAACCTCCCGGAGCACCTGCTCTCCAAGTGCGCCGCCATGCAGATCGAGCCCGAGACCGGGGGTACCCTGGCGGCGATGGAACGTCAGATGATCGCCGAGACACTCGAGCATACCGGCGGCGACAAGCCCGAGGCCGCCCGCATCCTCGGCATCGGCCTGCGCACTCTTTACCGAAAGATCGAGCGCTGGGGTCTCTGAGCTTTAGCCGCCCCCGATTGCCACAATGACAAGCCGGTTGTCATTGTGGCATCCCCTCTCCCGCTCATGACACGCAAGGCGTTGATTCCATGATGCCCTGATCGTGGCTCACTTCTTGCTGCGAGATCGGGTGAAGGCCCGTCTGACCGGTTAGCAGGTCCAGTCACACTGCTGCCCGGTTTGTGCGGCGGGCGAAGGGGCAACGGGATCCACTCAACCTGGTCTTACTGCGCCATCGGGCCTTCCACCGCCACAGCCTGAAAAGAAAGGCTGGAGTTCGAACGCGACGGAATCTCAACCGTCCGTATCGACGCCATCTTGGGAGGAGGATAAAACATGCAAGGATTTCAACGAAGAAACCGCCTGTTGGGCACGGCCGCCACCGCCGTGCTCCTGGCCATGACGCTGGGGCTGGCCGGTTGCGGCAGCGATGGGGACGATGGGGCCCAGGGGCCGCCAGGGCCTCCCGGACCGCCCGGCGAAGATGCCGTCACCGTCACCGACGCCGCGGCCGGCGTGGATTCGCCCAATGCCTCCGTGTGCTACTCCTGCCATCAGAATCGCGATGACGTTGACCTCGTGCGTAGCCACATCGACGCGCTCGGAGGAGAGATGTTCGGCTTCGCCACCCACCTGGACTTCGAGGGCCAGGAAGGCTGCACCAGTTGCCATAGCGGCCTGCGGCCGGGAGCTGGGACTGCCGGCCTCGAGGGCCTCGAGGCCGGAGTGAACCACTCGGCGAAGCGCCCGACTTCCGTCAACGATGCTGAAGTGACGGATGTGCAGGTCGATCCCGTCAACGGCCAGGTCACGATGACCTTCGAGATCATCGATTATGACTTGCCTTCCGTACATGCCGAATTCACCATCGCCAAGTGGGTCCCCGAGGAGGGTGCCTGGATCAACCTGCTGCAGCGCGCCAGAGATGCGGATGGTGAGCTACTGGTGATCCGCGGGGGCAACCTCCGTCAGCAGGATGAAAGTATCCTCGAAGGCGGCGTTGTCGATCCTGAGGGTGGACCGGTTGTCAGGGGTCGGCAATTGCCCGCGACCACGTTTACCTACACCTTCATCAGCGATCGTGACAACGGCTGGGGAAGTGCCGACGACTTTGGCAATACGGCGGCTATCAACACCGGCGACCCGCTGGATTTCATCAACAGCCCGCTCTGGAGGAACGCGGCCGAAGCCGATCCGGCCAACTACTGTGACGAGGGTGATGGCGCTTGCGTCGAATTTGTGACGGAGATCCTGGACGAAGTCAACGAAGACGGTGCCTGGGATCCCGCCGGAACCTACCGGGTCGGGGTGACCGGTCGCGACCGCGACGAAACCTACGTGCGCTTCGCCGCGGTTGCGGATGTGACCCTCGACGGCAGCGGCGGTTTTGCCGGAGTCCCTGCCGATCCTGCGCCCACGAATCAGATCGCGCAGGCCTCCTGCAATACCTGCCATGGGGACCGCCTTGACTTCCAGCGTTCGGATGATGAGGGCGACGTCAGCGCCGTGCATGGCGGGCAACGGCCTGCTGTCGCGGTCTGTTCCAACTGCCACAACCCGTATACGTATGACAGAACCGCGTCCATCCGGGAAGCCGGCGGGTGGGTGGACCTCAGCGCCAATACCATGATCCACAAGATCCACACGGGCATCGAAGGCTACGCGGCCGATGGCCGTCCGTACGAAGACGTCAACTATCCGGACTTCACTCTCGCCGGAAACAGCAACTGCTCCTCCTGTCATACGGGGGAACCGGGAGTCGGGTTTGGCGACGGGTGGGATCTCGCAGCCGGCAACCTCGACGCCGCCACGGCCTGCGCCACCTGTCACGGAACTGGCGGTGTCCCGGTCGCCGTAGGCTTCCACGAGGCCGAAGGGGGTCGCGCCGGCAATTGCGCTCAATGCCATGACGGCTCGGTGGTTGCCGGTTACCAGCAGACGCCCGACGCCTATCACGGCGTGACCGCGCGTCTGGAGGAGCTGCGCATCCAGCGTGAGGAGTTCGCATTCTCGCTGGTCAGCGTCGAAGACGCGGTGTATGAAGGAACCCCGGTGGTGCAGTGGCAGGTCCTCGATGGCGAGGGCAATCCCTATAACCTGGCCAACGGCATCTCCATCGACGGCGGTCCCCGCCTGCACATCGGCTGGGGCTACAGGGACGACTGGACCAACGAAGGGTCCGGCGAGAAGAGTTCCTTCCGTGACCGGGAAAACGACGACAACGGCCGCCCGGTGGCACTGAACGTCGCCACCACGGGTGACGATGCCAACACCGTCGTTTCGGGCGATGGCCTCACCGCGATCACCACCTTCCCTCGCTTGACCGATGACGAGGCGGGCCAGGGTCTTCCCTACGCGGACCTCGCTGCGGCCGAAGAGGGTCGGCGCGGCTTCGTCGCGATCCACCGCAGGGTCTCCGACAATGGTGACATCCGGCAGATCACCAGCCTGGTCCAGCCCATCATCCTGGGCAGCGGCGAGGTGGAGCTGGCGGAACCGCGGCGCAACACCGTCGACGCCACCTTTGGCGTGGCAAGGGAGGACCGACGCGGGACCGGATGCCTGGACTGCCACGGCACCATCGATGCGCACGGCGGCGGTTACATCATGGACGGGGATGTCCAGGCCTGCATCACCTGCCACAACGCCGGCTCGCACCAGAGCAGAAATGTGGCGGCCATTCGAGGCCAGGAGCCGCAGTCGGTGGACTTCATGTACTTCATGCACGACCTCCACGGCGTCGGTCTCGTTTCCGTCGACGATGGCGAGGTGCTGTTTCCGCAGAACATGGCGGCCCGCTGCCATTCCTGCCACGCCGGCGACTTCGGTGGCGGTGACGGCAATGTGGATGGCTTCATGAACCCTGCAGACGTATCCAACTGCTCCCTCTGCCATGAAGGAGCGGTCAACCCGGGCCGCCTCGGCGTCCTGTCCGACTGGCCGGGCGCCAACGCCCGCTATGGCCTGCGCGGTGATGGCACCGACGGGGAATAGCATGATGACCCACTAAAACAGAGACCCCCTCCGTAAGATTGCGCGGCCCTTCGGGGCCGCTTTTTTGTTTGGGGACACGGGAAACCCCTGTCCATTTCTTGATGAGCATCGAAGCTCCGCGACTACGCAAATGCAGGTCAAGGCCGTGATTGCAAGAAGCATAACCTTCAGCTGCGAGCGAAGCGTGGCGAGACACGGCGATCCATGTCGCCGCTGTTTCCTGTGACCCACAACCAATACTCGCAAGCTGACCCTGCGGGCCAACCTTTGGCCGTTCGATGCGCTAGCCGCATCAGTGCTGCCCTATGCACGCAATGAACGAGTCACGAGGGTTCACTTGCTGCAGCGCTTTAGTCCTAATCACGGTTTCATTTTTGTTTTCCTTCTCCCGGCGAGAGAACCGCACCGCCCGAGCCCCGCTCGCGCACCACTTCTAAGTTCTCCACCCCCATCCTCCTGGCCAAAATCCACATCCTCTAGACCACTACTCGGATATATCCTTTACCAATCAATCACTTCTGGTGTAAAACACGAACCGTCCAATAGACTGTCCTAACATGCCGGTATGCTTCTGGACGGGCCGTTGTTTACAGGCTATAAACTCAAACTGATGCGTAAAACGCCGGGTTCCACGATGATCCTGAGATATGTTCTGGCGACCGCCATTTTGTCGGGGCTTTTACTTCCGGCATTCGGATCAGCGTCCTTCAGCCCGGCCGACCGGCGTTGCATCAATTGTCATGAGGATGTGGCGCAACATATCCAGGATTCGCAGGCGGTGCACGCGGACGCCGGGGTCAGCTGCGTCTCCTGCCACCGGGACGACTTCGCGCGGCGGGCTCCGCACCGGGGCGAACCCGAACCGGCCAGCTGCGGGCAATGCCACGAGGCCGCGAACGAGCGCCATCAGCTGGGACCCCACGGGGGCGGCGAAGGGGATCCGGGCGCCTCCTGCGCCGACTGTCACGGCAGCCACGACATCCTTCCGGCCTCGGACCCGCAGTCCAAGGTCTATCACCTGAACGTCGCGGCCACCTGCTCCCAATGTCACACGGCCAGTGAGGACTTCGATCCCCAGGCGCATGTGGAGCACCTGAACCGCTGGGTCGCGGGGGACTACGCGGACGGCATCCATGGAAGACTGGTGCAAAAGGGCCTGCGCGTCGCGCCGAGCTGCGTCACCTGCCACGGGGTGCACGCCGTGCGCCCCGCCCAGGACCCGGACAGTCTTGTCGCCCCCGAGAACGTCGCGAACATGTGCGGCAGCTGCCACGAGGGGACGAAGAACGCGTTCACGCGCGGGCGCCACGGTAGCCTCCAGCAGGGCGGCGATACCGCGGCACCGGGCTGTGTGGACTGCCACTCGCCCCACCTGACCGTGGCTACCGATACGCCCACGTGGAAGCTGCAGGGCATCCAGGAATGCGGCACCTGTCACGAAAAGGAAACCCTCACCTACCGCGACACCTTCCACGGCAAGGTCACGTCACTCGGCTTCGTCCGTGTCGCGGCCTGCGCCGACTGCCACGGGGCCCACGAGGTCCTTCCGAGCAGCGACCCGCGCTCCCCTATCGCCCCTGAAAACCTGATGGAGACCTGCGGCAACTGCCACAGCAACCTCAACGAGAACTATGTGCGGTACGACCCGCACGCGAATTATCGCGATCGGGAGGGCGAGCCACTGCTCTATTGGGCCACCGTGTTCATGCACGGGCTCCTGATCGGTGTCTTCGGCGTGTTCGGGCTGCACACCCTCCTATGGGCATGGCGAGGCTGGCGGAATGCGTTCGCGTGGCGTTTCGGCCACCGGTCCGGATCGGACGACGACAGCAAGCTGAATTAGGAAGGAGAGCCACACGATGCAGGAAACGACCGATACCGTATCGCCATCCGCCGACCCGGTGTCCGCGGCCTCGGAGGTGGCGCCTGCGGCGGACCGGCAGCGGCTGTACCGTCGCTTCGGCAAGGCCGAGCGCATCGGGCACATCGGGCTGGGAATCAGCTTTATCGGATTGGCCATCACGGGGCTGCCCCTGCTCTACAGTCAGGAGCCGTGGGCTCGCTGGCTGGCCCACAGCATGGGCGGATTCGAGGCCACCGGGTTCCTGCATCGCTTCTTCGCGCTGGTGATGATCGTACTCTTCGTCTGGCACCTGGGGAGGGTCTTCCGTCGTATCATCGTGGACCGGGACCTGGGCATGCTCTGGGGTCCCTACTCCATGGTCCCGCAACCCCGCGATGTCCGTGACGTCTATCAGAACGTCCGGTACTTCCTCGGCAAGGGCGAGCCACCCCGCTTCGAGCGCTATACCTACTGGGAGAAGTTCGACTACTGGGCCGTGTTCTGGGGCATGGCCATCATCGGCGGCTCCGGCCTTGTCCTGTGGTTCCCCGAATTCTTCACCCGCTTCCTGCCCGGCTGGACCCTGAATCTCGCTTCGGTGATTCACGGCCTGGAGGCCGTGCTTGCGGTGGGCTTCATCTTCACCATTCACCTGTTCCACAACAATCTGCGCGCGGAGAAATTCCCGATGGACACGGTCATGTTCACCGGATACGTCACCGAAGAGGAACTGCGCACGGAGCGTAGGGATGAGTACGCGCGACTCCAGCGCGAAGGCCGGTTGAAGGAGATCGAGGTGGATCCGGTCAAGCCCGGCCTGTTGAGGGCCGGACGGATCTATGGCGTGGTGATCAACCTGTTGGGCGTAATCCTGGTGGGGCTGATGCTGTACGCGCTGCTGGGCTAACCAGCGCGCTGGGCGCGCTGCGCCTGACCCGCTCTAGGCTGCTCAGGCTTGCGGGGTGTGGTTTTCTGCCCGCGCCGCTCGATCGCGGCCGGAGGCCGTTCCCACAACGCCCGGGCCAACGTGGGAGCGGCCTCCGGCCGCGATGGTCCTGGGCACACAGGGCCGTAGGGCGGACAAAACGAAGTGTGCCCACCAACAACCGCTCCGGCCAGGACGGTGGGCCCGCTTCGCCTGGCCCACCCTACGGAACTCGTGGATGATGGACGTGACGCTGTGGCGTTATCGGTGGCGACGTCATAAGCTCTGCAACCAGCCACCATGACACTACCCCTGACCAGCGATTACCGCGAACTCTTCCTGCGTGACGTCCCGCTACTGGACGTCCGTGCGCCGGTGGAATTCGTCCAGGGCGCGTTTCCGAATGCCCACAACCTGCCGCTGCTGGACGACACGGAGCGGCACGAAGTCGGCCTGCGCTACACCGAGCAGGGGCAGCCAGCCGCAATCGAACTGGGGCACACTCTGGTCGGCGGCGAGACGCGGGAGGCGCGTCTGCAGGGCTGGCTTCAGTGGTGCGAGCGGTATCCGGAGGGCCAACTCTACTGCTTCCGCGGCGGTATGCGCTCGGGCATCGTGCAGGAGTGGCTGGCCGCGGCCGGGCGCCCGATCCCGCGGATCCGCGGCGGCTACAAGGCGATGCGCCGCTTCCTGCTGGAGAGCCTGGAGGAGACTGCGACCACGCTGGCGCTGGTCCTTCTCTCCGGCCGCAGCGGCACCGGCAAGACCCGCGTGATCGAACGACTGGAACACGCGGTGGACCTGGAGGGGCTCGCGCGACATCGGGGCTCGGCCTTCGGGCGGCGTCCGGGCGGCCAGCCGGCGCAGATCGACTTCGAGAACGCACTGGCGATCCGACTGCTGCGTCTGCAGGCGCGCCAGGAGACGACCGGACCGACCCCGGTGGTGCTGGAGGACGAGAGCAAGCTGGTGGGACACCGGCTGATACCGCCCGCGCTTTATCAGCGCATGAAGGCGGGTCCCAGGGTCCTTATCGAGGAACCGCTCGACAGCCGCGTGCAGGTCACCATCGAAGACTACGTGCTGCAACCCCTGCTCGAATACGCCGAGCACCACGGCGAGGCGCAGGCCCTGAACCGTCTGGGCGCCGAACTGCTCGCCTCGCTGGACCGCATCCGCAACCGGCTCGGGGGCGCGCGGCACCAGGAACTGCGCTCCATGATGGAATCGGCCCTCGACACGCAGGCGCGGACGGGGTCCGCCGAAGCACACCGAGGCTGGATAGAGGCCCTGCTCGCGGAGTACTACGATCCCCTGTACGACCACGCGCTTCGGCGGCAGGGCGATATCGGGGCACCGCTGTTCGTCGGCCGCCGCGCCGAGGTCCTCGCTTTCCTGCGGCAACAGGCCCAATAGCCCGTACAAGCGCCTAAGGGAGGACCTGGACGCGACCCCGGATATCGCCGGTTCAGCGCCTTGGCAGGCCAGCCGCACGCGCCGGGTCTGCGGTTCCGGCACCCGCATCCACGGCCAGTGTCCTCAGGATCTCCTCTGCCAGGCGCTGCACCGCGACCTGCCGGTCGCCGCGTGCGGGGTCGAAGAGCTCCGGGTTCAGGCGCGACCAGCGGGGTTTCAGGCGAGCCTCGCGCACCGGCGCCGGCAGGGGTTCCCGCGCCCGGCGTGCGTTGGCCGAGTCCCCGGTCGCCAGCGGCACCTGGGCCGCGTGGCCACGCTGCAGCAGTGCCCGGATCAGGGTCATCTGCCGGAGCATCAGCAGGCGCAGGGTCTCGTCCGAGACCCGCCACTCCGAGAGGCCGTGCAGTCGACCCAAGATCCGTTGCCGCAGGGGGATGGAGGTGCCGAGCAGCGCACCGATCGCGGCGCCGGAAACGGTCCCCACGCCCAGCGTCGCTCCCAGCGTGGCCGCATCCAGCGTCGCTCCGGCGGCTGCGCCGGCCGCGGCTCCTCCGCCCATCCGGACCCCGTAGTGTTTCAGGGCGTCCGGGTTGAAGAGATCCATGCCCCAGGACCCGTTGACGAGCGGCAACTGCTCGTGCTCGTAGTGCCGCCTGCTGAAGCGAAACAATCGCAGCAGCCCGTCGACGGTGCGCTGTTCGCGCTGCCGGACCGCGTCCTGGTTGCGCAGGATCATCTCGCGCATCTTCGCGGGTTCGATATCGCCGGGGATCACGCGGCGGCAGCCCGCGGTGTCGATCAGCAGCTCCGCCAGATATTCGGCCGCGGCGCGGCGCAACCACTCGCCCTGCCGTCGCCGGTCCTCGATCAGCCGCTGCAGGGACTGGTCGAAGGCATCGAGCAGGGTGCGCAGCTTCTCGTACAGGCGCCGCTCGCCCGCCTCGTCGAAGACCACGGTATCGAAGGCCACCACCGCGTGCAGGTTCAGCCGGGCCAGCTGCTCGCGCCATTCGGGCTCGCGGCTGGCCGGGCTCGCGACGTAGTTCAGCACCGGCAACACCGGGATCGCGCAGTAGGTCAGGATCGTGAGTTCCTCGCGATATTTGCCCAGCACCGGTTCCCGGCAGTCGATCACGTACATCGCAGCATCCGCCTCAAGCATCTGGCGCAGGACCTTCGCCTCCTGCTCGTAGTGCGTAGCGGCCCCGGAAGACTCCAGGAAGCGGCGAACCCGCTCGGGCATATCGAAGCGCTCGCCGCCGGCAAACTCGTCCAGCGCGTCCAGCACGCCGTCCGGGTCCTCCAGGCCCGGCGTATCCAGCAGCAGCACCACCGGTTCCCCGTCGGATAGCAGCAGCTGGATGCCTTCCACCTGCCGGGTTGTTGCCGGCTCGTCCGACACCTCGCCGAAGAGTTCGTCGCGCGAGAGGGTCCGGAGCAGCGAGGTCTTGCCGGTGTTGGTGTGCCCGACGACCGCGACCCTGAGCATGGCGCTCATGTCGTGCTCCCGGGGCGCAGCAGCTCCGTCAGTTCCCGGGTGCCCGGGTGCGCAGCGTCGTCGAGTTCGGCCTCGAGCACGTAGTCGAGCCCCGCGCGCGTACCGGCCTCCTGCCACTGGCGGACGCGCGCCGCGCGGGGCCCTCCGCGCGCGGCCAGGCGGTGACCCTCGTCCAGGACCGCCCATACCGGGGCACGGGTCTGCTCGCGGAGGCTGGCAAAGAAACGTTCCGCGCCTCGGTCCGGAGTCCGGGCGAGCGAACAGACGACCAGCACCACGCCGGGGGGTTCGGCGCGTGCCCGCAACGCGGCGAGCACATCGTTGCGCTGTTCGCGGTCGTCCGCGCGCCCCAGCGGGATCCAGTCCACCGCCGCGACACGTGGTGGCCAGTCGCCGCCATCCCGCTCCAGCTCGAGACCGATCAGCAGCGCCGGACCCGTCACCGGCGCCGGTCGGCCACGCGGCGGCGCTTCAGGGCCGTCCTGCCGAGCCCGATCGGGGTCCACGACGCCGATGGAACGCGCGTGGGGACTCAACCGATCCGACAGACGTGCATAACCCGGAAGACCGGTGTCCAGGCGCAGCCGGTGCGCGGCGCGGCGCACCAGCAGCAGACTCAGCCCGAAGAGGATGGTCCGCGGGAGCAGCCCGTAGAAGAGCAGGGAGGCGAGCAGCAGCCCCGACCACAACTCCCGCCCCGCCGTCCCGTCGAGACCGATCCGGCTTGCCCGCACCACCTGCTCGCCCGGAACCGGCCAGCCGATCCACTGTGCCGGCGCCCCGAGCAGGCCCACCATCGCGACGAAGCTTTCCTCGGTCAGCAGCGTCGTGCCCCAGACGAACTCGTACTGCCGCACGCTCAGCGCGAATAGCGAGCCCAGCACCGCCCCGAGGCAGAAGGTGGCCCAGAGCCCGTGCGTGAGGGCGCTGGCGATCCATCGACCCAGCCCGCCACGGCGCAGCAGGCCGAGACTCGCGGACAGCACCACCGCGGTATCGGGACGCCGCGACAGGCGCCGGCCGACCCCGTGAGCCACCGCCATCGCACCCCTTCCGAGCGCACCGCCACCACCCCTCGGCCGATAGATCGTGAACAGGACCCAGAGGAGCAGCATCAGCAGTTGCAGGCCCAGCAGCGCGGCAAGGGCCCAGCCGATGTTCACGGTCGCGCCTTGACCGAAGACCGCGGCCGCCGCGCCGATCCCGGCAAGCAGCGCCAATCCGGCCGCGAGCAACACCAGCCAGAAACGGACCTGGATCAGGCCCTCGAGGGTTCCCGCGAAGCGATGCCCGGCAGCGGTTTCCGCCGCGCGCCGCACCACCCGTTCTTCGAAGTCGCCGCCTGCCTCGCGGGCCCGCGCATCCGCCACCGGATCGTCCAGAATCCGGCCGAGTCGGTCTTCCTCCAGGCGCAGGGCCTCCGCAATGAGGCGCTGGCGCAGGGGGGTCGTGGCAGTGGTCACTAGGGGAGGATCCGCGGTCTGACGCAGTGACGGTAACAATGCACCGCGAAGATATCAGATTTGGATCATACGGATTCGCGCTGTAAGAGAGAATTCGCCTCCGGCCGCGATGGCCCTGGGTGCCCGGCGCAATGCCGCATCGCGGCTGGAAGCCGCTCC
>JAABTX010000059.1 GCA_011389655.1 Thioalkalivibrio sp.
GGCCATCGCGGCCGCAGGCCGCTCCCACAGAACCCCAGCCCTCCGGGCGGCATTCCCCGGCGCCCGGCGGTTTGGGCGCGCCAGCAGCGCATTCGCGTGCCCGCTCCCTCCTGCAGGGGGGGTGGGAGCGGCTTCCAGCCGCGATGCGGCGTTGCGTCGACTGCCCAGGGCCATCGCGGCCGCAGGCCGCTCCCACAGAACCCCAGCCCTCCGGGCGGCATTCCCCGGCGCCGGATCGCCGAGAGGGCCCGTCTCCCGCAGCCCCTGGATTTCATGGGTATAATAGCCATTGGCGTAATGCGGCTTTTCGTCATAGACCTGCCCAGGTGGTGGAATTTTTGTTGACTGGGGCGGTCAAGAAAAAGGGAACGGACTCGAGAAACGATAACGGAAGCCATAAATCCATGAATTGCTGCAATCCCCGGAGGCGACGTCTATGAAGTTGTCAACCAAGGGCCGCTACGCGGTCACCGCCATGATGGACCTGGCGATCCACGATCGGATCGGGCCGGTGACGCTGGCCGACATCTCGCAGTGCCAGGGTATCTCCCTGTCCTATCTGGAGCAGCTGTTTGCGAAGCTGCGCAAGGCCAGCCTGGTCGAGGGCGTCCGCGGACCGGGGGGCGGATACCGTCTGGCCAAGCGCGCGGACCAGATCAGCATCGCCGATATCATCATGGCCGTGGACGAGTCCGTCGACGTCACGCGCTGCAAGGGCCACAAGGACTGCCAGCAGGGCGAACGCTGCCTGACCCACGAACTGTGGGACGATCTCAGCCAGCAACTCCACGACTTCCTGGACGGCATCACGCTGGCCCAGTTCGCGAACCGTCCGGAGGTGCAGAAGGTCGCCCGGCGCCAGGATGAACGCCGCGCACGCCATCACTTCATCTTCCGTCACGACGCTGCCTGACCGTCCCCCGGCGCTACCGGGGAACAGGCGCGGACGCCGGGGCGGGTCCCCGGCGTTTTTTGTGCGCGGAAAAGGCGGTTCCGGGGCGCACCTCACGCACCGCCCTGAGCAGCTGTTCCTCGTAGTCTGAACGCTTCGCCGCGCTCAGCTCCGCATAGCGCAGGTGGGCATAGACGCGGACAAGGTCTTCCAGCGCATCCGCAAGGTCGGGCCGGGCGACGCTTACCCGTGCGGCGTATTCGGCCGCCGTCTCATGCGGCTCGCGCCCCAGGCCATGCCGCCGGAGGCGCCGTGAAACCCGGTCCAGCGCCCGCTGGGCCGGGTCACGGGTATCCCCGGGACGACGGGCCACTGCGATCAGGCCGGCGGCCAGACCGAGGCCACCGAAGGAGACGCCCAGGGCGGTCAGGATGCCGCGCCAGTCGGTTGCATCCAGCCCGAAGCGGGCGAAGAGCTCACGCTGGCGCTCCGGATCGAAGGCGAGCACCAGGCTCTCCCAGCGGAAGGTTGCGAGTTCGTGCCAGTCCGACAGGCGCAGGCGCCACTCCACCGTCCAGGGCAGGCCGGAGCGGCGCAGGAATGCCGGAGCATCGACGTCGTCACCGAACAGTCCACCCAGGCCCGTCTCGATGCGCTCCGGGGCGATCGCGGCTGTGGGGTCGACCCGGACCCAGCCCGCGTCCTCCAGCCACACCTCGGTCCAGGCATGGGCATCGGCCTGGCGCAGCCGCAGGTAGTCTCCCGTGTCCATCCACTGGCCGCCCTGGTAGCCGGTTATGACGCGGGCGGGGATGCCTGCCGCGCGCATCAGCACCGCGAAGGCAGACGCGTAGTGCTCGCAGTAGCCCGCCTGCGTCTCGAACAGGAAGTGGTCGGTTCGGTCTCCCTGCAGTCGTGGTGGGCGGAGCGTGTAGCGAAACGGTTCTCCGGCAAAGAGTTCCAGTGCCGCGTTGACGATCGCGCGTTCGTCCTCGCCGTGCATTGCCCGCCAGAGCCCCGCCTGTATGCGGCTCCGTGCCCCGGTGTTCTCGGGCAACATCAGCGCCCGGGCACGTTCCCCGTCCGCCAGCGGCAGCGCCGGCGGTGCGTCCAGCCGGGCGCTGGCGGTGTACTGGATCCGGCTGTCGATGCGGCGGCGCTGTACTACCTGCAGATTGTCCCGCAGGCGCGCCTGTGGCGGCAGGGCGGCCGGAAAGTCCAGGACCGGCAGGTAGCGTGCGCGCGTCGGTTCCAGCGTGACGGTGTAGGCGATATCACCCGCGCCTGCGGCGGGTTCCGGAACCTCCGGGCGGTCGCGGTCCGTTCTCCAGCCGCGCCCGTCGAAGTCGGTCATCACCTGTGCGCGCCAGTACTGCAGGCTGGGAGGCGGGACCGGCCCGTCGAAGCGCACCCGCATTGCGGTGGCCTCGTTCTCCAGCAACTGGGCGATGTCACCCGGCTCGAGACGATCGGACAGACCGGTCTGGCCCACGGTCTCTTCCGTGGCGCTGCCCCAGATCGGTCCCGGGATGCGCGGAAAGACCAGGAAGAGGATCAGCATGATCGGGAGGGCATGCACCAGCATCAGCGCCGAGGATCGCGCAAGGCGGCGGAACGGCAGAGGGCGTCCGCCGTGGACCTGGATCAGGGCCGCGGTGATCAGCCAGGCCGACAACAGCGAGTACGCCGCGATCAGGATCGACTGGTTGAAGAAGTAGGTGGTGACGACGATGAAATAGGCGAGAAAGAGCGTGACCACCACGTCGCGCTCCGAGCGGATCTCGAGGAGCTTGAGCGCGACCATCACCAGCAGCAGCGCGGTGCCCGCCTGCTGGCCGGAGACCGTGCCGAAGTGACTGAACGTCAGGGCCCCGGCCGCGAACACCATCGGCACCAGGACCCAGCGCGAGGGGAGCCGGCGATGGCCGGTGTGGATGATCAGACGCCACAGCAGTGCGGCGGCCAGTACCGCGATCACCCACGGTGGCTGTTCCCAGGCGTGGGGCAGGGCCGCGACGGGCAGGGCCGCGAGCAGCAGCCACAGGCCGGGCAGGACCTCCGGCCGGGATCGGGCGGTGGTCGCCGCGGCGGTCATCCGGCGGGATCTCCGGGCTGGCCGAACAGCGCAAGGGCACGCAGGCAACGGGCCAAATGGTCGGGGCCGGTGTCGGGGCCGATGCGGCTCCCCGGGAGCCGCAGCCCATAGGGCTGGCCCTCGGCATTCGCCTCCAGCACCCCGTGACACAGTGCCGACAGGCGGGTCTCCGGGTCGGCGGCCGGAACGCCCTCCCAGTCGAGCCAGAGCGGCGCCGCGTTGCCGGACCCGGTATCCCGAACGAACAGCTGCCCGCTGCGGGCCACGGCCTTCCAGGCGATCCGGTTCGGAGGGTCGCCGGGCCGGTATTCACGGATCCCGTCCGGGGTGGCATCCGATCCTCCGGTGTTCTCCGTCTGTTCTCCGTCGCATTCCTCACCGGTCAGGGCGAGTCCGTCCAGGGGGGCCGGGACCGGGTAGACGAGGATCTCGTGCTCCAGCGTGAGCCAGGTCCAGGCCTCCAGCAGCCCGAGTGGATAACGGGTCGAGAGGCGCTGCCGCGGCAGTCGGTAGACGCCTCGCGGCCGCGGCTCGAGTGCGACCGCGACCTCCGTCGCAGCGCGGGGTTCCAGAAAGGCCGGCCGGCTTGCGGCCCCGTCCGCGGACAGCAGGACGGCCTCGCGGGGTCTCGCGCTGCGTTCCTCGAGGCGCAGCCTCAGCAGCGGAGCGGTTCCAGCGAAGACCGGCGCGACCGGAAGCGCGGTGACCTCGAGCCCCAGCAGGTTGCGGTGGGTATACCACATCGCGTTGTGCCCGATGCCGACCACGAGGAAGGTCAGCAGAAAGGCCATGTTGTTGGAGTAGTTGATCGCCCCGAGCAGCATCACGAGCAGGATCGCGAGCAGCATGTACCCCTGCCGCGTGGGCAGGATGTAGACGCGGTCCCGGCCGATCACCGCGCGCCGTCCGTCCGCCCGGTGCCGGCGCGTGACCCAGCGGATGAAGTCCTCGCGCAGGCGGCCCCGGCCCGATGCGCGCGCGCTTCCGTGGCGCTTCAGTTCGCGGGGACGCATTCCATCAACCGGGCCATGGTGGCGGATCCGGGCTCCACCTCGCGCGAGACCACACGGTGCACCGCGACCGCCGGCACGACCGCGCGCACGTCGTCGGGGGTCACGAAGTCACGACCGTCGATCATCGCCCATGCCCTTGCCGCCTGCAGCAGGCCGAGTCCCGCGCGCGGTGACAGGCCGCTGCGGAACAGGGCCGTGTCCCGGCTCGCCTGCAGCAGGGCCTGTACATAATCGAGCAGTGCGGGGCGGGCAGTGATCCCGGAAACCGCCCGCTGCCACCCGAGCAGCGTCTCGGGTCCGGCCTCGGCGGCGAGCGGATCCGCACCCTCGCCCCGGTCGCCGCCCTCGAGCAGCGCCCGTTCCGCCTCCGGGCCGGGGAAACCGAGTTCGATGCGCATCAGGAACCGGTCCAGCTGGGATTCGGGCAGCGGGTGGGTGCCAATCTGCTCGGTCGGGTTCTGGGTCGCGATCACGAAGAAGGGGGTGGGCAGGTGATGCGTGCGCCCGTCGACGCTGACCTGCCGCTCCTGCATCGCCTCGAGCAGGGCGCTCTGGGTCTTCGGCGGCGCGCGATTCACCTCGTCGGCAAGCAGTACCTGCGCGAATACGGGGCCGGGATGGAACTCGAAGGTCGCGCGGGACTGATCGAAGATCGATACGCCGACCACGTCGCCCGGGAGTAGATCGCTGGTGAACTGGATCCGTCGGTAATCCAGGCCCAGCACCTGGGCAAGCGCGTGCGCCAGCGTGGTCTTGCCCACGCCGGGACGATCCTCGATCAGCAGGTGGCCGTTGGCCAGCAGGCACACCAGCGCGAGCCGGACCGCCTCCGGCTTTCCCAGAAGGACGCGGTTCAGCCGATCCTCCACCCGCGACAGGGCTTCTCGATCGACGCGATGCTCGGGGCTGTTCATGCGGTATCCTTGTGCTGCCTGCCTGTTGAGTCGAATTGACTGGCCGGGATCCCCGTGGATTCCGGCCAGGCGCGATCACGCGGGCTCCATTATGAACGCTTGATGCGCGGGAAGCTGCGATGGACGAATGCGAATCCCAGCCGGACCCGGGACTAAACTACGCGGTGGAGGCCGGTCCGCCCCCGCGGGTGCGGTTCTCGGGCCGGATGGATGCCTACAGCACCGGGCCCGTCTGGCAGGCCGTGCTCGACGAATTCAGAAAGTGGGCCGGCGCCTCCGAACTTGTGCTGGATGTCGGTGAGGTGGAGTATTGCGACGGGGCCGGCGCCGCCCTGCTGTACAGTGTCGAGCGGGAGACGGCGGAGCGGGGCGGCACGCTTCGCTTCGAGGGCATGACCGGGGCGATCGCCGGGCACCTGAAGCCCTATCGCGACGCGGATGCGGCGCGACCGGCCCGGGGCACAGGGAGCCCTTCCTGGGCGCAACGCCTGCGGCGCGGTGTCAGCGCGGTGGGCCTCGAAATCCATGAACAGGTTGCCTTTGTCGGCGAGGTCAGCCTGGCCCTGGCCCGGGGGCTGGCCCGGCCCGGACGGGTGCGTTGGGGAGATGCGCTGCCGGTCGCCGAATCCGCCGGCTACCAGGCCCTGCCCATCGTCTCCCTGATCGCCTTCCTGCTCGGCGTGATCCTGGCGTTCCAGTCGGCCGTGGCGATGGGGCAGTTCGGCGCACAGATCTTCGTGGCCGATCTTGTCGCGATATCGCTGTTGCGCGAACTCGGGCCGCTTATGATGGCCATTCTGCTCGCGGGTCGATCGGGTGCTGCCTTTGCCGCCGAGATCGGCACCATGAAGGTCAACGAGGAGGTGAGCGCGCTGACCACGATGGGACTCGACCCGGTGCGCTTCCTCGTCGTTCCCAGGATCCTCGCGGGCGTACTGGTGGCGCCGCTGCTGACGCTGTATGCGAACCTGATCGGGCTGATCGGTGCGGCGCTGGTGATGCGCGGATTCGGAATCCCGATGGTCACCTTCTTCAACCAGGTCAGCGGTGCGGTCGACGTGGGGGATCTGGGCTCAGGGCTGTTCAAGGCCTGCGTGTTCGGCTTCCTGGTCGCCAGCGTGGGTTGCCTGCGCGGTCTGCAGACCGGTGCGGGCGCGGCGGCGGTGGGGCGTTCCACCACCAGTGCGGTGGTGAGCGCGATCATTCTGATCGTGATCGTGGACGGTCTGTTCGCGGTGCTCTTCTTCCATCTGGGCATCTGAGCCGTGGCTGGCCCGGGAAAGGTGATCATCCAGGTGGAGGGACTGACCATCGGGTTCGGTCCAATGATCATCATGGATCGGCTCGATTTCGAGGTGCGTGCGGGCGAGGTCTTCGTGATCCTTGGTGGTTCTGGCAGCGGCAAGAGCACGCTGCTGAAGCACATGATCGGACTGTATCGGCCACTGGCCGGCCGGGTCCTGATCGACGGTGCGGATGTGACCGCGGCGCAGGGCACGAAGCGCGAGGACATCCTCCGCCAGATCGGGGTGATGTACCAGATGGGGGCCCTGTTCGGCTCGATGAGCCTGCTCCAGAATGTGCGCCTGCCACTGGAGGTGCACACCCGGCTCCCGCCCGCCGCGATGGACCGCATCGCCCGGGCGCGGCTGCAGATGGTGGGCCTGGCCGAGTACGGGGATTTCATGCCCGCCGAGATCAGCGGCGGCATGCAGAAGCGGGCCGCGATCGCGCGGGCGATGGTGCTGGATCCCAAGGTCCTGTTTCTGGACGAGCCCTCGGCCGGGCTGGATCCGATCACTTCGGCGGAACTGGACCGGTTGATCCGGCGTCTCTCTTCCAGCCTGGGGATGACCATGGTCGTGGTCACGCACGAGCTGCCAAGCATTTTTACGATCGCCGACCGTGTGATTATGCTGGACAAGGATACGCGATCGATAGTCGCCGAAGGTGACCCCCGCATGCTCCGGGACAACAGTGAGCATCCCTGGGTCCGGCGCTTCCTGCGTCGGGCCGAAACGGAGGATCTGCCGGCATGAATGCGGCTCAACACTTCAGGCTCGGCCTGTTCATTCTGGGTGCGATCGCGGTGGGCGTGATCGTGCTGGTGGTGATGGGCACGGGAAACCTGCTCCGCCCCACGGTCACGATGGAGACCTACATCGACGGCTCCGTGCAGGGCCTCGATGTTGGTGCGCCGATCAAGTTCCGGGGCGTGACCATCGGCGAGGTGACCAGCCTTGGCTTCACCTCCCCCGAATACGAGGTGAATGTGCCGCCGCTCCAGCGCAAGCGGTACGTTCTGGTGCTCGGCCGGCTGCGTCTGGACCGCTTTGCGTCGACGGCCCGGGAGAACATGGTCAGCGGCGATCTCCTGGAACCGCTGGTGGCGGCGGGGTTGCGCGTGCGCATGGCGGCGCAGGGCATCACCGGGATCAATTACCTGGAGCTGGACTTCGTGGACCCTGCAACTCACTTGGCGCTACCCGTCGAATGGGAACCCCGCTACGCTTACATCCCGTCGGCCCCCAGCACCGCGACACGGTTGCTCGAGCACGCGGAGGGCGCACTGCGGCGCATCGCACGACTTGACGTCGAGAGGGTGGTGGACCGTGCCGCCACACTGCTGTCCACGCTGGAGCGGACCGCGGCCGCACTTGATACCGAAACGCTGAACCGCGAAACAACCAGGCTGACGGCACAGCTGACACAGACCCTGGAACAAAGCGACCGGCTGCTGGCGGTTGCGGAACGCCTGCTCGGAGACCCGGACATGGCCGCACTGCCCGGCGAGGCCCGTGTTACGCTCGAGTCTCTGCGCGGGGCCGTCGAGGAGGCCGATTTCGGCGAGGTGATCAGACAGGTTGAAGGAGTGGTCAGCCGGCTTGATCGGGGCCTGGAGATCAACGAACAGCGCCTGGAGACGACCCTCGGGGACCTGCAGGCAGCCACCGCTACGCTCAGGTCCCTCAGCGAGGATGCCCGGCGCAATCCGGCCGGCGCCATCTTTGGCGGGCCGCCCCCGCGCAGCTCGCTCGAGAGGGTTCAGTGAGATGGGCGGAGTGATCGGTCGGTGGTTGCTGGTCCTGTCCCTGATCGCGCTGGTCGGGGGCTGCACCCTCGTGCCGAAGCAGCCGGCGGTCGACCGGGCGTGGTTCCTGCTGGAACCGCCGGCCGCGTCCCCGACGGAGGCCGCACCGGTGCTGGTGGAGCTGGGTTCGGTCCGGGTCGCGCCGGCCATCGCGGGCAAGGGCCTGGTGTACCGGCTCGGCCCGCACCGGTACGAGTCGGACTTTTACAACGAGTGGTTCCTGAATCCCCGTGACCACGTGGAGCAGCTGCTGCGCGAACGCTGGACCGTGGAGGACGGACCGGTGCGGCTCGTCGCCGATGCGCGGGCCGAGCCCGACGCCCGGCAGGTCGATGTGCTGTTGACGGGCCTGCACGCGGATCTCGACGGGCCGTCGCCGGGTGCCGCGGTGGTGGGGCTGCGCGTGTTCGTCCAGGGCCGGGAACGGATGCGGCTCTGGGAGCTCGACCGGCGGACTCCATTGGCGTCACGCTCGCCGGAGGCGTTGGTCGCGGCGCTGTCAGGAGCGATGACCGAACTGCTCGTGGAGATCGAGCGACGACTGGAGATGTGAGCGATGACAACCCTCTACGACTTTCAGGCGGAGCGGCTGGACGGACGTCAGGAGGACCTCGCGGACTACCGCGGAGAGGTGCTGCTGGTCGTGAACGTGGCCAGTGAGTGCGGCTTCACGCCCCAGTACGAGGGACTGCAGGCGCTGCAGGATGATTACGCGGAGCAGGGTTTCCGGGTGCTCGGGTTTCCCTGCAATCAGTTCGGCGGCCAGGAGCCCGGGGGTCCGGAGGAGATCGCGGAATTCTGCAGCAGCCGCTTCGGTGTCGATTTTCCGATGTTCGCAAAGATCGAGGTGAACGGCGGCGATACCCATCCCGTGTACCGGTTCCTGAAGAAGGCGGCCCCCGGGGCCCTGGGGACCACGGGCATCAAGTGGAACTTCACCAAGTTCCTGGTGGGCCGGGATGGACGGGTGATCGAGCGCTTCGCGCCGAGCTCGCGGCCGGAGACGCTGCGGGCCGCGATCGAGAGGGCCCTGGCCGAGCCCGCGGACGGCTGAGGCCCCGCTGCGTGCAGGATGGCAGCGCAGCAGGGATGCCGGAGGGATCCGGGCAGGAGGAGCAGGACCGGTACTGGATGTCCCTGGCCCTGGAGGAGGCCGGGCGCGGACAGGGGACGGGCGAGGTGCCGGTCGGGGCGGTGCTGGTGCTTGACGGCCGCTGCCTGGCACGTGCGCACAATGCCCCCATCGGTGAGCGGGATCCCACCGCGCATGCCGAGATTCGTGTGCTTCGTGAGGCCGCGCGGCGGCTCGGCAACTACCGTCTGCCCGGAACCACCCTGTATGTGACCCTGGAGCCCTGTCCGATGTGCGTCGGCGCGATGATCCACGCGCGGGTCGCGCGACTGGTCTACGGCGCGCCGGACCCGCGCACAGGGGCGGCGGGCGGGGCACTGGACCTGGTTGCACACCCCTCCCACAATCACCGCATCGCGGTGACGGGCGGCGTCGAGGCCGAACGGGCGGCGTCGCTGCTGCGTGATTTCTTCCGGCGGCGGCGCGGACGCTGATCACCGACTGCGGTCGTGGCGCCTACAGCGACAGCGGGGTGCCGAGGTAGAGCCGCCTGCTCCTGTCGCGGTCGCCGGGTTCCGGAAACAGCTGCACCAGCCAGTTGTAGTAGCTGCGGATGTTCTGCACGTAGGTCACCGGTTCCCAGCCGCGGGCGTATCCGTAACGCGTCCGCTCATACCAGTCGCGCTGCGCCAGCCTCGGCAGCCAGGCCATCACGTCCAGCCAGAGGTTCGGATCTCCGCCGCCGGCCTCGGTCAGATCGCGTGCATCGAGCAGATGTCCGAGGCCCACGTTGTACGAGGCCAGGGCCATCCAGGTGCGGTCCGGTTCGGCGATGTCGTCGGGAAGCCGCTCGAGCATCTGCAGCATGTAGCGCACGCCGCCCTCGACACTCTGACGCGGGTCACTGCGATCGCTCACGCCAAGGGACTGTGCAGTCGCGTTCGTCAACATCATCAGGCCACGAACGCCGGTGCGTGATACGGCATCCGGGTCCCAATGCGACTCCTGGTAGCTCACGGCGGCGAGGAACCGCCAGTCCAGGTCGTGCTCCAGGGCGATCTCTTCGAACAGCGGCCGCAGGGGGTCCAGGCGCTCCTGCACGAGCCGGGTGAAGCTGATCGCGTCCACCAGGTCGTGCACGTCGAGGTGACCGAAGTGCCGGTCGAAGAGAAGTTCGAATTCGCGTCCGGAGCGCAGCGCCTCGAGGTATTCCTCGGCGGCGTCGATCAGGCTGCGATCGCGCCCCGGCGGGAACAGCCAGACGACCGGGGCCTCTCCGTCCAGCTCGAGACTGAAACGCAGAGCAGGATGCACGCGCTGAAGGCGGCTGAGTTCGATCGAGGTCAGCACCGCGTGGTCCACGGTGCCCCTGCGCAGCGCCGCAACCAGCTCCGGTCCGTCCGCATACTGGATCAGCTCCATCTCGCCGCCGGATCCGGTCGGGCCCCGGATCACGGCCGCCAGCCTTTCCGGGAGGGCCAGTACCGAGGTGATCCCGATGCGTGCGCCCCGCTGCGCCAACTCCTCGAGGCTGTCGACGGCGGAGCCATTCCCCGCCCAGTGCACCAGCTGTTTCTGGATGGGCAGGATTTCCGGTCCGATCGACAGGCCGGGATCGTGTCCCGGAACGGTGAGCAGACCAGCGGCAAGGTCCACCCTGCCTGCCCGCAACAGACGGTAGGCCTCGCGCGGCCCCGGCACCCTGTGCACCTCGAGCCGGGCCCCGAGCCGCTCCGCGAGGCCGCTCAGAAGCACCAGTTCGAAGTGCTCCGGATCGTTGCCGAGGTCCACGAAGGTGTGGTCATGAGGATGCCTGACCAGGGCCACGTGAAGTTCCTGCTTGAACAGCGCGAGATTCAGTGCAGACGGGGTATGCTGCCAGGCCCAGACGAGGATCACGGACAGCAGCGCGGTGAACACGCCGATCTCGATGCGGCGCATCCGCGTTGCTTTCGGTCTCAGTCCCGCAGGCCAGTGCATCAGGCCAGTGATCATAGCCCCTGCGCGGAGGGGACGTCGAAAGGGCAGGGGAGGAACCCGCGCCGCCCGGTAAACCACCGCGGGGGCACGGGTGCCGAACAGGTCAGAAACTCATGAACAGGCCGCCGTTGACCTCGTAATTGGCGCCGGTGATATAGCACGCCCGATCGTCACACAGGATGCCAACGAGGTAGGCGACCTCGTCCGGGGTGCCCATGCGGCCCATCGGTATCTGCGAGATGATCTGCTGCTGCACCTCCTCGGCCATGGCCTCGGTCATCTCGGTTGCGATGTAGCCGGGCGAGACGGTATTGACGGTTACGCCCTTGCGCACGACCTCCTGCGCGAGGGCCATCGTGAAGCCATGGGCGCCGGCCTTTGCGGCCGAGTAGTTGGTCTGGCCGAACTGGCCCCGCTGCCCGTTCACCGAGGAGATGTTGACGATTCGCCCCCATCCGCGTTCCATCATCCCGTTCACCACCTGCCGGGTGACATTGAACAGGCTGTCGAGGTTGGTGCTCATCACCGCCTTCCAGTGGTTCGGCTCCATCTTGCGGAAGGTCTTGTCGCGCGTGATGCCGGCGCAGTTGATCAGTATGTCCACCGGTCCCAGCCGGTCCTCGATCTCGCTGATCATCTTCTGCGAGTCCTCGAACGAGGAGACGTCGCCGGAGGCGATCTCGTACTCGCGGCCCTCGGCCGCATGCTTCTTCTGCCACTCCTCGGCCTGTTCCTGCTCCGGCGGGTAGTAGCCCGCGACGACCCTGAAGCCGCGCCCGAGCAATTCCTCGCAGATCGCCGTGCCGATCCCGCCGATGCCCCCAGTGACCAACGCTATACGTGCCATGCATCCTCCGATGTGCGGCCCACCGAATGAAAAGAGGGGGCGACCAGCGCCCCCTCCTTTGGCTCAGGGCCGGTTGATGGTTCAGGCAGCAGCCTTCGCCGCAGCCTTCTTGAAGCTCTCGCCAGCCGCCTGCGCGTTCTTGCTGGCAGCCTGCATCTGCTGGTCCATCACGTCGGCAGCGGAATCACGTGCTTCCGTCATGACCTCGACGGCCGAGCGATAGCCCTTCAGCCACTCCTGGCCGTAGTCCTGAGCCAGCTTCGCCTGGTTGGACACCAGCTCCTGGTAGCCCTTGGCCTTGGTCATGCCTTCCATGCCCTTGGCACTCTTCTCCAGCATGGTGTTGCTCAGGTCGAGCTGCTGCTGGAACAGGCGCTCGCCGGCGCGCATGTTGATCTCGCCAAGCTTGCGCAGGGCCTCGAAGCTGCCCTGGACCATTTCATTATAGGCGTCAAACATCTGGTTTTGCATGATCATTCTCCTGGTTGAATGCCACCGCCCGCCAATTGGTGCAGTGCAGCATTGTTGCGATGCAGCATAGAATGCCCAGAAGCCGAAGTCAAGCCTTTGGGTGTTTCAGGGGGGGCGGATTGCCGCGGCATCAGTAAGCAGCCCCCGCGAGCGGAGGACGCAGTGCCGGAGACAGGTGCTTAGGACGGGGGGCGTTCGGAAAGGTCGGGAGCGCGGCTACTTCGAGCGCCGGCGGGAAGAGGGCTCGGAGGGGATTGCCGCTGCCCGGAAGAAGCTGTCCTGCATCTCGCGCCAGAGCTCGATGTTGCGCTCGGTGAGCTCTGCCCAGGTCTGCAGGGCCTCTCCGGGCATCAGCTGGTCGAGCTGCGACTGCATCTGCTGCTGCTGCTCGCCATAGAGCTTCAGGGTCTGGTCGAGGAAGCTCGAGAAGGCGTCCTGCAGGGATTCGTCATAAAAGCGGATGAACCGGGTGAGCACCTCGGTGGTGAACATCGGGTTTCCGCTGGCCTCCTGCTCGGTGATTATCTGGATCAGGATGCCCCGGGTGATGTCGTCGCCGCTCTGGGTGTCCACCACCTTGATGTCCACTCCGTCGCGCACCAGTTTCTGGACATCCGTCAGGGTGATGTAGCGGCTTTCCTCGGTATCGTAGAGCCGCCGATTGGGATACTTCTTGACCAGCCTCTGCTCGCTCACGGCGGTGCCCCCTTGCACCCGAAATTGCTGTCGATTTTACATGATCCGGAGCGGCATTTCCGGGATCCGGGCGTTGAGGCCGGCGCCCCCCATTCGGCAGGGGGCGCCGGGTGCCGTCGCGGCCTGTTCAGTCGACCAGGTCCAGGGCCATCGCCACACCCTGGCCGCCGCCGATGCACAGGGTGGCGAGGCCGCGTTTCGCATTCAGGCGGCGCATTCCGTGCAGCAGCGTGACCAGCAGCCGCGCGCCCGAGGCCCCGATCGGATGCCCGATCGCGATCGCGCCACCGCTGACGTTCACCTTGGACGGGTCCCAGCCGATCTCCTTGTTCACCGAGATGGCCTGGGCCGCGAAGGCCTCGTTCGATTCGATCAGGTCAAGGTCGTCGTGGCTCCAGCCGGCCTTTTCCAGGCATGCCCGGGTGGCCGGGATCGGGCCCGTGCCCATGATCGCGGGATCCACTCCGGCCGAGGAGAAGGCGACGATACGGGCCATCGGCTTCAGGCCGAGTTCCCGGGCCTTGCTCGCGGTCATCACCAGCGTGGCTGCGGCGCCGTCGTTGATGCCCGAGGCATTGCCCGCGGTGACCGTGCCCTCCTTGTCGAAGGCGGGCCGCAGCTTGGCGAGGCCCTCGGCGCTGGCGCCGGCTCGCGGGAATTCGTCGGTATCGAAGATCCTGGGTTCGCCCTTGCGCTGGGGAATCTCCACCGGAACGATCTCCTCCTTGAATACGCCGTCGCGGATCGCCGCCTCGGCGCGTTGCTGCGATTGCGCGGCGAAGGCGTCCTGTTCCTCGCGGCTGATCGAGTACTTCTTGGCAATGTTCTCCGCGGTGTTGCCCATGTGCATGTCGGTGATTGCGCACCAGAGGCCATCGTGAATCATCGTGTCCCGCATCGTCCACGCGCCCATCTTGGTGCCGAAGCGGGACCTGGGCAGCGCGTGCGGCGCCTGGCTCATGCTCTCCTGTCCGCCGGCGACCACGATCTCCGCGTCACCGCATCGGACCGACTGCCAGGCAAGGTGGACGGCCTTGAGCCCGGAACCGCAGACCTTGTTGATCGTCATCGCCGGAACGCTGTCGGGAATGCCGGCGTCGAGAGCCGCCTGGCGTGCCGGATTCATGCCCGCCCCGCCGGTCAGGACCTGGCCCAGTATCACCTCGCTGACCTGCTCCGGCCGAACCCCGGAGCGTTGCAGCAGGGAACGGATCACGGTCGCCCCGAGCTTGCTCGCCGGGATGTCACCGAGCGAGCCCATCAGGCTTCCGACGGCCGTGCGGGCCGCTCCGACGATTACGATGTCTTCACTCATTACTCCTGTCTCCTCTGGCTGACTGTCTCTTGCGGACGATTTCCGGTGCTCGCGCGGTGAACCCGTGCACGTTGATTATGGCATGCCGGTGGCGCACGACCTCAATCGGGATCACGATACCTGTCTGTCGGCATGGTGGCGCGCACCAGCGGGACCGGGCCCGGCATGGTGCGGTGCACAAATGACGTGCTAGTATCCCGCGCAGGTTCTACACTTCATCCGGTACAGCAACCACGCCCGCGGGGCGAAGATCAGGAGAAGATGATGGCGGATTCCGTTTCGACTGCGGACCAGTGGCTGGAGGCGCAGCGCCGCTACTGGGACGCCTGGATGGACATGACGAGGCGCGGCCTGGAAGGGGCCGGTTCCGGTCGGCCAGCACCGCAAAACCCATGGGCGGACGCAATGGAGCAGTGGTTGCAGGCGGTGGCGCCGGCGACCCCGAAGCCGGCAAGCGACCTGCTGGAACAGATGGTGAATGTCGGCAAGGGCTACTTCTCGATGGTCGAGGGGTTCTACAAGGAGGGCCCGGTCAGCGACATGCCGGAGATGATCGAAAAGTGGACGCGCATGATGACCGAGGCCTTCCAGGGGGGCGGCGCCAGCGTGAATCCCTTCGCCCAGCTTGCGGCCAGAGCCGGGGGTCGCCAGGGAACGGCCTTCTGGGATCTTCCGTTCGACACCCTGTCACGGACCCTGTCCGGCAGCATGCCGCTGCCCGGCGATTTCATGAAGGCCTTCGAGTCCGGAAAGCCCACCGAAATGCGTGAACAGCTGGAGGGTCTCCTGTCGACGCCCGCCATCGGGTACGGGCGCGAATCGCAGGAGCAGTACCAGCAATTCGCGCGACTGATGCTCGATTACGAGAAGGCGATGAACGAGTACCAGGCCGGTTTCGCGAACCTGGGCACGCGCTCGGTCGATGCCTTCCAGAAGCGGATACAGGCAGCCGCCGACGAGGGCAAGACCATCAATTCGGTACGGGAGGTCTTCAACATCTGGGTGGATGCCTGCGAAGAGGCCTATGCCGAGTACGCGATGTCCGACGACTACGCGCGCCGCTACGGGCGGATGGTCAATTCGCTGATGGCGGTCAAGAAGCAGGGCGTCCGCCTGGTCGATGAGTGGCTGGAGGCGATGAACATCCCGACGGCCTCGGAAATCTCCACCCTTCAGCGCCGTCTGCATGACACCAGGTCCGACTACCATGCGGTGCGTTCCCAGATGGAACGAATGCAGGGCGAACTCGACGAGCACAAGGGAGCGAACGGCGAAGTGCAACGTCTGCGCGAGGAGGTGGCCGAATTGCGGGCTGCGCTCGAGAAGCAGCAGGCTGGCACGGCATCCGAAGCGGCTGCGGCCGGTTCCGGCGCGGACACCGCTGCCGCGGCCGCCGCAGAGAAACCGAAGCGCAGTACGCGTCGGACCGGGAGCGCAGCCAGTTCCGCTTCCGGCGAGAAGAAGACGACCACCGCCAGGACCCGCAAGACTGGCACCACCCGGAGGAAGACCCAGTGATGACCCCGATCCAGATCCGTCCCGACGAGGCGTTCGACGAACTCACCGGTTTTCAGCACAAGCTGACCCAGGGTGTCCAGAACCTGATGGATATGGGCGAGGTCAGTACCGGGGCAACCCCCCGGGAGGCAATCTACGAAGAGGACAAGATGGTCCTCTACCGTTTTCAGGCACCGGCCAGCGTGGTGCAGAATCCGGTGCCGCTGCTGATCGTGTACGCGCTGGTGAACCGGCCCTACATGGCCGATCTGCAGGAAAACCGCTCCATGGTGCGCGGGTTGCTCGAGGCGGGGATGGACGTGTACCTCGTGGACTGGGGCTATCCGGGGCGCGCGGACCGTTACCTGACGATCGACGATTATCTCAACGGGTATCTCGACCGCTGCGTGGACGTTATCCGCAAGCGGCACCGGGTGGATGCGGTCAACGTGCTCGGCATCTGCCAGGGTGGCACCTTCAGCCTCTGCTATGCGTCGATGCACCCGGACAAGGTCGCGAACCTGGTTACGATGGTGACCCCGGTGGACTTCCAGACACCGGACAACATGCTGTCCAACTGGGTACGCCACGTGGACGCGGACCTGATCGTCGATACGCTGGGCAACATTCCCGGCGAGATGCTGAACTGGACCTTTCTGAATCTGAAGCCCTATCGGCTG
>JAABTX010000060.1 GCA_011389655.1 Thioalkalivibrio sp.
GCGGACCAGGGCCTCGACCAGGCGGTTGATCTCGGCAGCGGCGCGCTCGGGATCGGGGTCGGCGATCCCGGGACCGGCCTCGAGTTCGTGATAGCGGAAGCCGCGGCCCCGGGCGAGGCGTTCGGCGAAGGCAAAGACCACCCGGTCGCCGCGGCCGCGGAGCAGCCGGGGCAGCAGGGTCATGGTCAGCGCGGGCCGGCCGAAGAAGGGCGCGAAGACGCCGGTGGCCCGGCGCGGACTCTGGTCCGGGAGCAGGCCGATGAGCTCGCCGCGGTCGCGCGCGCCCTGCAGCTGGCGCAGCCCCTCGCGGCTGGCCGGAGCCAGGCGCGCGCCGGTGGCGGCACGGGACTCGCGGATCCAGCGGTCGATCCCGGGCATCGACAGCGGGCTGTAGAGGCTGGTCATCGGTCCGTAGCTCGCCGCGTGCAGGCCGGCGAACTCCCAGGAGCCCAGGTGCGGCGCGACCAGGAACAGGGCCTGGCCCTCGGGCCGGTCACCGCCCGGGTCGCAGACCGCGGGATACCGGGCCAGGCGCCGCAACCGCTCCGGCCCGGCGCGCCAGAGCCACGGGGCCTCCGTCAGCGCCTTGCCCATCTCCATCAGCGAGCGGCGCGCAACCCTGCGCCGCCAGCGGGCATTCTGCTCCGGAAAGCACAGGTCCACGTTGACCCGGGCCACCCGCGCCATGCGCGTGCCGGAGATCCACGCGAACCAGCCGAGCGCGGCACCCAGTGCGTGGTTGACCGAAAGCGGCAGGACCGCCAGCAGCCGGAGCAGGACGCCGAGGACCCGATCCCTGAACCCTCCGGCGGTCCGCCGGCTCACGGGTGGTCGACGCCGGCACGGGAACGGCCACCCTCGCCGGGGGCGGGTCCCTCCACGGCCCGGTGCACGCCGCGCGCGATGCCCACATCAACCCTCATGGCCAGCCGCCACCCCTGACGATGGCACGGCGCGCCCGTCTTCCCGTTCGGGCGGGTCGTCCGCGCGCATCAGCGGGTCCATCGCGGTGCGCAGGTTGCGGAACAGGCGTGGATGCAGGTCCTCCTCGCGGGCCAGCAGGGCCTTCATGTGCTCGCGCTCGGTCGGTTTCGCAAAGCAGGCGGGGCAGCTGTCCGGAATCACCGGGAGTTCCGCGGCTGCCGCGAAGTCCCGCGTCTGGCGCTCGCGCACGTAGACCAGCGGCCGGATCACGCGCAGATCACCCGCATCGATCCGGTAATGGGCCTTCATCGTGCGCAGCTGGCCACCGTGGAAGGCGCTCATCAGGAAGCTCTCGGCGAGGTCGTCCAGGTGCTGTCCGAGCGCGATCACGTTGTAGCCCTGCTCGCGCGCGGTGCGATAGATCAGGCCGCGCTTCATCCGCGCGCAGAAGGCGCAGAAGGAGTCCTTGCCCATGTGCCGTTCGGCCAGCTCGGCAATCGGCTCGGACACGAAGAAGTACGGGACGCCGAACGCCGCGAGGTAGTCGCGCAGGCGACCGGGATCGAAGCCCTCGATCCGGGGATCGATGGTCACCGCGCCCACCTCGAAGCGCACCGGGGCCCGGCGGGCGAGGTTGCGCAGCAGCCACAGCAGGGTCAGGGAGTCCTTGCCGCCGGAGAGCCCGACCAGGATGCGGTCGCCCTCGCGGATCATGTCGAAGTCGGCGATCGCGCGGCCCGCGAGGCGACGGATGGATTTCGGAACCTCGGGCGTGTTCATCGTGGGGGGAACATAACCGGAAAGGGGCTGTGTGGCCACCGGGGGATGGTCATCAGAGTCTCCCCAGCCCCCACCCGAAAAAAGCCGTAGGGTGGGCAAAGCGCAGCGTGCCCGCCAGTTCACCCCCGTGGGGTGGGCAAAGCGCAGCGTGCCCACCAGTTCACCCCCGTGCCGTTCGGTGGGCACGCTGCGCTTTGCCCACCCTACGGACCTACGGATCCTCGGCGCGGATGGAGGCCGACGCCACCACTACCCCGCACGGGTCTGCAGCCAGAAGGTCACGGGACCGTCGTTGATCAGCGCGACCTGCATGTCGGCGCCGAAGCGGCCCGCGGCGACGACCGGGTGGGCCTCGCGGGCGCGGGAGAGCAGCAGCCCGAAGAGTTCGGTCCCCAGCTCGGGCGGGGCCGCACCGCTGAAGCTCGGCCGCATCCCCTTGCGGGTGTCGGCGGCCAGGGTGAACTGCGGGACCAGCAGCAGTCCGCCGCCGGTGTCGCGCAGGCTGAGGTTCATGCGCCCCCGTGAATCCGGAAACACGCGATAGCCCAGCAGCCGCTCCAGCGTGCGCTCCACCGCCGCGCGCGTGTCACCCGCCTCCACCGCCACCAGCGCGAGGATCCCCGGGCCGATCGCCCCGGCCACCTCACCGCCGATGCGCACGCTGGCCTCGGACACCCGCTGGATGAGTGCAATCACGCCGCTGCCCCCCGGACCGGAGTACCGCGCGCCGCCGGCCGGGTCGGCACGCGACCTGCAGAGAGCTTCCGGAACCGGCCGACCCGGCGCCGCCTCATCCAAAGCGCCCGACCAGGGCGTCCGTGGCCTTCACCAGTTCCCGTGCGATGCCGGGTTCCGCCGCCGAGTGTCCGGCATCCGGCACGATGCGCAGCTCGGCCTGTGGCCAGACCCGATGCAGCGCGACCGCCTGCTCGACCGGGCAGACCACGTCGTAGCGACCGTGCACGATGTAGCCGGGGATTTCGGCCAGCCGGCCCGCGTCCCGCAGCAGATGGTCCGGTTCGAGGAAGCTGTCGTTGAAAAAGTAGTGGCACTCGATGCGGGCGAGACTGACGGCGACCGAGGGATCGGCAAAGTGGGCAACGACATCCGGGTTCGGGCGCAGGCAGGAGCTGCTGCCCTCCCAGACCGACCAGGCCTGCGCGGCCCGTTCGCGCAGCTCGCGGTCGGACCCGGTCAGGCGGCGATGATAGGCGGCCACCATGTCGACCCGCTCCTCGTCCGGGATCAGCTCCCGGAAGCGGGCCCACGCCTCCGGGAACAGGCGGTCGGCACCGGACTGGTAGAACCACCGGATGTCACGCGGGCGGCACAGGAAGATCCCGCGCAACACCAGCCCGAGGACCCGGTCCGGGTGGGCCTGGGCATAGGCAAGGCCCAGCGTCGAACCCCAGGACCCCCCGAAGACCACCCAGCGCCGCACGCCGAGCGACTCCCGCAGACGCTCGATGTCCTCGACGAGGTGGGGCGTGGTGTTGGCCTCCAGACCCGCATGCGGGGTGGAGCGGCCCGACCCGCGCTGGTCGAAGAGCACGATGCGGTAGCGGGCGGGATCGAAGAAGCGCCGGTGCCAGGGCTCGCAGCCGGAGCCCGGCCCGCCGTGCAGGAAGACCACCGGCAGCCCGTCCGGATCGCCGCAGGTCTCCCAGTACAGCCGGTGACCGTCGCCGACATCGAGGGTGCCGGTCTCGCCGGCCTCGATCGGTGGGTAGAGCGTTTCCATCACCACGCCTTCGGGTTCGAGAGCCCTGACAGTGTCGCCAAAAACCGGCCCGGAAGTCACGCCGCCGGGGCTGCGCACGGCGTCCGCCGTGGCCCATCGCCGCGACCCGCGGTGCCGTCGCCCGGCGTCCCGACCACCTGTGCCAGGTCCGGGGACCGCGACCGGCGGGACGGGGAATTCCCGAGTACCGCGGACCCCCAATCGAGACTTCGCGGATATTCTGATGATATAAGTGCGGGAAGCCGTGCCCTGGGCGTCGCGCCGGCCTGGACGACGTCCCGGGCTCCGTCCCGGCCCGTTCGGCGTCTGTGCCGGGCAGGGTCGGCCGGTTCGGTCCCGGAGCGGCTCGCCGGCGCATTCAGCCGGCCGGAAACAGACGGAACGGGGCAATCCCGATCTCCGCGCAAAAACACAGAATGGACCGACTGCACGGTCCGAAAGAGGAGACGACGATCATGAACCACAGACTCACCCGCTGGCTGATCGTGGTGGCCACGACCCTGGTGCTGAGCACTACCGGCGCCATCGCACAGGACCGCAGCGACTGGCCGAGGAGCCTCACCATCGGTACGGCAAGCGTCGGGGGCGTGTACTTCGTTTACGGCAATGGCCTCGCAAGCTTCATCGGGGAGGCCCTCGATATCTCCGCGAGCGGCGAGATCACCGGCGGGCCGGTGCAGAACGCCACTCTGGTGCAGATGGGAGAACACGACATCGGCCTGGTCACCATGGGCCCGATGTTCGAGGCCTGGACCGGCGAGAGCGAACTCGCCCCCGGCATCCCGCACACCGACGTGCGGGCGCTGTTCCCGATGTACGAGACCCCGTTCCACGGCATCGCGCTGAGCCGCAGCGGCATCGAATCGGTCGGCGATCTCGATGGCATGCGGGTGAGCGTGGGTCCGGCCGGCGGTACCGCCGGAACCTACTGGCCGCGGTTCCTGGAGACGCTGGAGGTGGATGTGCGTCCGTCGTTCACCGGCGCCTCCGATGCCGCCAGCCAGCTGAAGGATGGCCTCATCGACGCCTTCACGTTCGCGGCGGGCGTGCCGATCGGCGCCTTCTCGCAACTCGCCGCCGAGACCGACGTGCGCACCTTCGGCTTCACCCCGGAGGAACTCGAGACGATCCTCGAGGAGTTCCCGGAGGTCGCGTCGTACACCATTCCGGCGGGCACCTACTCGGGACAGGAGACCGACGACCACACGGTGGCCATGTGGAACTTCGCGGTCGCCCACAGCGACATGCCGGAGAGCCTCGCCTACGAGATCACCCGGCTGGTGATGGAAAACAACGATCGCATGGTCCAGATTCACGCGGCGGCCCGGGCGACGCTGCCCGAAAACTGGGACAACAACAGCTTCCTGCCCTTCCATCCGGGGGCGGTGCGCTACTTCGAGGAACAGGGAATCGAGATTCCCGAAGACCTCCAGGGATGACGCACCCGCGCGTCTGATCGACCGGGCCAGAGACTGCAGTTCCTGCGGCTCTGGCCCGTTTTCTTTGCGCTCGAGAAATCGCCAGAAGGGTCCCGATGACCACCGATGTGCCCCGAGACCGAAAGCCGGACGGCGACGGCCCCGATCCGGACGTCACCGTTCCCGTAACCGCCCAGGCCGGCGCCGTCGATGCCGAGGTCGTCACCGCGAATCAGCGGGTCTTCGTTGGCATTCTCGGTACCGTGTTCGCGGGTGCCTGCGTGCTCTACACCGCCTTCCACATCGGCGTGATGAACGTCTACCCGCTGGAGACCTGGGTCTATCGCCTGATCCACGTCTCCGGCGGCCTGACGCTCGGCTTCATCTTCTTCTCCGCGCGCGCCTTTCCGGTCGAGGGCAGCGGGGAGCGTCCCGCGACCCGTCTGGAATGGGCACTGCTGCTGCCGGCCGCGGTCGCGATCTTCACCGCGCTGGTGCAGATCACCTATGCCCTGCTCGCCGATGCCCGCGTACCGACCGGGGCACCGGCGGACCAGATGCTGCTGACCTTCGGCTATCCGATCATCACCGGCACGGTGCTCGCGATCCTCGCCGCCTGGACCTCCCCGGTCCGCGATCGGAGCCGACTGCCCCTGCCCGACCTGCTGCTGGCCGTTGCCGCGATCGCGGTGGGCCTGTACATCATCGGACATGCCGAGTTCCTGCGCTTCCGCGCCAGCGTCTTTCCGCATCCGAACGACATGTACGCGTCGATCGCGGGCATCCTGCTGATCCTCGAGATGACCCGGCGGCTGGCCGGACTGCCGCTGGTGATCATCGTGGCGATGTTCATTGCCTACGGCTTCGTCGGCCCGTGGCTGCCCGGCGTGCTCGAACACGGCGGCTACGCGCCGGCGCGCTTCTTCGCCTTCATCTACACCGACAACGGGGTCCTCGGGCCAACCACCGCGGTGTCCTCGACCTACATCATCCTGTTCATCACCTTCGCGGCCTTCCTGCAGGCCAGCCGCGTCGGCGAGTATTTCGTGAATTTCGCCTTCGCCGCGGCCGGGGGTGCGCGCGGCGGACCGGCCAAGGTGGCGGTCTTCTCCTCGGGCCTGATGGGCATGATCAACGGCACCTCGGCCGGCAACGTGGTGTCCACCGGCTCGCTGACCATCCCGCTGATGAAGCGGGTCGGCTACCGGCCGCAGACGTCGGCGTCGATCGAGGCCGCGGCCTCCTCCGGCGGCCAGGTGCTGCCACCGATCATGGGCGCCGGGGCCTTCATCATGGCCGAGATCACCGGCATCGCCTACACGGAGATCGTGATCGCGGCGATCATTCCGGCGGCGCTGTACTTCCTGTCCGTGTACTTCATGGTGGACAAGGAGGCGCTGAAGCTGGGCATGCGCGGACTGCCGCGCAGCGAGTTGCCCCAGTTCGCCACCATGGCCCGCCGGGTCTTCCTGTTCATCCCGGTGATCACGCTGATCGGTGCGCTGTTCATGGGCTACTCGGTGATCCGCGCCGGCACGCTCGCGATGGCCGCGGCCGCGGCGGTGAGCTGGCTCACCCCCTTTCGCATGGGACCGAGGCAGATCGCCTATGCCCTGGAGATCGCGGCGCGGATGTCGCTGCAGCTGGTGGCGGTGTGCGCCGCGGCCGGTGTGATCGTCGGCGTGATCGCGCTGACCGGCGTCGGGGTGCGGTTCTCCTCCCTGCTGCTTGCGGTCGCCGGCCAAAGCCAGATCCTCGCGCTGATGTTCGCGATGCTGGTGGCGATCATCCTCGGGATGGGCATGCCCACCACCGCGGCCTACGCGGTGGCCGCGAGCGTGATCGCACCGGGCCTGATCCGGATGGGCATCGATCCGCTGACCGCGCACTTCTTCATCTTCTATTTCGCGGTGATGTCGGCGATCACGCCGCCGGTGGCACTGGCGGCCTACGCGGGGGCCGCGATCGCCCGCTCGGATCCGATGCGCACCAGCGTGGAGAGCTTCAAGATCGGCCTGGCCGCCTTCGTGGTCCCGTTCATGTTCTTCTACTCGGCCCCGATGCTGATGCAGGGCGAGTGGCACGAGAACCTGCATGCCTTCCTGTCCGCGGCGCTGGGGATCTACCTGCTCGCCTCGTCGATCCAGGGCTGGTTCTTCGGCCGGATCAACTGGGCGGTGCGGGCACTGGTGCTGGGGGCCGCGCTGGCGATGATCGGCGGCGGCCTGCAGTCGGATATCATCGGTCTCAGCGTCGCCGCGGTGGTCTTCGCGGCGCAGAGGTTGCTGCTCAACCCGGCGCGGGCCTAGCGGGACGGCGCCCGTCATTGCGAGCGAAGCGAATACTCCCGGCGGCGGATCGGCCGCCGGTGCGTCCGGCAGGGGTCCCCGGGACAGCCGGAACCCCTGCCCTGTTTCGAGGGGAAGTGAATGTATCGACACATATTCGTCGCGATCGATGACAGTCCGACGTCGCGCCAGGCCCTGAAGGAGGCCATCTCGCTCGCCCAGATCCACGGGGCCACGCTCGAGATCGGGCACGCGATCGACGAGAACCTGGTGCATGTCTTTCACTCGACGGGTATGGACACGACCACCCGCAACGAACTCAAGCAGGCGCTGCACGCGAATGCGGCCGACTGCCTCGAACGCGCGGCTGAGCGCGCCCGACGGGCCGGCGTGAAGGCGGAGTCGTCGCTGCTTCCCGGGCACGGCGAGCACAGCGCCGATCTCATCGCCGCTGCTGTCGAGGAATCCGGGGCCGATCTGCTGGTGGTCGGCTCGCACGGGCGCCGCGGGGTGCGACGGCTGCTGCTTGGCAGCGTGGCGGAGAACCTTGTGCGCAAGGTCAATGTCTCGATCCTGGTGGTACGGGGTCCGGAAGCGACGGAGGAGAAGGAATGACGGCAATGCAATGCAGCGTCCTGGTGGACAGGCCGGGACATCCGCGGCACCAACGGCCTTGCGGTGGCACCCGCCACCGCTGCGGCCGCAGGTTGCTGCCATGACCAGCGAGATCATCCGGTTTCACGACCTGCACCCCACGGAGGCCGACTTTCGGCGCGAAGTGCTGACGGGCCTGCGCGAGCGGCCGCGGCGCATCGCGCCGAAGTTCTTCTACGACGAGCGCGGATCGAAGCTCTTCGACGCGATCACCGAGGCGCCGGAGTACTACGTGACCCGCACCGAGAGCGAGATCCTGCAGCAGCGCGCGGACGAGATCGCGCGGACGGTCGGCACCGGCGGCCTGCTGCTGGAACCGGGCGGGGGCAGCTGCGCCAAGGTCCGGATCCTGCTCGAGGGCCTCGAACCCTGTGCCTACGTGCCGATGGACATCTCCCGGAATCACCTGCGAATGGCCGCGGAAGAGGTTGCGGCCGACTTCCCCTGGCTGGAGGTCCATGCGGCGCACACCGACTTCACGCGGCGCATGGAGGTCCCGCCGACCGCCCCCGAGGGACCGCGGGTGGCGTTCTTCCCGGGCTCGAGCATCGGCAACTTCGATCCGGAGCATGCGGTGGAGTTCATCGCCGCGGTCGCCGACCTCGTCGGTCCCGGCGGGCACTTCCTGATCGGGGTGGACCTGCGCAAGGAAAAGGCCCTGCTCGAGGCCGCCTACGACGATGCGCAAGGAGTCACCGCGGCCTTCAACCTGAACCTGCTGGAGCGTATCAACCGGGAGCTGGGCGGGGATTTCGATCTGCAGCACTGGCGCCACCGGGCCGTCTACAACGAGAACGAGGGCCGGGTGGAGATGCACCTGGTCAGCGCGAGGAATCAGCGCGTCAGGATCGAGGACGAGGTCTTCGACTTCGCTACGGGCGAGACCATCCATACCGAGAACTCGTACAAGTACGGGCTCGACGAGTTCGAGGGTCTGGCCCGCCGCGCGGGCATGGAGACGGTGGGCGTGTGGACCGATCAGCGGGGCCTGTTCAGCGTGCACCTGCTGCGGAACACGGCGCTGACGCAGGAGTAGCCGACTTTCTCCCCTCTCCCGCTTGCGAACAGGTCCGCCGCGGACGGATTTGCAGATCTGTCCCGGGGGGAGGACCTCAGGCGATCGGTTCCAGCCGCGCGAAGCTCAGCACCAGCCACTTCGCACCCGCGCCGGCGAAGTTCACCTGTACCCGGGCCGATGCGCCGCCGCCCTCGTACTGGGTGATCACGCCCTCGCCGAACTTTGCGTGGCGAACGCGCGACCCGATCGCGAGTCCCGCCTCCGCGGCAGCGGCCCGCTTCGGGTCCATCCCGGTGCCGCCTGCGCGTCGTGCCGCGGCAAACCGCCCGGCCGGCCGGATCCGTGCCTGCGGGCGCAGCGGTTCCACCAGCTCCTCCGGCAGTTCGCGCAGAAAGCGCGAGGGCATGTTGTAGGACTCGCGGCCGTAGAGCCGCCGGCTCTCGGCATAGGCCAGGTACAGCTCCTGCTCGGCCCGGGTCATCCCGACGTAGGCGAGCCGTCGCTCCTCCTCCAGCCGACCCGGCTCCTCCAGCGAGCGCGCGTTGGGAAACAGCCCCTCCTCCAGCCCGACCAGGACGACCAGCGGGAACTCGAGTCCCTTCGCCGAGTGCAGGGTCATCAGCTGCACCGCGTCCTCGTGGGGATCGGCCGCGCCTTCGCCGGCCTCCAGCGCCGCATGGGCGAGAAACTCCGTGAGGCCGCCGGGCCGCTCCTCGGCATCCGCGGGCCACTCCTGCTCGAAGGCGCTGGCCGCGCCGATCAGCTCGTCGAGGTTCTCGAGTCTTGCCTGGCCGCGCTCGCCCTTCTCGTTCGCGTAATGCTCACGCAGGCCCGAGCGATCGATCGCCCCCTCCACCTGGTGTCCCAGGGATCGGTCAGCGGGCATCCCGGCGAGTTCCATGCGCAGCTGCAGGAATCCGAGCAGTGCATTGCGCGCACGCCCGGCCAGCAGGCCGTCCTCCAGCGCCTTCAGCGCGGCATCGTGCAGGCTGAGGTCCTCCCGCTGCGCCAGCTCGCGCAGCTCATTGAGCGTCTTCTCGCCGATCCCGCGCGGGGGCTGGTTCACCACCCGCAGGAAGGCGGGATCGTCGTCGGCGTTCGCGGCCAGGCGCAGGTAGGCAAGCGCATCCCTGATCTCCTGGCGCTCGAAGAAGCGCAGGCCCCCGTAGACCCGGTAGGGCATGCGCCGCGCGATGAAGGTCTCCTCCAGCACGCGCGACTGGGCATTGGAGCGGTAGAGCACCGCGCACTCCCGGTGCTGACCGCCCTGCTCCACGTGCCGGGCGACGGTCTCGGCGACGAAGCGCGCCTCGTCCTGCTCGTTGATCGCGGCGAACAGTCGCACCGGCGCGCCATCGCGTCCCTCCGTCCACAGTTCCTTGCCCAGACGCCCGGCGTTGTGGCGGATCAGGGCGTTCGCGGCCTTGAGGATGTTGGCGCTGGAGCGGTAGTTCTGCTCCAGCCGGATCACCCGGGTGCCGGGAAAGTCCCGCTGGAAGTGCTGCAGGTTCTCGACCCGCGCGCCGCGCCAGCCGTAGATGGACTGGTCGTCGTCGCCCACCGCGAAGACCGGGGACTCCTTGCCGGCCAGCAGGCGCAGCCAGGCGTACTGGATCTCGTTGGTGTCCTGGAACTCGTCCACCAGCAGGTGACGGAAGCGATTGCGGTAGTGCGCGAGCAGATCGTCGTTGTCGCGCAGCAGTTCCAGCGCGCGCAGCAGCAGTTCGGCGAAGTCGACCCCCCCGGCACGGGTGCAGGCCTGCTCATAGGCGGTGTACACCCGCACCCACTGGCGCGAGACCGGATCGCCGCTGTCCGGGAGGTGCTCGGGCCGACGGCCCTCGTCCTTGCGCGCGTTGATGAACCACTGGGCCTGCCGCGGCGGCCAGCGCGCCTCGTCCAGTTCCAGCGCGCGCAGCACGCGACGGATCATGCGCAGCTGATCATCGCTGTCGAGGATCTGGAAGCCCTGCGGCAGCTTCGCCTCCTGCCAGTGCTGGCGCAGCAGCCGGTGCGCGAGGCCGTGGAAGGTACCGACCCAGAGCCCGCTGACGGGCTGGCCGAGCAGGGTCTCGATGCGCCCGCGCATCTCGTTCGCGGCCTTGTTGGTGAAGGTCACCGCAAGCAGGCTCCAGGGCGCGATGCCCTCGACCTCGATCAGCCAGGCGAGACGGTGCACCAGTACCCGCGTCTTGCCGCTGCCGGCGCCGGCGAGCACCAGCGTCGGCCCCGGCGGCGCGGCCACCGCTTCGCGCTGGGCGGGATTCAACGGGTCGAGGAGGCGGGAGACGTCCATCGGCGAATGGTAGCAAATGGATGCCCTGCAGGAGGCCGCCCCCCGGGGGATCCCGCGGCGGCGCATCGCCGAGCGGGCTCGCTCCTACAGAGGTCGTCGTAGGAGCGGCTTCCAGCCGCGATGCGAAGGGCGGTCGTAGGAGCGGCTTCCCAGCCGCGATGCGGCGTTGTGGTGAGTGCCCAGGGCCATCGCGGCCAGAGGCCGCTCCCACAGAGACCGCTCCCACAGAGGCCGCTCCCACAGAGGCCGCTCCCACAGAGGTTGCTCCCACGGAGGCCGGTCCCACCGAAAGACAGCCCCTGGGGGTGATCCCGCGGCGCCGGATCGCCGAGGGGCCCGGCTCCTGCGGGAGGAACCTTTGAGGGGGCTATCCTGACAACTATCACAGGAACGGGGTGCTGCAACGCAGAATTTCGCCGCCGTTCGTATTAAGCTTTTGATATCGTGGTCGACAATTCCGACAGGGATTCCAGGAGTCAGCAGCGGTCATGAACGAGCCCCCCTCCAGACAGCAGGCGCTGACGATACTGCGCCGCATGGATCTCCATCCGGACAGCATGGCCTTCGCGGAGCAGCTGTTCGAGCGTTACCTGGCCGACCCGGAATCGGTGCCGCCCACCTGGGCCGACTACTTCGGCGCGCTGGAGCGCGACCCCGGCCCGACGCCGCGGCGGCGGATGACCGACCAGGACTGCATCGAGATCCGCGACCTGCAGCTGGAGCGGGTGCAGGTCCGCGTGCTGCAGTACATCAACTCCCATCGCTTCCTGGGGCACTTCGCGGCGCGGCTCGACCCGCTGGGCCGGGTGGACCCGGAGCCGCCACCCGAGCTGACCCGCGCCTACCACAAGCTGGACGACGTCGATCCCGACCAGGCCTTCGACCCCGGCTCGCTGCACGGCCCGAACCCGGCGCGGCTGGAAGAGATCGAGTCGATCCTGAAGGACACCTACTGCGCGTTCATCGGCGCCGAATTCATGCATCTGGTCTCCACCGCCGAGAAGCGCTGGCTGCAGCAGCGGCTGGAGTCCGCGCGCGGTCACTTCGGCTTCGACCACGCGACCCGGGAGGCGATCCTCGAGCGACTGACCGCCGCCGAGGGCCTCGAGCGCTACCTGCACAACCGCTACGTCGGGCAGAAGCGCTTCTCGCTGGAGGGGGCCGAGAGCCTGATCCCGCTGCTGAACGCGCTGGTGCAGCGCGGCGGTGCGCGCGGGCTGAAGGAGATCGTCGTCGGCATGGCCCACCGCGGCCGCCTGAACGTGCAGGTGAACATCTTCGGCAAGTCGCCGCGCGAACTGGCCGACGAGTTCGAGGGCCGGCACAGCCGCAACCGCGGCACCGGTGACGTGAAGTACCACCTCGGCTACTCGGCCAGCATCCAGACGCAGGGGGGGCCGCTGCACCTCGCGCTGGCCTTCAACCCTTCGCACCTGGAGATCGTGTCCCCGGTGGTCGAGGGCTCGGTGCGGGCCCGGCAGGTGCGGCTGCGCGACCGATCCGGCGAGAAGGTGATGCCGGTGGTGATCCACGGCGACGCCTCCTTCGCGGGGCAGGGCGTGGTGATGGAGACCCTGAACATGTCGCAGACCCGCGGCTTCTCCACCAAGGGCACCGTGCACATCGTGGTGAACAACCAGATCGGCTTCACCACCAGCACGCTGAAGGACTCCCGGTCGACGCATTACGCGACCGACGTGGCGAAGATGGTCAGCGCGCCCATCCTGCACGTGAACGGCGACGACCCCGAGTCGGTGGTCTTCGTGACCCAGGTGGCGCTGGACTACCGGATGCGCTTCGGCAAGGACGTGGTGATCGACCTGGTCTGCTACCGCCGCCAGGGACACAACGAGGCCGACGAGCCCTCTGCGACCCAGCCGATGATGTACCGGATCATTCGCGGCCTGCCCACCACGCGTCAGCGTTACGCGGCCCAGCTGGTCGCGGACGGGGTGCTCGACGAGGAGGCCGTGGAACGGATGCAGGAGCGCTACCGGGACTCGCTGGACGGGGGCGAGTCGGTGGTGCCGGGCCTGCTGCCCCGCGACGTGATCAACGGCCACGACCGGACCGACTGGGGCGCCTTCATCAACCAGTCGTGGGACCAGGACGTCCCCACCGGCGTCCGCCGGGGCGAGCTCGGCAACCTGCTCGAGCGCCTCAACAACCTGCCCGAGGCCTTCAGCGTGCATCCGCGCGTGCGCCGGATCCTGGAGGCGCGTCGGGCGATGGCCACCGGCGAGCAATCCCTGGACTGGGGCACCGCAGAGACCCTCGCGTATGCAACGCTGATCCGGGACGGCTACCGCATCCGCCTGTCCGGCCAGGACTCCGGACGCGGCACCTTCTTCCACCGCCACGCGGTGCTGCACAACCAGGAAACGGGTGAGGCCTGCGTGCCGCTGCGCCGGCTGGACCCGGAAAACCCCCGCTTCCTGGTGATCGATTCCCTGCTGTCGGAAGAGGCAGTACTCGCCTTCGAGTACGGCTATGCGACCGCGTTTCCGAATGCGCTGGTGCTCTGGGAGGCGCAGTTCGGCGACTTCGCGAACGGTGCACAGGTCGTGATCGACCAGTTCATCAGCTCCGGCGAGCAGAAGTGGGACCGCCTGTGCGGCCTGGTGCTCCTGCTGCCGCACGGCTATGAGGGCCAGGGCCCGGAACACTCCTCCGCGCGCCCGGAGCGCTTCCTCCAGCTCTGTGCGCAGGAGAACATGCAGGTCTGCGTGCCGACCACGCCGGCCCAGATCTTCCACCTGCTGCGCCGGCAGATGCTGCGGCCGTACCGCAAGCCGCTGGTCGTGATGACACCGAAGAGCCTGCTGCGCCACAAGCTCGCGGTCAGCGACCTCGACGAGCTGGCGCAGGGGCGGTTCGAGAGCGTGATCGACGACATCGACGCGCCGGAGCCGGCCGCGGTGCGGCGGGTGATGCTGACCGCGGGCCGCCTCTACTACGATCTGCTCAGTGAAAAGCGCGAAAAGGGTCGCGACGATACCGCGATCCTGCGTCTGGAACAGTGCTATCCCTTCCCCGAGGCGGAGATCACGCGGCTGCTGGGACGCTATGACCAGGCCACCGAGTTCGTGTGGGTGCAGGACGAGCCGGAGAACCAGGGTTACCTCGGCTTTGTCCAGCCGCGTCTGAATGCGTTGCTCGAGGTGCGCGGACAGGCCCTGCACGCCGTCGCGCGCCCTCCGGCCGCCGCCCCCGCGGTGGGCTACCCCGAGGTGCACAAGGCCCAGCAGGAAGAGCTCATCCGGCGCGGCTTCGGCCCGATCACGGCCCGCGACACGCCGCGCCCCACCCTGTAACACGCGCACGCGCAAGGAATCGCCGATGTCCGAAGAACGCACCGTCCTGCGGGTCCCCGAGCTGCCGGAATCGGTGGCCGACGCGACCGTCGTCGCCCTGCACAAGCAGCCCGGCGATCGGGTCCGGCGGGACGATCTGCTGGCCGAGCTCGAGACCGACAAGGTGGTGCTCGAGGTGCCGGCGCCGACCAGTGGCGTACTCGACGAATATACCGTCGAGGAAGGGGCCGTGGTTGAGGCGGACGCGGTGCTGGGCTACATCTCGGCCGGGGCGCCCGCCGAGACCGCACCGGAGAAACCCGCCCCGGCCGCGGAACCGGAGGCGGAACAGGGCCCGGCCGCGAGGGAAGACGAGCCGCGGCCCGAGCGCGCCGCGCCGCCGCCCCCGAGCCCGGCGGTACGCCGCCTGCTCGCCGAGCATGACCTGGACGCCGCGGAGATCGCGGGCAGCGGACAGAACGGCAGGGTGCTGAAGGAGGACGTCGAGCGCTTCCTGTCGGAGCGCGAGGCGAAGCCGGCCGAGCCCGCCCCCGCAAGGACCGAAGAACCGGCGGTCTCCGGGAGGCCAGCCGCCAGCGCCCCCGCCGAGAAGCCGCCACCCGCCGCCGAACCGGAGCCGGCGCCTGCCAGCGCTCCGCCCACCCCACCCGAGCCGCCACGCGCGCGCCCGTCCGCGCAGGCGCCGGTGCCGTCCGGCACGCGCGGCGAGGAACGGGTGTCCATGTCCCGGCTGCGGGCGCGGATCGCCGAACGCCTGCTGCACGCGAAGCAGAGCACGGCGATGCTCACCACCTTCAACGAGGTCGACCTCTCCGAGGTGATGGCGCTGCGCGCGCGGCACAAGGAAGCATTCCAGGAACGGCACGGGGTGCGGCTCGGCTTCATGGGCTTCTTCGTCACCGCCTGCGCCCTGGCGCTGCGGCGTTTCCCGGTGATCAACGCGGCGCTCGACGGCAACGAGATCGTCTACCACCATCACGCCGACATCGGCATTGCGGTGTCTTCCCCCCGCGGCCTGGTGGTTCCGGTGCTGCGCGACGCCGGACAACTGTCGCTGGCCGCGATCGAGGGGCGGATCCGCGAGTTTGCGGAGCGTGCCCGGGATGGCCGCCTCGACCTCGACGACCTGCGCGGCGGGACCTTCACCATCACCAATGGCGGGGTCTTCGGTTCCCTGCTGTCCACGCCGATCCTGAATCCGCCGCAGAGCGCGATCCTTGGCATGCACGCGACCCAGGAACGCCCGGTGGCGCGCAACGGCGAGGTCGTGATCCGGCCGATGATGTACGTGGCCCTGTCCTACGACCACCGCCTGATCGACGGGGCGGACGCGGTACGGTTCCTGGTGGCGGTGAAGGAGTCGCTGGAGGACCCGGGGCGGATGCTGCTGGACCTGTGAGGTCGCCGGATTGCGCAGGGGGAATAACCGGGCGGGTCCCAAGCGTCTGATAGACTGTCGCTCGCCCTGGAGCACACACTCACTGGAGGATATCCCTGATGAAGAAAATGCTCGTAACGCTGCTGCTCGCCCTCGGCATGATCGCCGCCGCCCCTGCCTTCTCCGCGGAGACGGAGATGGAGATGGAGATGGACAGCGAGATGATGCAGAAGATGGTCCAGCAGAGCATGAAGACCTGGCAGATCGAGGATGGCGTGTCGGTCGAGGACGCGGTGGAATCGATGAAGCTGCGGGCCAACCTGCTGAATTTCCAGATGGTCTCCGACCTGCCGCTGTCCGAGCAGGTGGAGGCGATGGGCGAAGAGTCGAACTACATCCGCATCCTGGCCTTCTGCGACGCGCTGGTCGCCAAGGAGATGGTCGAGTACGACGTGATCTTCTCGGGCTTCCTGCCCTGCCGCATCGCCGTGGTGGAGGACGACGAGGGGCGTGGCTGGATCACCACGATGAACATGGACATGATGCTGCACGCAGTCGACCTGTCCCCCGAGCTGGAGCCGCTGGCCCAGCGCGTGCGTGACATCATCTACGAGATCGTCGAGGCGGGTGTGACCGGCGACTTCTGAGCCCGAACCCCGGCTGGATGCGAGAGGCGGCCCTTCGGGGCCGCCTTTTTT
>JAABTX010000061.1 GCA_011389655.1 Thioalkalivibrio sp.
GTCGAGCTGGAGCTGAAAGGCTGCGGCGAAGGCGTTTTGCAGCGATTCGCGGATCGTTCCGAAGACCGGGGTGTACCCGAGGATCGCGCTGACACTGGTCAGGCGTTCGCGCGCGCTCAGCACGCCCTCGTGGGAGAGCTTCTCCGTGGGAACGCGCAGGATCCTCAGCATTGTCTCCGCTTCCGGCGTGTCCACCAGCAGGCTCCCCTGCAGCAGGATCCGATCGCCGTGATGTGCGGCGAAACCACTGCCCAGCTTGCGGCCACCGGCCTCGACGTCATTGGGGAAGACGAAGCGCGCTGCAACGCCGAGGCGATCCAGCGCGGCCACCATCGCCTCGCCATGCAGCGCGAGGATCTCCGCGAGTCGGGCCGGCCCGGAATGCGCCACGGGCAGTACCAGGGACCAGCAGAGCTGTGCCGGGTCGAGGTACAGCGCCCCGCCCCCGGTCAGCCTGCGCACGACCTCGATGCCCTGTTCCTCGCAGTAGTCGCCGCGCACTGCGATCGCGGTCAGTTCGTGCGCTCCCGGCTGGGCGCTGGTGGGGTAACGGGCGAAGCGCAGCGCGGGGCCGCCGCGCAAAAGCTGCGCGTCCAGTAGCGCGTGCTCATGGGCGCTGCGCAGGCCGTCGTCCCTGACTCCGCCCGCCAGCGGCTTGCGTGGCAATCCTGGTAGTTCCGGGTTCATTGTCATCTCTGCTCCCCTGCCGATCGGCACCGGCGGTCCGTTGTTCATTGCGGACCGGGGCCTGCCCCCGTCCTGGAAACGCCGGGTTCGCAGGCGCATCCTGACCTACACTGTAGGACATTCGAATCGGTTTCCGAATTGATTTGGATCAGACAGTGGCGCAGACGCTGATGGGATCATGCGGTCAAAATGCTGGCTTCCGGCCCGCCGGGCGCAGGTGCAGCGCAAGCGGATTCGAACCTGGGGGTGTGTGGTGATGAGCAACTGGCAGCAAATGGTGCAGGCGGTGGAACCCCTGCAGGATCTCGAACTCGACACCGAACTGGTGCAGGGCCTCGAACACCTTGGCAATCGATCCCGGGAACGCGCTGCGCCTCCCGTCCATTTCTACACGCCCACCTTCAAGTCCTATCAGACCTCCGAACTGAAGAGTTGCGGCAAGAACGCGTGGCCCGCGGTATCGGTGACGGGTGGGGAATGCAAGCTGCAGTGCGACCATTGCAAGGCCGCCATCCTGGAACCGATGATCCCCGCGCGCACGCCGGAGGATCTCTGGCGGGTGGTGAACGAAGTGATCGCCGACGGTGCCCAGGGAATGCTGCTGACCGGCGGTTCCAATCATCGCAACGAGGTCGAATACACGCCGTATTACGAGACCATCCGGCGCATCAAGGACAGCCACCCCGAGTTCCGCATCGCCGCCCACGCGGCGCTGATGGATGCCGATGCCGCGCTGAGCATGGCCCACGCCGGCGTCGACGTGGCGATGATGGATGTGATCGGCGCCCAGGAGACCATCACGAACGTCTATCACCTGCGCCGCTCGGTGGACGACTTCGAGGCGACCCTCGAGAACCTGGTGCGGACCTCGATGCGGGTGGTGCCGCACATCGTGATCGGCCTGCACTACGGGCGAATGCTCGGCGAATGGCGGGCGCTGGAGATCATCCAGCGGCACCTGCCCGATGCCGTGGTCCTGGTGGTCGTGATGCCCTTCTACGCCCCCGAGAAGAGGCCCTTCGTGACCCCGGACTCCTCGGAGGTGGGTCGCTTCTTCCAGTCGGCACGCCAGGCCCTTCCCGACACTCCCCTGCTGCTCGGCTGCGCGAGGCCGCCTGGCGAGTCGCGGATGCAGATCGACACCTACGCGGTGATGGCGGGGCTCGACGGCATCGCGCATCCCGCCGATGGCGCGGTCGAGCTGGCCGCGCGGCTGGGCCGCAAGGTGCGCGTGACCCCGGCCTGCTGCTCCATCGTGGTGGGGGACGAGGTGATGGCGGTGCAGGATGCAACCGACGGGCTGGAACTGGACATCGACACCATCCTGCGCGAAGAGGCCCGGCGCCGCGCCGGGGATCGGGGCATCGGCATTCCGGTGGTCTCCGCGACCAGCCCGCGCACCGAGCTTCCCGTTCAGGGAAACGCTGGCTGATCCGTCATCACCAAGCCGGCGGCGACGTGACGATGCAACCGACTCTCATCCCCCGTGCGACGCACGATCAAGGAGCCCAACATGCGTGACCGGAACACCCTGCGCGTGATCGACACCGGCCTGCGCCGTGCCGCTGAGAACCTCGCACTCAACCGGGCACTGCTCGAGTCCCACCAGGAAGGAACCTCGCCCCACACGTTGCGATTCCTGCGCTTCCAGCCGTGCGCGCTGGTCGGTTTCCATCAGAGTGTTGGCCAGGAGCTGCGCACAGACTACTGCGCCGAAAACGGAATCGACATCCAGCGCCGGATCACCGGTGGCGGTGCGATCTTCTTCGACGAGACCCAGATCGGCTGGGAACTCTACCTCGACAAGGGCTTCCTCGGCACTGCCGAAATGCCCGCAATCGCGGAGCGCATCTGCGAAGCGGCCGCTCGCGGGATCAGTGCACTCGGCGTGGATGCGCGGTTCCGCCCGCGCAACGACATCGAGGTGGACGGGCGCAAGATCTCGGGCACCGGGGGCGCCTTTGACGGCGACTCGATCCTGTACCAGGGGACGCTGCTGATCGACTTCGACGTCGAGAGGATGCTGCGGGTGCTGCGCATTCCTGCGGAAAAGCTCTCGGACAAGGCGATCTCCTCGGCCCGCGACCGGGTCGCCAACCTTAAGGATCTGCTCGGTCAGCTACCGCCGTTCGAGGAAGTGGAGCAGAGCCTGGCGGCCTCCTTTGCCGAGGCCTTCGGGGTTGGCCTCGAGTGGTCTGACGCGCTCAACGAGGCGGAAGAACGCAGGTTTGCGGAGGCGCTTGCCGAGATGGATACCCCGGAGTGGGTCTTCCAGCACGATCGGCCGTCATCGGAGACGGGGCTGCTCGAAGGTCTGCACAAATCGCCCGGCGGCCTGATGCGCGCGGCACTGGCAATGGACCACGCCCGCGACCGGATCAAGCAGGTCTGGATCACCGGCGATTTCTTCGTGAAGCCGGGCCGGACGGTGGTCGACCTGGAGGCCAGTCTCCGCGATACACCGGTCGGGGAGCTGGAGGCAAACATCCGCCGCTTCTTCGACCGCCATGCGGCGGAGATGCTGATGCTCACTCCCGACGACTTCCTGACCGTGCTGCGCAACGCACTCGCGAAGACCACTGTCTCTCGTGGCGTCGCCGACGGCCGGCCGTCGTGAGGACCGTCGATCTCCTGGTGGTCGGCCTCGGACCAGGCGGTGCCAGCGCCGCCGGCCGGGCCTCGGCAGCGGGCCTGGACGTGGTCGCGGTGGATCGGCGCCAGGTGCTCGGCGAACCGGTGCAGTGCGCCGAGTTCATCCCGACCCCGATGTCCCGCTACGCGCGCGACTTTCCGGTGCGCCAGCAGGCCATCACCGGCATGACCAGCATCCTCCCCTCCGGCCGGACCCATCGCAGCGCCTTTCCGGGTCTGATGATCGACCGGGCGGAGTTCGATCGCGCGCTGGCCCGGCAGGCGCAGGCGCAGGGTGCCGAACTGTGGCATCCGGCCCGGCTGACCGCTCTCGATCCCCTGCGGCAGCAGGCCACCGTGCGTCGGCACGGACGCGAGGTGCCGCTGCGATACCGGGCGCTGGTCGCGGCCGACGGCCCCCACTCCACGGTGGCCGCACGCCTCGGTCTGCCGCCATTGCGCACGCTGCGGACACGGCAATACAGCGTGCCCCTGAACCGGCCGGTCGAGGAGACGTTGATCTGGCTCTCCGACGACTATCCCGGCGGCTACGCCTGGCTGTTTCCCCGGGGGCGTGAAGCGAATCTCGGTCTGGGCCTGGATCCCGGCATCCAGCGGGACATGAAGACGCCACTGGACGCCCTGCACCGGCGCCTGAGCGCCGAGGGACTGACCGGCACCGCGGTACTGCGTCGCACCGGCGGCTCGATCCCCGTGGGCGGTCCGCGCGAGCGCCTGCGCGAGGGCAGCACGCTCTTCGTCGGCGATGCCGCGGGCCTGACCCATCCCATTACCGGCGCCGGCATTGCCGCGGCGGTGATCTCGGGCGAGCACGCCGGCGCGGCAGTGGCGGAATGGCTGGCCGGGGATGGCGATGCCCTCGCGGGTTACGACGAAGACATGCGTGACCAGTTCGGCACTGCGCTCGAGCGCGCGGTGGCGCGCCGGCAGAGCCTGCAGCCCATCTGGCATACGCCGGCGGCCTTGCGCGACGAAACCCAGCGCCGGGGGTGGATCGCCTTCGACGAGTACTACGAGGCCGCGACGGCATGACCGGCGGCCTGCCCTCAATCAACCGACGCAAGCAATTCCGGAGGTCGTGACATGAATGCCCGCCCCGAGTCCGTGGCAACACCCGTGAATTTCTACCACCCGCGCGACCTTGCACGAACCCCGGAGATGCGCTCGCCGGAGTACGTGCAGATGTCGACCGCCGCCGCGATCACGCTGGGACTGGTGCATGGCAACATGCATCGCACCGCCTGCACGCACTGTCTGAACCTTTTGGTGACCTATCCGGAGGGCTGCCGCGCCAACTGCAGTTACTGCGGTCTCGCGCGGCATCGCGAGGAGGAGAGCGCCTATGCCGACCGCAACTTCATCCGTGTGGACTGGCCGACCGCCCGCTATGACGAGGTCATCGATCGTGTCCGCAACCGCGGCGACCAGGGCGCCTTCCAGCGCATGTGCATCTCGATGATTACCCACCCGGACTCGGGCGATGACACGATCACCCTTCTGGACCGCTGGGTGGCGGATGTGCCGGAGGTTCCCGTCTCCATCCTGTCGAACCCGACCACGATGCGCTATGCGGAAATAGAAGACCTGCGTGATCGCGGCGCCGACATCTTCACCGTCGCCCTGGACGCGGTCACGCCCGAGATCTTCGAGCAGACCCGGGGCAAGACGGTCGACAGTCCCCACCGCTGGGATCGTTACTGGCGGGCGCTGGAGTGGGCCGCGGAGATCTTCGGCCCGGAAAAATTCGGGGCCCACCTGATCTGCGGGATGGGCGAAACCGAGCGGGACATGATGGAGGTCTGCGAGCGCATCCGTGACATGGGGGGCCACAATCACATGTTCGCGTTCTTCCCGGAACGGGGATCGCGGATGGAGGACCGTGCGCCGGTCCCGCGCGATCACTGGCGTCGCGTCCAGCTCGGGCGCTTCCTGGTCGACTTTGTCGGCGCACGCGTCGCGGACATGCGCTTCGACGCCGACGGGCGGATCGTCGATTTCGGTCTCGATCGTCGGGAGCTGGACGCGGTGATCGACTCGGGCCAGCCCTTCCGCACCTCCGGTTGCCCGGGCCGGGGGGACGACACCGTGTCCGCCTGCAACCGGCCCTACGGCGACTCCAGCCCCGCCGACATCTTCAGCTTCCCGTTTGCCCTGAATGACAAGGACGTGGACGTGGTGCGCCGACAGATGGCCGGCGAACCCGTCGGGACCTTTGACTTCGACGCAGACGACTGAAGCGCATGGACGGCTGGCGTCAACCATGATGACGGGCGGCCATCCCGGACGATGAAGGCCCCCTCCCCCGCTTGCGGAGGGACGAGAACTGCGCGACTTTCACGCCCGCTGTCATGGCGCCCCGGGGACAGATTTGCAAATCTGCCCCCGGGGCTTGGCGGCCTTGCACCCACGCGTGAAAAGGGAGTTTCGTGCGGGGCTAGCGCATCCCGGGCTGGGCCTGTTCCTGGATCTCCTGCATCCTCTCGAGCAGGCGGTCTGTCTGCGGATCCTCGCGCCGCATCGCGTCCAGCATGTCTTCCTCGAGGGTCTGCTGGGCGGCCTCAACCTCCGGATCCTGCATCGCCACCTGCTGCGCCTCCTGCAGCTCCCGCTGCGCCTCGCGCACTTCACGGGACTCCAGGACCTCCCGGCGTTCCTCGTCGGTGCGGGCCTCTTCCATCCTGGCCTGCGCCGCAAGCAGATCTTCCATGATCGCACCGGGATCATGACCTGCCTCGCGCATCTTGTCCGTTACCAGCTCTTCCAGGGCGTCCGCCTGTTCGCGCAGTTCCGGGTTGTTCTCGACGGCCTCCTGCTGGATCTGCGCGAGCCGCTGCTGAATCTCCACGAACTCCTGCTGAAGGGCCCCTGGCTGCTGCTGGCCCATCTGGGCGATGGCCACGCTGCAAAAGGCCAGGACAAGCGCCGTCGCAAGCGCCATTGTGAGACTTCTCAGCCTGTGGTGTCGCTGCATTCGGGCTTCCTCCGATTTCGCGGCGTGTGCCGCTGGTTGACTGAGCTTAGCAGCCATGGACCCGCGAATTCCACGGACCCGGCCGAGCCGGGCCAGCGCCCCTCAGCCGAACGCCGATCACTGGCTCCGCTATACTGATGCCCGCTCCACGCGCTGCTTCGTATTGCTCGTTCCGCAGGATGAACCCCGGGCCGGTCCACACGTCAGACGCGGTAGGTCTGCGCCCCATTGCGTTCAAGAGATGCCGATGTCCCCAGCGAAAATGCTCCGCAAGCTCTTGCCCCTGCTGATCATCGTAGCGGCGGGCGTCGGCTTCCTTGTGCTGCGTGCGACCGGCCCGACGGCCCCCCCGCCGGAGGAGAGCGAGAGGGTCTGGCAGGTCCGCGGCATCGTCGCGCAGCCGGCCACCCACCGGCCCACGCTCGATCTGTTCGGAAGGAGTTCGTCGCCACAGACCGCCGTGCTGCGCGCCGCCGTCGAGGGCGAGATCGGGTCAGTGCCCGCACAAGTCGGCCGTGCCGTCGCGGATGCCGGGCTGCTGGTACGCATCGATCCCTCGGAGACCCGCTTGATCCTTGAGCAACGGGAGGCCGAAGTGCGCGAAGCGGAGGCGGCCGTGGAGAGCGAACGGCTGCGCGCCGAAACCGATCAGCGCCTGCTCCAGCGCGAACAGGCGCTGCTTCAGATCGCACGGCGCGGTCTTGAGCGGGCCCGGGAACTGCGCACCGGCAATCTCGGCTCGGAGGCGGACGTCGACGATGCCCAACGCAACCTCGAGCAGGCCCGCGTAGCCGTGGATAACCGCCAGCAGGCCGTCGCGGATGCATCCAGCCGGCTTGCTCGGGTCGAGGCTCGGGCCCGGCGCGCCGGGGCCGCCGCGGAGCGCGCCCGGATGGATCTCGCCCGCACCGAGATCCGGGCCCCCTCCGCCGCCCGCGTGGTCGAGGTGCACGTGAGCCCGGGGGAGCGGGCGCGGGTCGGTGACGCTCTCGTCCGGCTGTACGCGCTAAACGACCTCGAGGTCCGGGCCAGCCTGCCGGAGGCGATCGTGCCTCGGATCAACGATCTGCTGGATGAAGGCGTTCACCTGCAGGCGGAGGCAATGGTGGGGGGCCGCCACGTACGCGCCTCGCTGGATCGGCTCGCGGGTGAGACGCGGGCTGGCGAGGCCGGAATCAGCGCCATCTTCCGGGTCGTCGAAGGCGGTCGGGAACTGCCGCTCAACCGCTTCGTGAACCTGCGCCTGAGCCTGCCGGAAGAGACCCGGAGCGTGGTGGTCCCGTTCGAGAGCCTGTATGGCCGCGATCGGGTCTATCGCGTGGTGGACGGGCGCATGCAGGGCCTGACGGTCGAGCGCCTGGGCCAGGTAACCGATCTGGAAGGACGCACACGCGCGCTGATCCAACATCCGGATCTGGAGGAAGGCGACGTTCTCGTGGCCACCCGGCTGCCGAATGCGGTTGACGGCCTTCGGGTCGAGGTCGAGCTGAACGGCCCCGACGAACGCGGATGAGGCTCCGATGAACAGCGCAGTGAGCGAGGGCAACGGTCCCGCGGGACCCCAAGAACACAACGGCGGCCTGATCGAACTCTTCCTGCGGCACCGCCTTGCCGCCAATCTGCTGATCGCACTGATGGTCCTTGGCGGATCCTTCGCCTTCCTGAACCTGAACACCCAGTTCTTTCCGAACTTCGAGCTCGACATCGTCTCCGTGCGGGTGGTGTGGACCGGGGCCAGCGCCGAGGACGTGGAACGCGGCATCACCGATCCGCTGGAACAGGAATTGCGCACGGTGGACGGCATCCGCGAGATGACATCGACATCCGCGCTCGGGGTCGCCTCCATCACCATCGAGTTCGAGGCCGGGACCGACATGACGCTGGCCCTCGAGCAGGTCAAGGACCGTGTGGACCAGCAGCGCGATCTGCCGGATGTCGCGGAGACACCGGTGGTCACGCGCATCGTGCGCTACGAGCCGGTGGCCACCCTGCTGGTGAGTGGCCTGGACAACATTGACGAACTGCGGACGCTGGGCCGCCAGTTCGAGCGCGAGCTGCTGGATCGCGGGATCGCCCGGGTCGAGTTCACCGGATTGCCCGAGGACGAGATGGCGATCCAGGTACCGACAATCGCGCTATACGAAACCGGACTGACCCTTGGCGACATCGCCGAGCGCATCGACGGACTGAGCCGCGATATCCCGGCAGGCAGTGCCGGGCGCGCCGATACCGCCCGACAATTGCGCAGCCTCGATCAGCGCCGGGAGGTCATCGCGTTCGAGGATCTGCCACTGCGCTCCGACCCCGAACTCGGGCTGGTTCGGCTGGGTCAGGTCGCCGAGATCGAGCGGCGTCCGCGCGACGGAGAAGTCAGCGTCAGCGTGGAGGGACGCCCCGCACTCGAGATGCAATTGTTGCGCACCGAGTCCGGGGATTCCCTGGAGGGGGCACGCGTGCTCCAGGACTGGCTCCAGCATGCGCGGCCCACCCTTCCGCCCGGTGTTCAGGTCGAAGTCATCGACGCCTTCTGGGAGCTGCTGCAGGAACGCATCCTGCTGCTGCTGAAGAATGGCGCCGGGGGTCTGTTGCTGGTGCTCGGCATCCTGTTCCTGTTCCTGAACCGGCACGTCGCGCTGCGGGTGGCGCTGGGCATCCCGATCGCCTTCACTGCCGCGCTGATCGTGCTCTGGGTCGTCGGCGGCTCGATCAACATGATCTCGCTGTTCGGGTTCATCATGTCGCTGGGAATCATCGTCGACAATGCGATCGTCGTATCGGAGCACGCCTACACGCTGCATCAGAAGGGACAGGACCCCACCCAGGCCGCCGGCAACGGCGCCCGCCGGATGCTGGCCCCCGTGATCTCCGCGTCCCTGACCACGGTGGCCGCCTTCCTGCCGCTGATGCTGATTGGCGGCATCATCGGCAACATCCTGTTCGACATCCCCCTGGTGGTGATCTGCGTGATCATCGCGACCCTGTTGATCGCGTTCCTGATCCTGCCAGCCCATTTACAGGGGGTGCTCGCCCGGCTGAAGCCATCGCCCGAGGGCAGCCTGAGGGCGCGTTTCGATGGTGGCTTCGAGCGCTTTCGCAACGGGACCTTCCGCCAGGTGGTGTCGCGGTCGGTCGATAACGCCGGCATCACCCTCGCGCTGGCCATCGGCGCACTGATCCTCGCCGTCGGTCTCGCCGCCAGCGGGCGCGTCGGCTTCACCTTCTTTCCGGCACCGGAGGGCACGACGGTGAATGCCGGGGTGAACTTCGTTGCCGGCACCCCGCCCGAGCGCGTGGGCGAATTCCTGGATGCCGTGGAGCAGGCGCTGTACCAGGCCGAGGAGGCGCTGGGGGGCGGACTCGTGGTCGCGGCGGTGGTGCGCCGTGGCCTGGGAATCGATCCCGGGGACGGCAACACCCCGCGTGGGGAGCAGTTCGGCAACATCCAGGTGGAGCTCGTGTCGCCCGAGGCGCGCACGGTGCGCAACCGCGATTTCATCCGCGAATGGGAGGAACAGGTCCAGCTGGCGCCGGGTATCGAAAACTTCAGCATCAGCGAGCAGACGGGTGGCCCACCGGGCCGCGATCTCGACATTCGACTGACCGGTGACGACCCCGACCGGCTCAAGGACGCGGCCCTCGACCTCGCGGAACTCTTCGCTGACTTCGCCGGGCTTTACGCGATCAACGACGATACCCCCTTCGGCCGCGAGCAGCTGATCTACTCGGTGAGCCCGGAGGGCCTTGCGCAGGGCCTGACCACGCAGGCCGTGGGTGCGCAGCTCCGCGATGCCTTCGACGGCCGTCTGGCGCAGATCTTCCAGGACGGTCTGGAAGAGGTCGAGGTGCGCGTTCGCCTCCCGGATCGTGAACGCCACCACACGGAGACCCTCGACCGTCTGCTGATCAGGCTTCCCTCCGGCGAGCTGGCCCCGATTGACAGTGTGGTCGAGATGGACTCGCGCCAGGGATTCGAGACCCTTCGGCACGCAGACACACGGCTGGCGATCCACGTCTCGGCCGAGGTCGACCGCGCGGTGAACAACGCCGCCCGCGTACGCGCGGCACTCGAGGAAGGCCCGCTCGATCAGCTGGCCCAGCGGCACGGGGTGGATTACTCCTTCGAGGGTCGCGCGGCCGACCAGGCGGAAACCTTCGCCGACATGCGCCTGGGGTTGGTCCTCGCGCTTGGGCTGATGTACCTGACCCTGGCATGGGTCTTTGCATCGTGGGGCTGGCCGCTGATCGTGATGGCGATCATCCCCTTCGGGATCCTCGGGGCCTTGCTTGGCCACTGGTTGATGGGGGTGGAACTGACCATCCTGTCCATGTTCGGCCTCTTCGGCCTGACCGGAATCGTCGTGAACAATTCCATCATCCTGGTCAGTTTCTATCAGGGCCTGCGCGACGAGGGGCTGGCGCTGCGCGAGGCCATCATCGAGGCCTCGTGCCAGCGTCTGCGCGCGGTGATCCTCACCTCGGCAACGACGATTGCGGGGCTTACGCCGCTGCTGTTCGAGGGTTCGCTGCAGGCGCAGTTCCTGATCCCCATGGCCGTCTCCATCGTCTTCGGACTCGGCGTCGCCACATTGCTCGTGCTGCTGGTGATCCCGGCCCTGCTGCGCCTGTACGAGAACCGCTTCGATCGCGGCGCCCTCACCGGCGCGACCGGCCGCTGACGACGGGTGAGTGCCCGGTTGTGCGCGGGTGCGCATACTCTGGTAACCTTGTGCTGCATCGCACCATTCGCGGACAGGCACCATCGACCGCGCCAACCGCCTTCGGGCCAGGAGCGTTTCGATGAGCGACCCAATCTCGCTTTCCGGCAAGACCGGCATCGTCACCGGCCTCGCCAACGAACACAGCATCGCCTTCGGATGCGCGCGCGCCCTGCATCAGGCGGGCGCCGAACTGATCCTGAGCTACGGCCATCCGAAGGCCGAAGGGCATGTCCGCCCGCTGGCGGAACAGCTCGATGATGCACCACTGATCCTCTGCGACGTGCGCCAGCAAGAACAGCTCGAGGCCCTGTTCCGGGCAGCGTCCGACCGCTGGGGACGGCTCGACTTCGTGATTCACTCGATGGCATTTGCCCCGGGTGAAGACCTGCAGGGCCGCGTGGTGGATTCCAGCCTCGACGGCTTCCTGCTCGCGATGGACATCTCCTGCCACTCCTTCATGCGCATGGCGCGCCTCGCGGAACCGCTGATGACGGATGGCGGCTGCCTGATCACGATGAGCTACCAGGGCGCCGAACGGGTGGTGGAGAACTACGGCATCATGGGCCCGGTGAAGGCCGCGCTGGAGTCCTCGATGCGCTACATGGCCGAGGAACTCGGCCCGGCCGGCATCCGTGTGCTGGCGCTCTCGCCCGGACCGGTCGCGACCCGCGCGGCCTCCGGGATCCGGGACTTCGAACAACTGCTGCGGGACGCGGAAGTGCGCGCGCCCACGCGGCGCCTGGTGACCATCGACGACATCGGGCAGACGGCGCGCTTCCTGGTCAGCGACGCCGCCCGGTCGATCACCGGCGTGACCACCCACGTCGACGGCGGACTGAACGTAAAGGCCTGAACCATGCCTCCCTCCGATGCCCACATCGAGAACCGGACCTACGACGAGATCGAGGTCGGCGACACCGCGACGCTCGAGCGGCGGCTGACGATGGAGGACGTGAAGCTGTTCGCGGTGATGTCCGGGGACGTGAACCCGGCGCACGTGGACGAAGACTTCGCGAAGAGCAGCCGTTTTCAGGAGATCATCGCCCACGGCATGTGGGGCGGTGCCCTGATCTCGACATTGCTGGGCACGGAGTTGCCCGGCCCCGGCACGATCTATCTCGGCCAGACGCTGCAGTTCAAGAAGCCCGTGGTGCTCGGCGACATACTCACGGTCACGGTCGAGGCCACCGAAAAGGACGACGAAAAGAAGCGCATCCGCTTTCACTGCCTCTGCCGGAACCAGGAAGGCAAGACGGTCATCGAGGGGGACGCGGACGTCCTCGCGCCCACTGACAAGGTCAAGCGCGCACGGACGGTGATGCCGCAGGTGCGCATGGCCGAGCGCGCCCACCTGCACGAGTTGCTGGAGGCCGCCTCGAGCCCGGAACCCCTGCCCACGGCGGTGGTGCACCCGGTCGACGCCAACTCCCTGAGGGGCGCGCTGCAGGCTGCCAGCAAGGAACTGATCATCCCGGTCCTGGTCGGGCCGGAGGACCGCATCCAGCAGGCCGCAAGGGAGGCGGAGCTGGACATCTCGGACCTTCGGCTGGTCTCCACGAAGCACAGCCACGAGGCCGCCGAGCGTGCGGTGGCGCTGGCCCGCAAGGGCGAGGTCGGGGCCCTGATGAAGGGAAGCCTGCATACCGACGAACTGCTGCGCGCCACAATGCACAAGGAAAAGGGCCTGCGCACCGAGCGCCGCATGAGCCATGTGATGGCCTTCGACGTGCCGACCTACCCGCGCCCGCTGTTCATCACCGATGCCGCGATCAACATCTACCCGACACTGGAACACAAGGCCGACATCGTCCGCAACGCGATCGAACTCGCTCACGCGATCGAGATCAAGGAGCCGCGTGTTGCCATCCTGTCCGCCGTCGAGACGGTAAACCCCAAGCTATCCTCGACCCTCGAGGCCGCCGCCCTCTGCAAGATGGCGGAACGGCGCCAGATCAAGGGCGGCATCCTCGATGGACCGCTGGCCTTTGACAACGCAATCTCGGAGAGCGCCGCCCGCACCAAGGGCATTGATTCCAGGGTCGCCGGCCGCGCCGACATCCTGGTTGCGCCGGATCTGGAGGCCGCCAACATGCTGATGAAGCAGCTGACCCATCTCGCCGACGCCACCGGCGCCGGCGTGGTCGTCGGCGCCCGCGTCCCGATCATGCTCACCAGCCGCGCCGACGACGCCCTGACCCGCATGGCCTCCTGCGCCCTCGCCCTCCTCCTCGCCGAGTACCAGACCCGCCAGAACTAGCAGGACCAGCCACCCCGGGATCAGCCCCGTGGCTGCGGCCCCAGTGGGAGCGGCTTCCAGCCGCGATGGCCCTTGGCACCAAACCCAAAGCCCAATCGCCGAGAGAGTCCGCCTCCCAGGCGTGCTGGCCGTGGGAGCGGCCCCCGTGGGAGCGGCTTCCAGCCGCGATCGACCCCATCCAAGAAATCGCCACCCAAGGCCGCCCCCACACCTGGTGGGAGCGGCTTCCAGCCGCGATCGTCCTCCCGTTCACGCGGTCAAGAGCTTGCTCACCCTAATCAGCGAGGATCGCCCGCCAGGTCGTCTCGACCATCCACCCAGGAGAGCTCAGGATGATGCCATCAACCACGTTCGGCGAGGTCATTCCAAGTATGTTCTGAGGCTTTGCGCCGGCGCCCGGTTAGGCGGGCTCGCGTTCGTCGAGCGGGTGGTCACGCGATACACTGGGGTTCTGTCCACGCCAAGGGGCTTGTGGTGCCACGCGCGGACGCCTCCGGAATGCGGATACCCGAGCAGGCCGTGACCAGCGCCGTGGCGGCACGACCCCATCAACAGGAGGTCCGCGATGTCCGGTGATCTGCTGGTGCTCAATAGTGGCTCGTCCAGCCTGAAATTCGCGCTCTACGAGATCGACCGGGATCCCGATGGAGCAGATGCATTGCGCCATTTCCGGGGACAGATCACCGGCCTCGATGCGACGCCGCATTTCAGGGTCGAGGACGCCTCCGGCGACGTGGTGGAGGACCGGCACCCCGGCGATGAAGGCGCGGCCCTCGGCCACGAGGAGGCCCTCGAGTTCCTGGTCGACTGGCTCGATGAGGCGCTCGCGGGGCGCAGTCTGCTCGCGGCCGGACACCGGGTGGTCCATGGCGGTCAGGACTTTGTCGGACCGGTGCGGGTGAACGCCGAACGGCTTGAGCAGATGGAGGCGCTGGTGCCGCTGGCCCCGCTGCACCAGCCGCACAACCTCGCACCGATCCGGTCGCTCTCGCGCTCGCGGCCGGACCTCTTCCAGTTCGCCTGCTTCGACACCGCCTTTCACCACACGCAGTCACGGATCGAACGCCGCCTGGCCCTGCCCCGTCACCTCGCCGACGAGGGCGTGATGCGCTATGGCTTTCACGGGTTGTCCTACGAGTTCATCGCCGGCGCGCTCGCGACCCGGCTCGGGCGGGAGGGGACCGGCCGTGCCGTGGTCGCCCATCTCGGTAGCGGCGCCAGCCTGGCCGCTCTCCGGGATGGTGAGAGCGTGGCGACGACCATGGGATTCACTGCACTCGACGGGCTGCCGATGAGCACGCGCTGCGGCGCACTGGACCCGGGAGCCGTGCTGTTCCTTCTGCAGGAAAAAGGCATGAGCGCCGAGGAGGTCAGCACCCTCCTCTATGAGGAATCCGGACTCCTGGGCGTATCCGGCATCAGCGGCGACATGCGCACGCTGCTCGAGAGCAGTGAGCCCTCGGCGGCGGAGGCGGTCGATGTCTTCGTGCACCGCGCGGTTCGGGAGATCGGCGCGCTCACCGCGATGCTCGGCGGTCTGGATCACCTCGTGTTCACCGGCGGAATCGGCGAACACGCGGCTCCGGTACGGGCACGCATCTGTGAAGCCCTCGGGTGGCTGGGGGTAACGCTGGATCGCCCTGCCAACCAGGCCCACGCCGAGCACATCGGCGAACCGGGGGGCCGCGTCGGTGTCTGGGTGATCCCTACGGACGAGGAGCGGATGATCGCGCAACACGGCCTGGACCAGCTCCGGGAGGCCGGGCGGGTCTCCTGAGAGAGCTGGCCACGGCCCACCGTTTATCGGGAAGACAGCGGTCCGGCCGCCGCCTCCGCACCGAGCGTCCCGATGCTTCGGACCGGTATCCGCCCTCGATGACGCGAGCGTCGCCATGAAACGGCTTGCGAACCGGCTGCAACGGCACCGGGAGGGACTGCTGCTCCTGGGCCTGGTCCTCCTCGGCATGGCACTCGCCCACTGGCATACGCCGGAGCTGACACAGCTGCTCCAGTGGGGTGACCGCATTGCGGATCGCCCCGTGGCGATCGTCGCGGCCGTGGTGCTGATGGCGGTTCTGTTCACCCTCGCGCTTCCGGGAAGCCTGATGCTCTGGGTGGTCGCACCGTTTCACCCGCCGTTGGGGTCCGTGATCATGCTGGTCATCGGCAGCGTGACCGGCGCACTGGGCGCATACGGGATTTCGCATCGCCTCGGACGTCGCTGGTCGCCCGGGAGGAACGCCGAACGCGTCGTGTCGCTTTTCGAGCAGCGCAGCGATTTGCTCACCCAGACCGCATTGCGGGTGCTGCCCGGGTTTCCGCACTCCTTCGTGAACTATGCCGGCGGCGTCCTGGGGCTGCCGCCGACGTCCTTCCTGCTGGCCGCGGTACTGGGCCTGACCGTGAAGTGGGGCGTCTATGCGACCGCGGTTCACGGCGCGGTGGAGGCGATCGAGACGGGCGACGCGCTGCAGCCGTCGACGCTGCTGCCGTTGTTTGTGCTGGCGGGCCTGCTGCTGATCGGGGCCGTGACGCGCCGGTGGGTGGAGCGGCGGGCCGGAGCCGATGGCGAGCCCTAGGTCCGGCGACACGCTGATCGCTCGGTGCCCCGCCCGCGCCGGTCGGGATGCTTGACCACCCCCCGGGTAGGAGCGGCCTCTGGCCGCGATGGCTCCGGGTGCCTGGATCAACGCCGCATCGCGGCTGGAAGCCGCTCCCACGACCCGGGCCCCCGGGTAGGAGCGGCCTCTGGCCGCGATGGTCCCATGTGCCTGGATCAACGCCGCATCGCGGCTGGAAGCCGCTCCTACAACCAGGTGCATCGCGG
>JAABTX010000062.1 GCA_011389655.1 Thioalkalivibrio sp.
CCACAGGGGTCGCACCAGCGCCTTTTATCCCAGGCGCCAGGCGTGGAAGCGCTGCAGCCAGCGCAGTACCCGTTCGGGCTTGTGCGCCTTCTTCCACTCGCCGGCCGCGTACTTGTTGGCCTCGGCCATCGTCGGGTAGATGTGGATCGTGCCGAGGATCCGGTTCAGCCCCAGCCCCGCCTTCATCGCCAGCACGAACTCGGCAATCAGGTCGCCGGCGTGATTCCCCGCGATGGTCACGCCGAGAATGCGGTCCTTGCCGGGCGGCGTCAGCACCTTGACCTGCCCCCGAGCCTCGCCGTCGGCGATTGCGCGGTCGAGGTCATCGATGCCGTAGGTCGTGACCTCGTAGCGGATCCCCTTCGCCTTCGCCTCCTCCTCACTCAGACCGACCCGGGCAATCTCGGGATCCGTGAAGGTGGACCAAGGGATCACGGAGTAATCCACCCGGAAGCGCCGGAACATGCCGAACAGCGCGTTCACCGACGCAAACCAGGCGGTGTGCGCCGCGACATGCGTGAACTGGTACGGCCCGGCGGCATCGCCGCAGGCGTAGATGTTCGGATAGGTGGCCTGCAAGTACTCGTTCACCTCGATCGTGCGATCGGTGCGGATCCCCAGCGTGTCCAGGCCCATCCCCTGCAACCGGGCCGCGCGCCCGACGCAGACCAGGATCTCGTCGAACGGGATCGACTGCTCACCGTCCGGTCCTTCGACCAGCACCCGCTTCCCGTCCTCGCCGACCTCTACCCGGCGGGCCTCACAACCGAGCCGCAGCTCCACCCCCTCCTCGGCAAAGCGCTGCATCAGCATCTGCGAGAACTCCGGGTCCTCGCGCGGCAACAGCCGCTGGCCGCGCTCGACCTGGGTCACCTGGGCACCGAGGCGCTGGAAGGTCTGGCTCAGTTCGCAGCCGATCGGCCCGCCACCGAGCACCACCAGACGGCGCGGACATTCGCGCAGGTCCCAGACGGTCTCGGAGGTCAAAAAGCCCGTCTCCCGGAGGCCGGGGATCGGCGGCACGAAAGGTCCGGCGCCGGTGGCCAGCACGATGGAGCGCGCCGTCAGGCTCCGCCTGGTGCCATCGGCGCCGGTGACCTCGACGGACCAGGGCGATACCAGCCGGGCGTCGCCCTCCAGCACCTCCACGCCCAGACCCTCGTAGCGCTCACGCGAGTCGTGGGGAGCGATCCGTGCAATCACCCGCTGCACGCGTTCCATCGCCTTCCCGAAGTCGAAGTCGGCCTGCGCGGATGCCACCCCGTAATCGGATGCATGCCGGATGTCCTCCAGCAGACGGGCAGTCCGGATCAACGCCTTCGACGGCACGCAGCCGGTGTGCAGGCAGTCGCCTCCCATCCGGTGCCGCTCGACGAGGGTGACCTTCGCGTTCACCGTGGCCGCGATGTAGGAAGAGACGAGCCCGGCAGCGCCGGCGCCAATCACGACCAGGTTGCGGTCGAAGCGGCGCGGGCGTTCCCAACCCCGGTACATGCGCCGGCGCCGCAGCCACTGCAGCACACGGCGCGCCAACAGCGGGAAGATCCCCAGCAATGCGAAGGAGAGGATCAGGGTTGGCGACAGGATGCCCTCCGGGCCCTCCAGCTGCCCCAGCTGGGTACCGGCGTTCACGTACACCGCGGTGCCTGCCAGCATGCCGACCTGCGACACCCAGTAGAAGGTCCAGGTCCGGATCGGGGTCAGTGCCATCACGATGTTGATCAGGAAGAACGGGAACACCGGCACGAGGCGCAGCGCGAACAGATAGAAGGCGCCCTCCCGCTCGACGCCCCGATTGATCGCGCGCAGCTTGTCGCCGTAGCGCCGCTGCACCGGCTCGCGGGCGATGAAGCGCACGATCAGGAAGGCCAGCGTTGCGCCGATACTCGACGCAAAGGAGATCATGAGCAGGCCCCAGGCGAGCCCAAAGACCCCGCCGCCGGCCAGGGTCAGGATCGTCGCGCCGGGCAGCGACAGCGCGGTCACCAGCACGTACACGATGAAGAAGAGCGCGCTGGCCAGGAATGGCCGTGCATCGCGGAAGGCCTCGATGTCACCCTGCGCGGCCTTCAGTGTGTCGAAGTCGAGAAGGCGTCCGAGATCGAAGACGAAGAAGGCCGTGATCAGGACGACGACCGCCGCCACAAGGATCCATCGTGTCCGGTTCATGCGTTCCTCTTCCCTGGTCAATGACTGTGGAAACCCGCCGCCGGCGGCATCGGGAATGCGCCGGGTTGATGTTGCCCCCGGATTCCCTTTCACCGTGAGCATAATGGCAATGCGGGATGGGTCCTATCCGGGTTTTCACGGATTACACGGCGCCCCGCGGTTCGGCATCATCCGGGGTGACTCGAAACAGCGGAAACACGAACCCGGGATCGCGTCCGATGGACAAAGCACACATGGCTCGAACCGACAATCCGGCATCCGCACGCCTGCTGCCCACTGCGAGTGCGACCCTGACCGCGCTGGCCGCATTGGCACTGTCCGCGGCTGTCCCGGCAGCCCCTGTCTTCGGGCCCGAAGACATCATCGGCTGGGAGCCTCACTCGTTCGAGGGCGTGACCGACTACCGCCTGGTGAGGACGCACGGAAGAACGGCCGTGCAGGCCACCTGCACCGAGGGTACTGCGTCCGGTCTCTTCTACCGCCGCGACATCGATCTGACCGAGACCCCGGTGGTGGAGTGGGAATGGCGCGTGGAGGAGACGCTGACCGGGATCGACGAAACCACCCGCGACGGCGACGACTACCCGGCCCGCCTGTATCTGGTCGACGAGTCCCGCCTGCTGCGCTGGCGCACCCGTGCCCTTAACTATGTGTGGAGCAGCACCACCGAGCGCGGACGTGACTGGCCGAACGCCTTTGCGTCCCAGGCGCACATGATTGCCGTGGCCACGGGCAGCGACGCCGGGGCAGGCTGGCGCACGGAGCGGCGCAACGTGCTCGAGGACTTCCGCCGCTATCATGGCCACGAGCCGGGGCGCATCAACGCCGTCGCGGTGATGACCGACTGCGACAACACCGGTCAGGAAACCCGCGCCTGGTACGGCAATATACGGTTCCTGCCGGAGTAACGGCAGGATTGCCCTGACTCCCCAGCCCGGAGCGGACGGATCATGGCAGAGACCGAGACCATGCGATTGCTGGCCGACTTCCCGGAGATCCGGCGCGGTCGACTGACCACCGTGCAGGCCAACCTCGGTTATGTCTGCAACCAGACATGTTTCCACTGTCACGTGAACGCAGGCCCCAACCGCAAGGAGGTCATGCAGCGCGAGACCATCGAGGACATCCTCGCCCTGATCGGCCGCGCGGGCATCGAGACCCTGGACCTGACCGGCGGCGCACCGGAGCTGAACCCGCATTTCCGTCATCTGGTGACCTCGGCCCGCGCGATGGGCGTTGAGGTGCTCGATCGCTGCAACCTCACGATCCTGTCGCAGCCCGGACAGGAAGACCTCGCGGAATTCCTCGCGGCCAACCGGGTCACGGTCGTTGCCTCCCTGCCCTGTTACCTGGAGGAGAACGTGGATGCCCAGCGGGGCGACGGCGTGTTCGAGAACAGCCTGTCGGGACTGCGCCGGCTGAACGCCCTGGGCTACGGCCGGCCGGGTTCGGGCCTGGAACTGGATCTCGTGTACAACCCGCAGGGCCCGGAGCTGCCTCCGCCGCAGGATTCCCTGGAGAGGGCGTATCACGAACACCTCGCGACGCACTACGGGATCGTTTTCAACCGGCTCTTCAGCATCGCCAACATGCCGATCAATCGCTTTGCGAAGACGCTTGCCCGCAAGGGCGAGTACAACCGCTACATGCAGACGCTGCGTCTCGCACATCAGGAGGCCAACCTCGAACAGGTGATGTGCCGTTCCCTGGTCTCCGTGGACTGGCAGGGCTTCCTCTATGACTGCGACTTCAACCAGATGCTGCACATCCCGCTTGGCGCAGGAGGTCCCCCGCGCCGGCACATCCGGGATCTGGATCCGCTTGCACTGACAGGTGCGCCCATTGCCGTGGCCGATCACTGCTATGGCTGCACCGCCGGTCAGGGCTCGAGCTGCGGCGGCGCGCTCGGCTGAGCGCGAGACAACCCCTCGTGACCGTTTCCGGGTCATGCCTCCGCATGGCGCGCCAGAGACGAATGAAGGCTGCACCGGGATGATTCGCGATCTCGCGACATGGGCTGTATGATGCGCGAGAGCGTGCGGGATCGATTCGGCCTTCATGGAAACGATGGTGCACTCTCGGTCTCAGACAAATCGCTGGATAAATCGTCTTTAAAGCTCTGAAAAGGCAATCAAAAGGCATCCATTCATTGCAAGCCCTGCGTTTAAGAACCCGATTTCATTCGATTTTTTCGAAACGACGCTTGCAATCACCTATCGGTTTCCGTAACCTGCACATATTAGATAGTTCTAATGGACCGATCGGAGACGCTCCCGACACGGAGCGGGGTCGAGTCTAGAGCGCAGGTATCAACAGCAGTGTTCCACCCTTGACGCTGCCCGCGGACTCGCGGAACCAGAGGGCCTGTTACCCAAACCACAAGAAGGACTTTCAATTATGCGTAATTCCCTCAAGCTTCTCGCCACTGCCGCCGTGATCGGCGCCTTTGCAATCCCGATGCATGCCAGCGCCCAGTGGGGCGGCCCCGGCTACGGTGGTCCCGGTTACGGCGCTCCTGGCTATGGCGGTCCTGGTTACGGTTACGGTGGCCCCGGTTACGGCTACGGCGGCCCGGGCTATGGCCGCGGTCTCGGCGACATGTTCGGCATGGGCGACATGTTCAGCGACTTTGACATGAGCGCCCGCGGCAGCGGCCGCAGCCATGGCTACGGCCGCGGCGCCGGCGATGCCTACGGCTACGGCCAGCCCTACGGCGGCTACGGCCCGGGCTACGGGTACGGCGCCCCCTACGGTGGTGCCCCCGCCGGCGCCCCGATGATGCCTTACGGCCAGCCGCAGCAGCAGCAGCAGCAGCCGCAGGGTGAAGAAGGCAACGCCGAGTAAGTCTGTCTCGGTCACCAGCTGACGCTGGGACAGGCCCGGTCCGTGCTCGGACCGGGCCTTTTTTGTGCCCGCAATCCGGGGCGGCCGAAGGGCCAGGGTGCAGCCTCGAGCGCGGGCCGGGCACGAGGGGGTCAGACTCCGGGCCGGAGTGAAAAATCGCCGCGCATCGCTTATCGTGCCCAGCCACCCAGACCCGCGAAGGGCCCGCCGTGATGTCGTCTGCCTCCATGCCCACGCTGCGTGCGGCGATGGGCCCCGGCCTGCTGATGGCCGGGGCCGCGGTGGGGGTGTCGCACCTGGTGCAGTCCACCCGGGCCGGTGCCGAGTACGGGCTGCTGCTGCTGCCGCTGGTACTGCTTGCCTGCCTGCTGAAATACCCGTTTCTCGAGTTTGGCCCACGATACGCGGCAGCGACCGGCGAGAACCTCCTGATCGGGTACCGGCGTATCGGCCGTTGGGCCCTGGGGCTCTTCGCGGTGATTACCTTTGGGACCCTGTTCATCATCCAGGCGGTGGTGACGGTCGTGACCGCGGGACTCGCCGGGCTGGTCTTCGGTCTGGAGGCCTCGCCCGCCACCCTGTCGGCCGGGATCCTCGGCGCCTGCGTGCTTCTGCTCGCGATCGGCAACTACCGCGGACTCGATCTCGTGATGAAGATGGTGATGGCCGTCCTGGCAGTCTCCACGGTGGCGGCGTTGACGCTGGCGTTGGGTGACCAGCCTGACTGGTCCGGCCTGGCGGGCTTCGATCAGGGACCGCGGCTGTGGAGCGCCGCGGGCTTCGCCTTCCTGCTGGCACTGCTCGGCTGGATGCCCATTCCCCTGGATGTCGCGGTCTGGCACTCCCTGTGGACCCAGGAGCGGGCACGGGAGACGGGCCGGATACCCCCCCTCTCGCACGCGTTGACCGATTTCCGGATCGGATACATCGGTGCCACGCTGCTGGCTGCAGCCTTCCTGCTGCTCGGCGCACTGCTGATGTACGCCAGCGGTACGGGCTTCGCGGACTCGGCGGTCGGCTTCTCGGCGCAGCTGGTGGAGCTGTATGCCGGATCGCTCGGTGAGTGGAGCCGCCCCCTGATCGCGGTGGCCGCACTGAGCGTGATGTTCAGCACCACGCTGGCTGTCACCGATGCCTACCCGCGAGTTCTCTCCGCATTGCTGGCCGTGGCGCGCTTCGGCGCCGAGGATGCCCGCGCCAGGCGTCCTCACCACCCCTGGAGCTACCGTGTCCTCCTGCTGGTCGTGGTCGCCGGTGCCTTGCTGATCCTGCACCTTTCCGGAGCACGGTTCACCCAGCTGATCGACTTCGCCACCACGGTATCCTTTCTCTCCGCACCGGTGCTGGCGTGGATCACCTTCCGGGTGATCACCGACGCGCACGTTCCCGAACATGCCCGGCCCGGAGCAGGAATGCGCGCGCTCTCCTGGGCCGGCATGGTCTTCCTGACCCTGTTCTCGATCACCTGGATCGGCTGGCGCCTGCTGGGCTGAGGACGAAGGACGGCACGACCGGGGGAAGGAGGATCCAAGGCGCATACGGGGCCTGCCCGGGTGCGCGTCAACCGCTAAGGACCCAGCTGTGCAGCACCCGGTAGGGTCCCGGATGTCCGCCCTGCCCCGATTCGATCAGCACCATCTCCCGAGGGCGCCAATCCAGCGGCTCGATGGACACCGATTCGAAGCGGGTGACGAATCGGCGCAGCGTCACGTGCGGTCGGAACGGGCGGTCCTCCATTGCTACGCCGGTGGCCCGGCACAACTCATTGAGTCGGACGGCGAGCGCCTCCAGCTCGGGCTCTGCCTGCGCGGGCCCGACCCAGGCTACCCGCGGGCGCCGGAACCAGCCGAGCTCCTCCAGCACCAGGCGGATCTGCGGCAACCGCAACGCATCGGTCCGCTCCACCATTTCCGCCACCTTTGCTGCAGTCACGGTGCCGGGGAATGCCAGGGTCAGATGCAAATGTTCCGCCGGCACCGGGCGCCCATTCGCCGGCATCCTGCGCGCAAGCGCAGAGAGTGACGCCCGCAACCCCGCGTTGGGCCAGAGGGCGAAGAAAACGCGTTGCTCGGATACCCTCTCCGTCATCGGAGATCTCCAGCGATCGGGCCATGCAGAAGGTTCTTGCAGGGCCATCCCCGCCACGCCACTAGGTTAGGATGAAAGGCAGTCCACGGAAGAACACCGATATCATGGAAAACGAAGGGCATTCAAACTCCTTTCAGTATCTCTCCGTGGCGCGCCCCTCAGTGTCAGGGGTCGCCACCCGCCTGATCCGCAAACCCCGGCCCGGCGATCCGTGCCTGCCGCCACGCCCGCGGAGGCGCGGTCCGATCCTGGAGTACCGGATCCTGCTACCCGGCGGCCATGCCTGAAGGCCTCGTCATCCTGCTGCCCATCGTCTCGCTGATCGCGCTCGGCCACCTGCTGAAGCGCATCGGAATCTTCGCGATCGGTGTCTGGAGGGGCGTCGAGGCGCTGGTCTACTACGTGCTGTTCCCGGCACTGCTGTTCGGCACGCTCGCCAGCCGGCCGATCGACCTCGGGGCGGGCGGCACGATGATCCTCGTCGGCTTCGCCTTCATGCTGGCCGGCATGCTGCTGGGTCTGGCCGCACGCCCCGTGCTCTCGCCCTCCCCCCGGTCCTTTGCCTCGATCTTCCAGTGCTCGTTCCGCTTCAATACCTATATCGGCATGGCCCTGCTGGGCGGGGTCTTCGGCGCGGACGGGATCGCGGCCTTCGCGCTGCTGGCCGGTTTCGTGATCCCGCTGGCGAACGTTGCGTCGGTCTGGGCCCTGGCGAGCCACGGCCGGCAGCCCATTCTGCATGAGCTGGTGCGCAACCCATTCATACTGGCCACCTTCAGCGGACTGGGCTGGTCGGCCCTCGGCCTGCCCCTGCCCGATCCGGCCCTGGCCACACTGCTCTTCCTCGGCGAGCCGGCCCTGCCGCTCGGGCTGCTCGCCACCGGCGCCGCCCTGACCTTGCTACGCGAACCGCGCCAGAAGAAACTGGTGGCCTACTTCGTCGCGGCGAAGCTCGCGGCCGTGCCCGCGATCGCGCTCGGCCTGGCGGCGTTGACCGGGTTGCAGGGCGAATACCTGGTGGCGGCGGTGATGCTGGCGGCACTGCCGCCGGCCTCCTCCGCCTACATCCTCGCGACCCGCATGGGCGGAGACGGCCCGCTGGTGGCCGCAACCGTCGGGACCGCGACGTTGACCGCAGCCTTCACACTGCCGCTGTGGCTGATGGCGCTCGGCCTCTGACTACAAGATTCGGACCGGGCGGTTCAGCGCGCCCGCAGCACCAGGAGAGAACCCTCTTTCTGCATGTCGACCCGCCCCAGAAAGCTCATGCCCAGCAGTGCGGTTGCCGGGCTTTCCCCGGGCAGCACCACTGCCTCGACGCGGTCAAGTGCCAGCCCGCCCACCTGCACCCGATCGAGCAGGATACGCCGACCCGTGACGATTCCCGACGCCGTCTCCACCGCCACCTCCACACCGCCGGCCGGCCGCAGATTCAGGCGCCGGGCCTCGGCGTCGCTCAGCGTGACCAGGGTGGCCCCGGTATCGACGACGAAGGTGACGGTCTGCCCGCTGATCAGGCCGCGGACAATATAGCCGCCCCGGGCATCCGGCGGGATCCGGAGTTCGGCGTCGGTGCGCTGGTAGACGCCCCCGAAGCGGCCGCGCTCCAGCGTCAATTCCCGACGCTGCCCCTCGTACTCGACCAGGGCCGCCTCGCTGGTCGCCCGCAGCAGATGCACCCCCTGTGGCCCCGTCTGGCCGTCGCGCAGCATGAACCGCTCGCCATCCATCGCGAACAGCGCGCGGCCCTCGAACAGACCCTGCACCCGAAGCTCCGCCGCACCCGCCACCGGCAACAGCGGGCACAACAGAAGGGTCAGGATCCGTCTTGCCCAACGCCGCCGGTGCATTGCAGAAACTCCCGAGGATTCAGCCGGCCCCCATGAACCCACAAACCGCGCGATCACGCAAGGGCGAGGGCGCCCGACGCCGGCATCGTGCGCCATGCCTGGCCAGCCGCGGATTCCGGAAGCGCCGTGGCCGGTACCGGACGCTGTTGCCGCGGTTCCCCGCCGGGAATGCGGGTAACGGGACGCGACGGTACCCTTGGCGCTAGAGTACAGGCGCAGTTGCAAAGGCGTTACACAGATGGCGACGCTCGCCACAGCGATTCAGGAATTCCGATGAACATCCTTTACGACGAGAGGCTCGACGGACCGCTGCCCGCGGTTGATCCGGAGCGCGCCCTGGAGCGCCTGCGCGCGGCGCTGCCGGGCTTGACCCTGCTGCACCGCGACGAGGACCGAAGGCCGTTCGAGTGCGATGGGTTGTCGGCCTACCGCGTGATGCCGATGCTGGTCGCGTTGCCCGACACGATCGAACAGGTCGAGGCCCTGCTCCGCACCTGCCACGAACTCGGGCTGCCAGTGGTCACTCGCGGTGCCGGTACGGGCCTGTCGGGGGGCGCGCTACCGCTGGAGCAGGGCGTGCTCCTGGTGATGTCGCGTTTCAACCGGATCCTCGAGATTGACCCGGATGCACGCATCGCCCGCGTGCAGCCGGGCGTGCGCAACCTCGCGATTTCCGAGGCCGCCGCTCCGCACGGACTGTATTTCGCTCCGGATCCCTCTTCGCAGATCGCCTGCTCCATTGGTGGCAATGTCGCCGAGAACGCGGGAGGGGTGCACTGCCTGAAATACGGGCTCACCGTGCACAACGTGCAGGCGCTCGAGGTGATCACCATCGAGGGCGAGCGGATGACCCTCGGCTCGGAGGCCCTCGACGCCCCGGGATTCGACCTGCTGGCCCTGTTCAATGGATCGGAGGGCATGCTCGGCGTGATCACGGAGGTCACGGTGAAGCTGCTGCCGCGCCCGCAGAGTGCCAAGGTCATCATGGCCAGCTTCGACGACCTCGAGAATGCCGGCAAGGCCGTCGGCGACATCATTGCCGCAGGGATCGTGCCGGGCGGGCTGGAGATGATGGACAATCTCGCGATCCGCGCCGCCGAGGACTTCATGCACGCCGGCTACCCGGTCGACGCCGAGGCGATCCTGCTATGCGAGCTGGACGGAGTCGAGGCTGACGTGGCGGACGACTGCCAGCGCGTGCGGGAGGTCCTCGCCGCGGCCGGCGCCACCGGCATCACGCTGGCCCGCGACGATGCCGAGCGGGCCCGCTTCTGGGCCGGGCGCAAGAACGCCTTCCCCGCGGTCGGCCGCCTGTCACCCGACTACTACTGCATGGACGGGACCATCCCGCGCCGGGAGCTGCCCCGGGTGCTCAAGGGCATTGCCGGGCTCTCCGGCGAATCCGGCCTTCGCGTCGCGAACGTCTTCCATGCCGGGGACGGCAACCTGCATCCGCTGATCCTGTTCGATGCCAACGAGGCCGGCGAACTGGAGCTCGCGGAGCGCGTCGGCGGACGCATTCTCGAACTCTGCGTGGAGGTCGGCGGCACCATCACCGGCGAGCACGGCGTGGGCCGGGAAAAGATCAACCAGATGTGCACGCAGTTCGATGCCGACGAGATCACCCTGTTCCACGCGCTGAAGGCGGCATTCGACCCGCGCACCCTGCTCAACCCGGGGAAGAACATCCCGACGCTGGCCCGGTGCGCCGAATACGGTGCGATGCACGTGCACAACAACCAGCTGCCCCACCCGGAACTGCCGAGATTCTGATCCATGTCCCGCAGCCGCGCCTGCACGTCACCGCGAAAGCTCCCCCTGGAGTGCGAGGCCCCGGCCCCGATGCCGCCCTGGTCCCGGAGGGCTTCACCGCGTCCGGAAAAACGGTTTCAGCCGCCGCATTCCACACCGCCGGCCGGCGACGGAATCCGCGGCTCGGGCATCCACACGCCCGACTGCGCTGGTCGGCGATCACCCGGCACCATGGCGGGACGAGCCTCGGAACTCGCGGCAGATGATGGGTATTCGGACTCCCTTCGGGGCATGTCCTTGCCTTCGGTGGCTCCCTGTTCACCTTGCCACCGGGATGGTCGATGAGTGACGGCCTCAGCAACCCGGCTGCGGAGCGCGACCTGGCAGAGGAATTCTGCGCGCAGGTCGCCGCCGCGGACCGCGCCGGCAGCCCCCTGCGCATCATGGGCGGCGGGACCAAGGCCTTCTACGGGCGCGAGGTCGACGGAAGCCCGCTCGACGTGACCGGGCACCAGGGCATCACCCACTACGATCCGGTGGAGCTCGTGGTGTCGGTTCGCGCCGGGACGCCTGTCTCCGGACTCGAGCGGACCCTGGCCGAGGCGGGCCAGCAGCTGCCCTTCGAACCGCCGCACTTCGGAGCCGCCGCCACCGTCGGCGGCATGGTCGCCACCGGACTCTCGGGTCCGCGTCGTCCCTGGAGCGGCGCGGTGCGCGACTTCGTGCTGGGCACGCGTCTCATCACCCGGGAAGGCCGGCACCTGCGCTTCGGTGGCGAGGTGATGAAGAACGTCGCCGGCTATGACCTCTCCCGGCTCGTCACCGGTGCGCAGGGCACCCTCGGCGTGATCACCGAGGTGTCGCTGAAGGTGCTGCCGCGGCCGGGCGCTGCGCACAGCCTGCAGCTGCAGATGCCGCTGGCCAGCGCGCTGACCAAGCTTGCAAGGTGGGGCCGCCAACCGGTTCCGCTAACCGGCGCGGCCTGGCACCACGGTTTCCTGTACCTCCGCCTCGAGGGGGGCGCGCGTTCCGTGGATGCCAACCGTGCGCGCCTTGGCGGTGAGGCGCTGGACCCGGCCTTCTGGCAGGACCTGCGCGAGCAGCGGCTTCCGTTCTTCTCGGACGCCGACACGCGACCGCTGTGGCGGCTGTCGATTCCGCAGGTGACGCCCCCGCTGGAACTGGAGGGCGACTGGCTGTACGACTGGGCGGGCGCGCAGCGCTGGCTGCGCAGCGACGCCCCCGCGGCCAGCATCCGCGAGGCGGCGGCGCGGTCAGGGGGGCACGCCACCTGTTACACCCCGGGCATCACCGATCCGTTCACGCCACTCACGCCGGTACTGGCGAAGTACCACCGGCAACTGAAGGCACGGCTCGATCCGAACGGTATCTTCAACCCCGGCCGCCTCTACCCGGACCTCTGAGATGCAGACCCGATTCAGCCCGGAACAACTTGCCCAGGCCCATATCCGCGAGGCCGACCGCATCCTGCGCAGCTGCGTGCACTGCGGCTTCTGCAACGCGACCTGCCCCACCTACCGCCTGCTGGGTGACGAGCGTGACGGCCCGCGCGGGCGGATCTATCTGATGAAGTCGCTGCTGGAGAACCCCGGCGACCCGGAGATTGCGACCGAGCAAACGCGTCTGCACCTGGACCGCTGTCTCACCTGCCGCAACTGCGAGACCACCTGCCCGTCCGGCGTGGAATACGGCAAGCTGGTGGACATCGGTCGCGCCGAGATCGAGGCGCGCGTTCCGCGCGGGCCGGGCGAACGGACATTCCGGGAGCTGCTGCGCCGGAGCATGGTGCAGCCGCGGGTGGCCTCGATGCTCTTTGCCCTGGGACGCGCCGCGCGGCCCATGCTGCCGGGCACCCTGCGCGAGAAGATCCCGCCGCGTCCGGCCGCCGCCGGGCAGCGGCCCGCCGCGGCGCGGCATGGCAGAAGAATGCTGATCCTCGAGGGCTGCGTGCAGCCGGGCCTGTCGCCGAACACCAATGCCGCGACCGCAAGGGTGCTGGACCGCCTGGGCATCAGCCTGGTCCCGGCACCCCGGGCGGGCTGCTGCGGTGCGCTCGACTACCACCTCAACGCCCAGCGCGATGGGCTCGACCGTGCGCGGGCCAATATCGACGCGTGGTGGCCGGCCATCGAACAGGGGGCCGAGGCCATCGTGCAGACCGCGAGCGGCTGCGGCGCCTTCGTGAAGGAATACGGCCATCTGCTGGCGGATGACCCGGACTACGCGGATCGCGCCGCCGAGGTCAGCCGCCGGGCACGGGATCTGGTCGAGGTCCTCCGCGAAGAGCCGCTGGAACGGCTGAGTATCCGTGGCAACCGGGAGATCGCCTTCCACAGCCCCTGCACGCTGCAGCACGGGCAGCGCCTCGGTGGTGCGGTGGAAGAGGTGCTCGAACGGCTGGATTTTCGACTGACCCCGGTCCCGGACGCGCACCTGTGCTGCGGCTCGGCGGGCACGTATTCGATCACCCAGCCCGAGCTGGCACGCAAGCTGCGCGACGACAAGCTGCGGTCCCTCGAGTCCGGCGGGCCGGAGGTGATCGCCACCGCGAACATCGGCTGCCAGAATCACCTCGCCAGCGCCGGGCGCACGCCGGTCCGCCACTGGATAGAACTGGTGGACGAGGCCATGGCCTAGTGGGAACGCAACGGATGGAGATCACTCAATGCAGCAGAAGACCGTACTCGACCTGAATCAGGCCAACCGGATCCTGGATGCGGCCCAGCGCGAGGCCGAGGCCAACGGCTGGTCGGTGACCATTGCCGTCACCGATGACGGAGGGCACCTGCTGGCACTCCGCCGTCTCGACGGCTGTGCACCGATGGCCTGCTACGTGGCCCCGGAAAAGGCCCGCAGCGCGGCGCTCGGCCGGCGCGAGACCCAGGCCTTCGAGGACATGATCAACGGCGGGCGCACCGCGTTCCTGTCTGCACCGGTTCTTCAAGGACTGCTGACAGGTGGCATTCCGGTGATACACGAGGGCCAGGTCATTGCCGCGGTCGGCGTCTCGGGGGTGAAGCCGGAGCAGGACGCGCAGGTGGCGCGCGCCGGCATCGCCGCGATGAGCGGCTGAGGCCCGGGCAAGCGCGGCGGCGAGACCTGTGGAAGCGGCCTCGGGCCGCGACCGACCGGGTCGGGGATCGCGGCTGGAAGCCGCTCCTACCCTTCATCAGGGTTCGTGGGAGCGGCTTCCAGCCGCGATCCCCAACGGACATTGGCCCTTCGACCGGCCGGACGTGGCATCATGCAGCCGGTACGTCCGCGTACGCGATGCCGCGGCGACACCAGCACCCGAAGGAAGGAAGGCACCGACATGACTGACTACGTGACTCGCGGGCGGCTCCAGGTCGCCGCCGTACTGGACCGCTTCATCAGCGACGAGGCCCTTCCGGGCACGAATCTGGACAGGGACGCCTTCTGGAGTGGCGTGGATGCGCTGGTCCACGACCTTGCGCCGCGCAACCGCGATCTGCTCGACAGGCGCGAGGCCCTGCAGCAGAAGCTGGACGAGTGGCACCGCACCCATCCCGGCCCAGTGGGCGATTTGTCCGTCTATCGCAGCTTCCTGCACGGGATCGGGTATCTGGTGGAACCACCGGCGCAGGTGCGTGCCAGCACCGCCAGCGTTGACCCGGAGGTCGCGGTCCAGGCCGGGCCGCAGCTGGTGGTGCCGGTCAGCAATGCCCGCTACGCGCTGAACGCCGCGAACGCCCGCTGGGGCAGTCTGTACGACGCGCTGTACGGAACCGATGCGATCCCCGACACCGACGGCGCCGAACGGGGTACCGAATACAACCCGGTGCGAGGCGGCAAGGTCATCGCCTTCGCCCGCGACCTCCTGGATCGCGCGGCACCCCTGCGCGGCGGATCGCACCGCGAGGCCACCGGCTACCGCATTGCCGGGGGCGAACTCGCGGTGAGCCTCGAGGGTGGCGGGGACGCCGCACTGGAGAACCCGGGGCAGCTGGCCGGGTACCAGGGTTCCCCGGAGAAACCCCACGCGATCCTGCTGGTGAACAACGGCCTGCATTTGGAGATTCAGATCGACCGCACGCACCCGATCGGTCGAACGGATGCCGCCGGGGTGAAGGACCTGCTGGTGGAGGCGGCAGTGACCACCATCATGGACTGCGAGGATTCGGTGGCCGCGGTGGATGCCGAAGACAAGGTGAACGTCTACCGCCAGTGGCTCGGACTGATGAACGGCAGCCTCGAGACCTCCTTCCGGAAGGGGGGCGAGGTCATCAGCCGTGCACTCAATCCTGACCGGAAGTACACGGCCCCTGATGGCCGGACCCTGACCCTACCCGGCCGCGCGCTGATGTTCGTGCGCAATGTCGGTCACCTGATGACCACGCCCGCGCTGCAGGACAGCGAAGGGGCCGAGGTGCCCGAGGGGCTACTCGACGGCATACTGACCAGCCTGCTCGCGCTGCATGACCTGAAGCGCGAGGGAGAGGGCAATTCCCGTACCGGTTCCGTCTACATCGTAAAGCCGAAGATGCACGGACCCGAAGAGGTGGCCTTCGCGGTCGAGCTCTTCTCCCGCATCGAGGACCTCCTGAAGCTCCCGCGCAACACCCTGAAGATGGGGATCATGGACGAGGAGCGCCGCACCTCGGTGAATCTCAGGGCCTGCATCGCCGAGGCCGCGGCGCGCGTGGTCTTCATCAACACCGGCTTCCTCGACCGTACCGGCGACGAGATCCACACGGCGATGGAGGCCGGCCCCATGCTGCGCAAGGGCGACATGAAGGGCGCGAAGTGGATCGCGGCCTACGAGCGCAACAACGTGGTGGCGGGCCTGGCCTGCGGTCTGCGCGGGCGCGCCCAGATCGGCAAGGGCATGTGGGCGATGCCGGATCGGATGGCCGCGATGCTGGAGCAGAAGATCGCGCATCCGAAGGCGGGGGCCACTACCGCCTGGGTCCCCTCGCCCACCGCGGCGGTCCTGCACGCGCTGCACTACCACGAGGTCGATGTCGCGGCACTGCAGCGGGAGATGGAGGCCCGCCTCGAGCCGGACGCCGAGGCCAGGCTGCTGGACGACCTGCTCGAGGTGCCCGTGGTCGAGAAGCCCGACTGGTCGGACGAGGCGATCCAGCAGGAACTCGACAACAACTGCCAGGGTATCCTCGGTTACGTGGTGCGCTGGGTGCAGCAGGGCATCGGCTGTTCCAAGGTGCCGGACATCCACGACATCGGCCCGATGGAGGACCGGGCGACACTGCGCATCTCCAGCCAGCACATCGCGAACTGGCTCCACCACGGGGTGGTGGACGCCGGGCGTGTGCAGGCAACCCTGGAGCGCATGGCGGCGGTGGTGGACGAGCAGAACCGCGATGACCCGATGTACCGCCCGATG
>JAABTX010000063.1 GCA_011389655.1 Thioalkalivibrio sp.
CCGAGCGCACGACCTCCATCACGGGAAAACCCTGCAGGGCCTCGAGGAAGGAATCCAGCTTGCTGCCGTGACCGGTCAGTTCGACCACATAGGTCTCCTGCGACACATCGACGATGTTGCCGCGGAAGATGTCGGTCAGGCGCTTGGCCTCCTCGCGATCGGACGCCGCCGCCACCTTCACCTTCACCAGCATCATTTCCCGCTCGATGTGCCGGTGCGGCGTCAGGTCGATCAGCCGCACCACGTCGATCAGCTTGTTCAGCTGCTTGGTGATCTGCTCGACGATCTGCTCCGACCCGATGGTGACAATGGTCATCCGCGACAGGCTGGGGTCGTCCGTGGGCGCGACAGTGAGCGACTCGATGTTGTAGCCGCGGGCCGAGAAGAGCCCTGACACACGCGACAGTGCGCCGGACTCGTTCTCCAGGAGAAGACTGATGATGTGTCGCATGCTGTTCCCTTTCCCTACAGCAGGATCATTTCGTTCTGGCCCGCGCCCGCCGGAATCATCGGGTACACGTTCTCGGACTGATCGGTGAGGAAGTCCATGAAGACCAGCCGGTCCTTCAACGCCAGTGCCTCGCGGATCGCGCCTTCCACGTCCCCGGGCTGCTCGATGCGCATGCCGACATGGCCGTAACTCTCGGCCAGCTTCACGAAATCGGGGAGCGCGTCCATGTAGGACATCGCGTAACGGCCCTGGTAGAAGAATTCCTGCCACTGCCGGACCATGCCCAGGTAGCGGTTGTTCAGGTTCACGACCTTGATCGGCAGATGGTATTGCAGGCAGGTGGACAGCTCCTGGATGCACATCTGGATGCTGGCCTCGCCCGTCACGCAGGCCACGGTCGCCTCCGGGTGGGCCAGTTGCGCACCCATTGCGAAGGGGAGTCCCACGCCCATCGTGCCGAGGCCCCCGGAGTTGATCCAGCGGTTGGGCTTGTCGAAGCCGTAGAACTGGGCCGCCCACATCTGGTGCTGGCCGACATCCGAGGTCACGAAGGCGTCCCCGCCGGTGAGTTCCCACAGCTTCTGCACCACATACTGCGGCTTGATGATCGGCGACGACTTGTCGTACTTCAGGCAGTCCTTTGCGCGCCATTCCTCGATCTGCCGCCACCAGGCCTCCAGTGCCTCCCGGTCCGGCTCGCGCTTCATGTTGTCCAGTTCGCGGATCATGTCCCGCAGCACCGGCTCCACCTGCCCGACGATCGGGACATCCACCTTCACGTTCTTCGAGATCGACGCGGGATCCACGTCCACGTGGACGATCTTCGCGTAGGGACAGAACTTCTCGATGTTGCCGGTGACCCGGTCATCGAAGCGCACGCCGATCGCGATCAACACGTCGGCGTGGTGCATCCCCATATTCGCCTCGTAGGTCCCGTGCATGCCGAGCATGCCGACGAACTGGCGATCCGAGGCCGGGTAGGCGCCCAGGCCCATCAGGGTATTGGTGATGGGGTAGCCCAGCTTGCGCGCGAACTCGGTCAGCGCCTCCGAGGCGCGCCCGAGGATCACCCCGCCCCCGGTGTACAGCATCGGCTTCTTCGCCGACAGGATCAGGTCCAGCGCCTTGCGGATCTGGCCACTGTGGCCCCGGGTGGTGGGGTTGTAGGAGCGCATCTTCAGCTGCTTCGGGTACTCGAACACCGCGGTCTCCGCGGTTATGTCCTTCGGGATGTCCACGACCACCGGTCCGGGGCGCCCCGAGGTGGCAATGTAAAAGGCCTTCCTGATGGTGATGGCCAGGTCGTTCACGTCCCGCACCAGGAAGTTGTGCTTCACGCAGGGGCGCGTGATCCCGACCGTGTCCACCTCCTGGAAGGCGTCATTTCCGATCAGGTGGGTCGGCACCTGGCCGCTGAAGACGACCAGCGGGACGGAGTCCATGTAGGCATCGGCGATGCCGGTGACCGCATTGGTCGCCCCCGGTCCCGAGGTGACCAGCGCCACGCCGCAGCGGTCGGAGGACTTGGCGTAGCCTTCGGCCGCATGGACCGCGCCCTGCTCGTGACGCACCAGGATATGCGCGATCTTCTCCTGCCTGAAGAGCGCGTCGTAGAGGTGAAGTACCGCCCCGCCAGGGTAACCGAATACGACCTCGACGCCCTCCTCCTGCAGAGAGCGGACAAAGATTTCGGCGCCGGTGATCGCGGCTGGCTTGGCGGGATTCTCAGACATGGCTGCGACGGTTCCTGATGGTGACGTTAGGCGATGCTGCGCTTAACGGGGAGCGAGGGTCAAAATGACATGACATCCTAATATGAAATGCGACCGGTTTCACGATTTCCCCTGCCAGGCGCTGCCCGGCACGATCGCCGCAGGAGCGACCCATGGTCGCGATCGGGCGCCGGCCCTCGGCACCATCGCCGCCAGAGGCCGCTCCCAGGAACCGGCGCCGGGAGGGTTGCCCAGGGACTGGCCTCCTGCAGCGTTTGCACCGACCCCCTGTAGGAGCAAGCCTGCTCGCGAAGGCGCCGCAGGTGCGCGAGGGCGATGGGGCCAATGCAAGGTCGCATCGCGGCTGGAAGCCGCTCCCACAAACCCCTTGCATCGCGGCTGGAAGCCGCTCCCACAAACCGCTTGTATCGCGGCTGGAAGCCGCTCCTACGACCACCTCGGCATCGCGGCTGGAAGCCGCTCCTACGGGCCTTCGCCCGTGGGAGGCGGACCCTCTCGGGGCTCAGTGCGCCGGGGAAGGTCGCCCAGGGGGCTGGCCTCCTATCGGGAGGCGCGGGCGGAGGGCAGCTCTGCCAGGTGCTCGCGGGCACGGGCCACGAGCGCGGCCGGCAGACCGTTCTTCTCGGCGATGGTCAGGCCGAAGGAGATCCCCGGCTCGCCCGGCAGCAGCCGATAGGTGGGCACGAGCCGCTCGGAGTCGAACTGCATCGATGCGTTCAGGATGCCGGGATGGCGGCCGGCGTAGTCCTTCAACGGCGCGAGGTGTGTGTTCACGATGCCGAAGACCCCGCGTGAACGGAGTTCGTCGAGGACCGCCATCGCCAGGGCGGCGCCCTCGTCCGGATCGGTGCCGGTACCCAGCTCGTCCAGCAGGATCAGGCTTTCGCCTCCCGCATGCTCAAGCACGCGCTTGAGCACCTCGACATGCCCGGCAAAGGTCGACAGGTGGTGCAGCAGGCTCTGGTGATCGCCGACATCGACCATCACGCGGTCGAACGCGCCGACGCTGCAGTCGCCCTCGGCGGGGATGTGCAGGCCGCACCAGGCCATGGTCACCAGCAACCCCACGGTCTTCAGCGCAACGGTCTTGCCACCGGTGTTCGGACCGGTGATCAGGAGCAGCGGCCGACCGGGTTCGAGCTCGAGACTCAGCGGCACCGGCCGCGGACCACTGCCCTCCGCGTACTGGAGCAGGAGCAGCGGATGGTAGCCCTCGACCAGGTGCACGCGGGCCTCATCCAGCAGTGCCGGGGCGTGCGCATTCATCTGCTGCGACATGCGCCCCGCAGCGAAGGCGAGGTCGATCCAGGTCAGCACGCCCAGCATCCGCTGCAGCTCCTCGCCGTGTTCGCGCACGCGGTCGGTCAATTCGCGCAGCAGTCGCTGCTGCTCGTTGCCGATACGGTCGTTCAGGGTGTCCAGCCGGTTGTTCAGGGGGACCGCCTCGATCGGTTCGATGATCTGGTCGCGACCGCCAAGGGCAGACCCCCGGCGCACGCCCTTCACCGATCCCGCCAGCTCGGCATTGAGCACCAGCACCGCCCGCTCCTGGTGCCACTGGACCCGCCGCGACGCGACATCGGAACCGAGGGATTCGAGGCGCTTGCGCACCACCTGTTCGACCTCGGCGCGCAGTCGCCCGCGCTCGGCGGAGGCCTCCGCCAGCGCGGGACTGGCGTCGTCCCGCAGCGTTCCGCCCGGATGCAGCGCCTCCCCAAGCCGCTCCACCAGTGCCTCCGGGGGCAGCAGGTCATCGAGACTTCCCGGGTAGATGCCGGGCGCATCGGCCAGCGACCGGGCCAGCCGCGCCGTCTCCTGCATGATGACCTGGAGGTTGTTCAGCGCCTGGCTGGACAGCGCCGCCCCCGGGTTCGAGGCCTGGCGCAGCGCCGGGCGCACGTCCGGGAGTGCCCCGATCTCCGGCAGCATGCCCGCCTCGAGGCGCTGCCGTGCGGTGGTCACCGCGGCCTGCAGCGAGCGGGCCACCGTGACATCCGGCGCGGGTTCCAGCGCGCGCGCAGCGTCCGCGCCGTAGGGGGTGGCGGCCAGGCGCTCCAGCAGCCGCTGGATGGCCGGGAACTCCAGGGGTTTCAGGTCGGCTTCCATCACTCCGCCTTCTGGTACATGCCGAGGTAGTCCTTGCGCTCCAGCGGCGGCCGCGCCGCCACCGCCAGCAGGTCATCGAGGTGTTCCGGGTCGCTGATCCCGACCAGCGAGGTGCCGAGCCCCGGCGTGGAGCGGTTGAACTGCAGCGCCCGCTGGGCGGCATTCGGGTAGTCTGCAAGCCGCTCCGCGACCACGTCCACCGACTGCCTGCCGAGGTGCCCCTTCAGCAGCGTGTGCGAGGCCATCATGAAGACCTCGAGCTGGTGCGCCGCCTGCAGCGCAGAGGCGACGTTGCCCTTGCCGGTGGCCGTGTTGAAGCGGGTAAAGCCCTCCAGCATCACCTGATTGAAGGGCAGCATCGCCAGCTTGAAGTGGTGCCGCGCCACATCGTCCCCGGTGACCTCCTGCGCCGCCCGCTCGGCGAGGCCCTGCATCGAGGTCAGCGACTGAAACATCTTCGCATCGGTCTCGACCCTGAGACCCTCGAACGTACTGATCCCGTAGGCGCGGATGCGTTTCTCGCGCACCGCCCGCTCCAGCAGCGCGAAGACCGGCTCGAGCTTGCGGTTGGTCATCTCCTTGCCGATCTCCGGGATGTGCACCTCCGGCTGATCGACCACGAAGGCATCCAGAGTCTCGACCCCCATCAGGCTGCGCGACAGCTCGATCTGGTAATTGATGTACTCCGGCGTCAGCAGGTGCGCGCCCTTCGCCAGGTGCTCGCGCGCGCCGAGGCCCTGGGCCACGATCTCCCGCTCGAACCAGGCATTCATGTCCTCCGGGGGACCGCCCCGCAGGGTGAGAAACCCGCCCTTGCTGATCAGGAACATCGCCTCGCGCGGCACGCCCTCGGCCAGCGCCGCGCGCACGCCGGCCCCGACCGCGGCCAGCGATCGGCCATAGCGATAGTGTGCGCCGGTGTCGATGACGTTGATGCCCGTCTTCAGGGCGCGGGCCACGATGGCACTGATGCGCGCGTCCACTTCCGGAGTCGCCGCGCCGCCGAAGGTCCCGACACCCAGGCTCGACAGGCGCATCTTGACCCGCAGGTATTCGCTGTAGTGCCCGTCGGCGGCATGACCGGCGGCCATGTGTTCCTCGGCATAGGCGCGGGTCGCCTTCGCGTTCGCGTAGCCCGGAATCAGACTGGGTGACGGCTCCATAAGCGTCCTCGAACAGAATCGGCGCATCCTACGCGACCCCAGTGCACAGGAAAAATGCGCCCTCGTGAAGGGTGGGTCAGCGGCGCAGCCGCAGGTAGATCTCCGGCAGCCGGCGGGGCAGCTCGTCGACATGGTCGATGATGGTGTAGTGACCGGGCCCGAAGATCGCCGGCAGGTAATCCCGACCGCTGGGGTCCAGGGTGATGCAGAACGGATGCACCCCGGCGTCCAGGGCCTCCTTCATCGCCATGCGTGTGTCCTCGTGCAGGTATCGGGGGTCGCCACCGTCGTCATAGTCGGCGGGGCGTCCGTCGGACAGGATCAGCAGCAGGCGGTGCTGGCTGGCCACCCGGCGCATCGCGCGGCTGGAGTGCCGGATGGCGGCACCCATGCGCGAGGCGAGCCGTCCCGAGATGCCGGCGATGCGTCCGCGCACCGTGTCGTCCAGCGGCTCCCTGAAGTCCTTCAGCCAGTAGTAGTGCACCTGGTCGCGCTGACGGGACGCGAAGCCCGATATCGCGAAGGGGTCCCCGATCCGGTCGATTGCCTCCGCGAACAGCATCATGCCCGAGCGCACCCGCTCGACGATCTTGCCCTCCCCACCCGGATGGCGGGCCATGATCGAGGTCGACATGTCGGCCAGCAGCAGCACCGCGGTGTCCCGGTGCTGGACCGTGCGGCGGCGGTAGATGAAGGCCTTTGGTGACAGCCCGGCACGCTTGTCGGCGACGAAGTCGGTGACCGACTCCATGTCGAGTTCGTCGCCGTCGAGTTGCCGGCGCAGCGGCGCCATGCGTGTCGGCCGCTGCATCTCCAGGCCGCGCGTCAGTCGTTTCAGGGTGGCCGCGTGCTCGGCCAGGATCGTCTCGGCCGCGCCTGCATCCTGCTCGTCCAGCACCCGCTCGTTCAGGTTCACCCAGTCGCTGATCATGCGCTGTTCGCGGTAGTCCCATTCCGGATACGCGATGCCACCGGTCCGGGGCTGCCAGGCCACGCCGCGCTTCGCCACCTGCGCCGGCTGTGGAATGCCCACGCCGATGCGTCCGCCGGATCCCGAGGTCTCCTCGCGCGGCAGCTGGATGTCCGCGTCGGGATCCTTCTGGGCGCCCTCGGGCGTCTGCTCGGGGGCCTCTTCCTGCTTCTCGCGCACGAAGCGGTGTTCCTCGTAGGCGTCCCCGACGTCGCGGAAGTCGCTGAGGTCGCCGTCGCGAAGCCGCTGCGGATACACGGGCCGCGCGGCGTTCAGCGACAGCCCGGGGAGGTAGGCCTCCTTGCGCTGGTCGATAGCGATCTCCGGGAAGGCCGGGTCCTCGAACAGCCGCTCCGCCGCCTCCCAGGCGTCGATGACGGTCGCGTCCGGCTCCAGCATCCGCCTTAGCCGGAGATCCAGCCCGCCCTCGCTTTCCGGGGAATCCGCGGCAGCGGCCGTGCCGGCGACCCGGTCGCGGGATGCGGCCAGCACCGCCCGGTGGGCCTCCAGCGCGAAGCGATAGTAGCGGCCCGCCGGCCCATCGGGCACCGGGTGCGCGGCCGCGACGCGTAGCAGGCGGTTCAGGAAACCGGGAATCCGGCGGGCGATCCGCAGGTTCACGCGCAGGTCCTCGGCCAGGTCGAAGAGGATCTGAAAGCGGAACAGGCGCTCGCCGAAGGGAGCGAAGAGCGGGCGCCAGGTGATCCGGCTCTGGTCGTCGAGCGGCGGATGCTCGGTTCCGGCGCGCCGGAACAGCGCCTCGATGTGCTCGCGCGCGTAGCTGTCGAAGGCAAGGTGCGCGGCGCCGTGCTCCACCGCGACGATCGCCTCGTCGCGTCCCCCGAAGACCGCGGGCAGGTACAGCCGGCGTCCGTCGGTCTCGAGCATCGGGCGCCCTTCGCCCGGCTTCCAGTTGCCGTCCGCGAGCGGGATTTCCGCCCCGAGCCATGCGCGCAGCAGCAGTTGCAGGAAGCGCCCGTGCGTGCGGGCGCGGTACCCCGGCAGGGCCTCCAGCAGCAGCTTCATCCCCTCCTCGCTCTCCATGCGGAAGTAGGCCTCGCCCCGCGCACGGCCGGCGGCCAGCAGGTCGGCGCCGCGACGCGCCCAGTTCAGCAGTCCGGCATCGCCGACCAGATTGCGGGCCATCGGTGCCCCGGCGAGGTAGCTGTCGAGGGCGAGACCCCGCTCGTCGTACAGCCGCTCGGCGGGCTCGATCAGTGTCCTGAGTCCGGCGGGGCCCTTGCCGCCGTCGAGCCGGTCGAAGGGGGTCTCGAAGAAGGCGCGCGCGTCGGCCAGGCTGCGGCCGCACCAGCGCAGGCCGATCGCGAACCACTCCCGCTCCCCCGCTTCTCCCCAGGCCGACCAGACCCGGTCGGCCTGGGCCAGGAAACCCTCCAGCGCGTAGTTTGAATTCACCCACTGCAGGAATTCGCGGGACTGGGCGGTCCAGGGCTCGACCGCACCGGTGTGTTCCGCGAGGCGCTCCGAGTGGCGCATGAAGCTCTTGCCGGACTCGCGATCGTGCTGGAACAGGTCGCGGGCGGTCTCGATCCAGTCGCGCGTGGTCGCGGCGCCGAAGGGCCGGATGGCCGGCAGCGCGGTCCGGGCGTCACGGTGCGCGACGAAGCTGATCCGCTCGAGCTGCTGCAGGACCTCCTCGACGGCAACGAGATCGTCGGCTTCAGCCATGAGCGGCGGTCGGTGACTCGGTCTCGGGGAAGTGCGCGGCCATGATCTCTTCCAGCGCCTCGACCAGTTCCGGGTCGTCGGTGATCGGCGCGATCATCGCCGCCCGACACGCGGTTCGCGGCGCCAGCCCCGCCTGCATCAGTTCGCCCGCATAGGCCAGCGCCCGGGTGGAGGTGGCCTCCTCGAGCCCGTGGTCCTTCAGCGCGCGCGCCCGGCGCCCCGCCGCGACCAGCCGCTCGACGCGCTCGGCATCCAGCCCCCCGGATTCCTGGGCGACGATGCGTCGCTCGACGTCCTCCGCCGGATAGTCGAAGTCGATGCCGACGAAGCGCTGCTTGGTCGAGGGCTTCAGGTCCTTGAGCACCGTCTGATAGCCCGGGTTGTAGGAGATCACCAGCATGAAGTCCTCGTGCGCATCGATGATCCGCGCGCGCTTGTCCAGCGGAAGCTGGCGCCGATGATCGGTCAGCGGGTGGATCACCACGGTGGTATCGGTACGCGCCTCGACGATCTCGTCGAGATAGCAGATCGCACCCTCCTTCACGGATCGGGTCAGCGGCCCGTCCTGCCAGACCGTCTCCTCGCCCTCGAGCAGGAAACGGCCGACCAGGTCGGAGCTGGTGAGGTCCTCGTGGCAGGCCACGGTGACCAGCGGCCTGCCGAGCACGTGCGCCATGTGCTCGAGGAACCGCGTCTTGCCGCAGCCGGTGGGTCCCTTCAGCATCACCGGAAGCCGGCGGTTCCATGCGGCCCGAAAGATCTCGATCTCGTCGGCCTGCGGCTCGTAGAACGGGGCGTCCGCATCGGTTGGTGATTCCAGCACATCGCGTTCGACGCCCCGCAGGCGATTCAGCAGCTTCTTCATCAGGACTCCGTGGTCTGGGCGGATGGCCCGGTTACCGGTGCCCACACTCCCGGCACGCGGATCTTGGGTCGCAGCGCAAATGTTGTATCATTTCAGGATTTGCTAATACCTACCATTTCACTCGGAATGAGTGCGCTTGTGGAGCCGGCATGAAACTCGTGAAACTGATCAAGCTGAACAACCTGCAGTACAACGCCAACCGCGATCCGGCCTTCTACCGGCGCCCCGTGAACGAGGAATTCCGGCTTCAGGCAATGCTCGGCGGGTCGGGCGAGGCCAAGGCCCGTTTCACGGTGGACGACGAAGTGCTCTGCGAGAGCAGCGTCCGGCTACCCGGAAATTTCGACTGCAAGTTCAGCTATGACACCCCCGGTACCCGGATCGGCGTGCTGACGGTCGAAGGGGCGGGCGAACAGTTCCGGGAGACGATCCGCATCGACGTGCTGGAACACGCGCCCGTCGGCTGATCGGCCTGCACGGGCCGGGGGAGGCGCCAGGTGGGAGCGGCCTCTGGCCGCGATCCGGCGCCGGGAAAGATCGGCCAGGGGCTGGCCTCCTGAACCCCGGGCTTCACCCTCGCCCCGGTAGGAGCGAGCCTCGCTCGCGAACGCGCCGCAGGCGCGCCGAGCGCCGGGGCCGACGCAACGCTGCATCGCGGCTGGAAGCCGCTCCCACGGCCCCTGGAAGCCGCTCCCACGACCCCTGCTGCATCGCGGCTGGAAGCCGCTCCCGCGACCCCCTGGAAGCCGTTCCCACGATCCCTGCTGCATCGCGGCTGGAAGCCGCTCCCACGACCCCCGCGGGAGGGCAAGCCCTTTCGGCGATCGGGGGCGGGGGCTGTCGGGAGCCGACCGCCCATGCCGTTCGCCCCGGCCCCCGTAGGAGCGAGCCTCGCTCGCGAACGCGCCGCAGGCGCGAAAGACACCTGGAGCCCACCCAACGCCGATCCGCGTGCAAGACACGCTCCTGCAGAGCCTCTCTTGGCCTGCCTACCAGTCGTACTGGCGCAGGAACTCCGGCAGGCGTTCGATGATCTCCTCGCGGCTGAAGAAACGGTCGGCGCGCGACAGGCGCATCTCGTTCTGGATCTCGGTGTCGCCGCCGAAGCAGAAGACCGGCAGGTTGATCTGGTACTCCATGCGCAGGACCCGGATCACGTCCAGCGGGTCGAAGGCATCGATCTCGTCGAGGTCCAGCAGCAGGAAGCGGTAGAGCAGGACCTCGTTCCACTCTCCGAGCTCCTCGAGATCCGTGACGGCCACCATTTCCCAGGGTGGCTCGAGACAGGCCCGTACCTGCCGGATCATCTCCTCGTCCTGCGTCATCAGGATGATGCGGCGCTCCAGCCGCCGCGCAATCGTCGGTTCGGTCATCGGCATTCACTCGAGTCTCGGGATGGGAAATCCGGCGCGCGCTGCGCCGCGTTTCGCGTCAGGGAGAACGGATTCCACGGTACAGCGCATCGATCCGACAGCTGATCTCGTCCGCGAGGGAGGTCGGGAGGACCCGGTTCAGGTTCGAACGCAGGACGAGGCGTTCCGGCACGAGCCCGAGCGCGCGCTCCTGCAGTACGGAGTTGATCTTCGGCTCCTCGCACCAGATGCGGCGGATCTCGTTACCGCACAGCTGCAGGCGCAGCCGTCCGCAGCGCGAACGCGTCTCGAAGACATAGCTCTCGCGGTTGATGCGGATACCCGAGGGTACCGCAGCATGGGTATCACCCTGCTCCAGATCCTCGAGTTCCTCGCGGCCGCGGGCGATCCACTCCTCCCGCTCCGCCGGCCGAAGCGGCTCGCGGCGCGGCTCCACGCCGAAGCGCTGGTGCAGCGATTCGAACAGGGCCTCGCGGAACACGGCGTTGTCCGGGGTCTCGGCGAGTTCCCGCTCGCAATCGGTGATGCCCTCTTCCAGCGCCTGCAGCACCCAATCGCGGTAGCCGTCGCTCGGGGAGTGTATGCAGGCCAGAAAGCGCCGCGCCGGAAAGCGGCGCAGGAAACTCGCGCCGAAGACGCAACCCTTGTCCATGGTCGCCGCACCGGTGCCCATCATCTTGCGGCCGCTGACCCAGATGTCCTGGCTGCGCATCTCGACATCCTCGAACCCGAGCCGCCGCAGCACCGCCACCACCAGGCCCATCCCCAGTGAGAACAGGTGCCGGTGCCCGCGCGCGAAGGCTTGTCGCGGCAGCACCAGGAAGAAAAAGGGCTGGTCCACGTCGATCCACACCGCCCCACCGCCAAGGGGCCGGCGCAGCACCTTCACGCCCTGTTCCCGGCAGCCGACCAGATCCAGATCGGCGTCCGGGTTCTGACCGGCACCGATCGATACGTGCGCCTCACCGCTGGAAAGCCACATCACCCGGATCGGGTCGTCCGCGCCGGTAGACACGGTCATGCCCGTGTACAGTGCATGCATCTCCCGCGCAGAGACACGCCCTCCGTCCAGCCAGACGGGCGCCTCGGAGATCGCCAAGCTCAGTCCTCGCCGCGGCCCTGCGGCTTGGCGGTGGAGTCCCCGGTACCCGGTTCACCCTTGGGCTGGTAGAAATAGCGGAAGTAGAAGTCGCTGCGGGACAGGTCCTTGTAAAGCTTCGCCCGTTCCTCCACACCGCCGCGCAGCACCTGGATCAGGGCCTCGGCCTGTTCGCCATCCACGATGTGCATCGCGCCCGTCAGTTCCTGATCGGTGTTCAGGAAGTGTGCAGCCAGTTCATCGGGCTCCTGCACGTACACCAGGAACGACTTGCACTCGGCGTCCTGCGGATCGAGCGGCTGCATCACCACCTTCCCCATCCACGCCAGGCGGGCAATCTGGTTGAACTGGTGAATGTCGAATTTCTTGCCCTTCTTGTACTTGTTGAGCTCGTTGCGAATGTTGCCAATGTTGGTGATCTTCGGGGACGTCATGCTCGCCTCTGGCATCAGAATTCTGCGAGGAGGATACAAAACCGGCACCGGTGCCGGGAAATGGCCTCCGGAAACGGGGGTAGTCGGGCCCCGCACGAAGCGCCCCCGCATGATCCGCCCAGCGGGGCCTCAGCCGTCCTTGCGCCAGACCTCGTGACCGCAGCTCGTGCAGCGCCAGAGCACCTCCTCGACACCGTCCGCCCCGGTATGGACCTCGTCGGGGACGATGCGCAGGCTGCGGATCGTGCAGCGCGGACACTTCTCGACATCGGGCAGTCGGCGCCTCGCGGTGCGGGACCGCTGCGCCGGCGGGGGCTCCTTCAGGTCCGCGACCACCCGTTCCAGTTCCCCGGCCAGCGACTGGAGCCGCCCGGCCGCCCCGGTCTGCGACGACCCGGCCATTTCCGCAGCCACTGCAGCCAGCCGATCGCGAATTGACTCCAGCCGTGATGCCATATCAGTCATGCGTCACCTCAGAGGGCGGATTGCCGGAAGGCGGGCGCTCCGGCTGCGCGCGCCCGGTTGCGCGGCGGAGGTTCCAGTGTGGACGATCAGCCCCCGGCCACTTCGACGAGGGTCTCCTCCAGCGCGGCGGGCGAGCGCCGCAGCTGGAGGAAGCTATTCTCGCCCATCATGCGCAGATCCGGAAAATGCAGCGCCATGCGAAAGCGCATATGCAGGGCCTCCACGCGGCCGTCAACGATCAGGATCTCGTAGGGAAGATAGGGGCTGTGGCGGCGCTCACCGACGTCCACGGTGGTCATCTTGAACAGGTCGGAGGCGTCGCGCTCGGCACCGGCGTCCTCCCGGATCGCGACCCCGATCAGGATCGCATCCCGCCCCGGGATGCGGACGCGGTAGACCTCCCGCACGCCACCCTTGCGCGCCCGCAGGTTGGCATCCAGCGCCGCCAGCGCCCGCTCAGTGCTCGGATACGTGGCCAGATCATAGGGGTCGTCGAAGCGTTCCATGCCGAAGGCATAGCGGTAACGTGCGAGGGATTCGGGCCCGAGCCCCCGGGCGCCGAAGGTCTCCTGCGCCCCGATCGCGGATTCGACGCGGGACATCACGCCGGCAAGCGAGCGGTCCACCCGATAGGCGTGGGCGAAGTACTCGAGGTTGTTGTAGCTGACCTGGAGTTCACCGTTCACACGGGTGACCGCCACGCGCAGGGGCGCGATGTAGGCACCCCGGTCCGAGGCCGCGGCGGCCTCGAGCAGTTCCCCGGAGGTGAAGACCAGCACCGTCACGTCGCCGTCGACCTCGTACTGGCCCAGGGCCTCGAACCCCGCTGCGGTCAGCCGCTCGCGCACGGCTTCCGCCTCCGTGCCAACGTCCCCGCCGGCCGTGCTGTAGGCGAGGACCATCGGCTTGAGCACTTCCGCCTGCGCCGCGATGGCCAGCGCGAACAGCGTGAGTCCGACGAGGGTGCGGACGAGTACCGGAATGGACATGGGCGTTTTCCCGTTTACCGAGGTGTGGCGACTGGAAGGAACGAGGGAACTGGAGAATGCCTGGAAGCCGAGCCCTCGGTCAGCTGGCCTGGAGGCCCATGGAACCGGCCGCCCCCGACAGACAAAGGCCCCGCGGAACGCACGGGGCCTCTGCAGGGGCTTCTGCCCGGGAATCTATGCGCTTTTCGATGCGGCGTCAAAGCCTGTGGCTCCTTTCCGAAGGGTTCGCCTGGATGACAGCATTCTTATATTATCAGGCGCCGTTCCTGCGCGGGGAAGCCACGGCCCGGGTGCCGGCATCGACCGCAGGGGGAAGGCCGGTCCGGCACCCGCACAAGCCCGTTAGAGTCGATGTTCGAGGCGGCATCGGGCGATCGGGATCATTCAAGAACAAGAGACGAATCGATCGGAGGAGATACCCATGAGCAGAATTGCCGCCACTGCCATCATCGGCCTGGCCGGAGGCGTTGCGACCGCCGTGACCCAGGCGGAGGAGGCCGTCCTCCTGGAGCCAGTCACCGTCACCGCGAAGGGCTACGAAGCGTTGGTCGACGAGACACCGCGGTCGGTCAACGTGATCGAGGCCGACACCATCCAGCGAACCCAGGCCAGAAGCCTCGGCGATCTGCTGCGGGGACAACCCGGCCTCGCGGTCGCGGTCGACGGATCGGTCGGCCTCGACCCGATCATCCGCGGCCTGAAACGCGATCAGGTCCTGGTGCTGGTCGACGGGGTACGCATCAACGCGCTGCAGCCACCCGGACGCGGCTCCCTCGCCTCCTATGTCAACGTGGACCTGATCGAGCGTATCGAGGTGATCCGGGGACCCAACTCCGTGCTCTACGGATCGGGCGCGATGGGCGGCGTGATCAACATCATCACCCGCGGTGGCGACTATACCGACGAGCCGGAGCTCAATGGCTGGTCCCGGCTCGGCTACACCTCGGTGGACGAAGGCGTACGCGCCGCGGTGGGCGCGTCGCTCTCCGACCCGCGGAACGTGCTCGACCTGTCGATCGCGCGCCTCGATACCGAAGACTACCGCATGGGCGACGGCGAGCGACTGGATGATTCCGCAACCGAGCAGACCGCGCTGAATCTGCGTTACCGGCGGCAGCTGGCCGAGGGCCACGAATTGCAGTTCCAGGCCCAGCGCAACCGGCGCGAGGACGTGTGGTATCTGGCGTCGCGGAACTTCCGGGACCAGGAACTGGGCGGACCATTCCCCCAACCCCAGGGACTCAACACGCACTATGCACCGGAAAAGGAGCGGGATCTGCTGGAGCTGTCCTATACGGGGGAACTCGGGGGCAGCTGGGAGCCATTGCTGTCGGCGTCGATCTACCGGCAGGAACTCGAGCGTGGCAACTACGACTGGAACCGTGAGCTCGCCAAGGACTACCGGACCTCCGACACCGATTTCGTTACGGATGGCGGCAGGGTGCAGCTTGAGTTCTCGCCACACCCGCAGCACGTGGTCCTCGTTGGCGCCGATTCCTGGGAACTGAAATCGTCCCCCGTATCGTTCATCGGGACGCCTGAAACCGACTGGGAGCCAACGGTGCGAATCCCGCTGATCGACGATGCGCGACTGCAGTCCACGGGTGTCTTCGCTCAGGACGACATCTATCTCGACGATTACATCGTGTCACTGGGCGTACGTTACGATGAGGTCGAGGGTAGCGCCAATTCGGCCCTCGGCGTCGAGCCACCCCTCGACCGAACCGATTACAACCTGTCGTGGTTCACCGGTGTCAACTGGGATCTGGATCCCGCCCTCCAACCCTACGCGAGCCTTTCGGAGGGATACCGCTCCGCCAGCCTGCTTGAACGTTACCTCACCTATCCCTACAGCGACGGCTTCAACTGGATCAGCAATCCCCAGCTTGACCCTGAGCGCAACCGCACCTTTGAAATCGGTGCGCGCGGAAGCATCGGCAACACGACCTACTCCTTCGCGGCTTACGAGAGCCGCATCCGCGATTACATCGGCGGACAGGTCCTGAGTCCCGGACTGAAGCGGACCGTGAATCTCGAAAAGGCCCGCATCCAAGGTGCCGAGTTCACGCTGGACCACGACCTCGGGAGCGGGCTGAACGCCTTCGCCTGGGGCACCTGGCTCCAGGGCGACAACCGCGACCCGGCCTTCGACGAGCCGCTGTACCAGATGCCGTCCCCGGAACTCACCGTTGGTCTGGAGCAGCGGCGGGAGCGGGGCTGGCAGTGGCTGGGTCAGGTCCGGGCGGTGGCCGGTCAGGACCGGACAGCGGATATCTTCAGCGCGGGCACCGAACGCGAGACCTCCGGCTTCGCAACCGCCGACGCGCAGGTGGGCTACCGCTTCGGTCCCTCCGGCGGTTTCCAGGGCCATGAACTCACCCTGTCCGTAACGAACCTGTTCGACCGGGACTATCGCGAGCACGTGAATGCGATGATCGAGGACCGGATCGATCCCGCGAACGGGGCGCAGGATGTCAAGGCGCCCGGCCGCAGTGTCGGGCTGTTCTGGAACGCGACCTTCTGACGGACCCGGAGACGCCGGATCGCCGAGAGGACTCGCCCTCCCCCGTGGGAGCGGCTTCCAGCCGCGATGCGCCCCGTGGGAGCGGCTTCCAGCCGCGATGCGGCGCTGC
>JAABTX010000008.1 GCA_011389655.1 Thioalkalivibrio sp.
GGGCCGCCTGCTCAGCGAGGGGACGCCACCCGAGCTGCTCGCCGACCAGCGCGTGCGGACGGTTTATCTCGGTGAGCATTTCCGTCTCTGATGCATGCCATCCGCGCCGTAGCCCCCGGCAGGGCGGCCCGCCTCCGGCCGCGCGCCGTGGCCCTGCACCAAAAGGCTGCAAAAAACCGGGCACAGGCAGTAACATGAAGTCATGATGAATCATTTCGCGTCCCTGCCCGCCGCATGCTGAAGTCTTCGCTCAATCTGCAGCTCGGTCAGCACCTGACCATGACCCCGCAGCTGCAGCAGGCCATCCGCCTCCTGCAGCTGTCGACGATCGAACTGCAGTTGGAAGTGCAGCAGGCGCTCGAGAGCAATCCGATGCTCGAGCTCGCCGAGGACACGCCCCCCGAAGAGGCGTCCGGTGAGCCAGCCGAGGCCCAGCCGGAAGCGGAACCCGCCGACAACAGCCCGGACACGGAGGCATCCGCCGAGGACTGGGGTGACGAGCCGTACGCCCAGGGCCCGGGCTCGCAGGGCGTCGGGGTCGATGACCGCGACCCCTTCGAGAACCAGGCGGGCAGCGAGGGTGGCCTGCACGAGCACCTGCTGTGGCAGCTGCACCTGGGCCCGCTGAACGAACAGGACCGGCACATCGGGGCGACGCTGATCGACAGCATCAACGCCGACGGCTACCTCGAGACCGACCTCGAGACCCTTCAGGAAATCCTTGGGGGCGAGGAGACCGTCGGCCTCGACGAAATCGAGGCGGTCCTGCACTGGATCCAGCAGTGCGATCCGGTCGGCGTCGGTGCGCGCGATCTACGCGAGTGTCTGTTGCTCCAGCTGCGCGTGCTGCCGGAGGGCACGCCGCTGCGCGACACCGCCCTTCGGGTGATCGATGCGGGAATGGAGAGTCTCGGCAGGCATGACTTCCGCACGCTCCAGCGGGAACTCGGGCTGGACGAGACGACCCTCGCGCGCGCGATGGAGCTCGTCCGCACGCTGAATCCGCGGCCCGGCAGCCAGATCAGCGACCAGGCGCCGGAATACGTGACCCCGGACGTCTATGTGCGCCGGGACCGCGAGGGCTGGCGGGTCGACCTGAACCCGGAGATCGCGCCGCGCATCCGGATCAACAGCCTCTACGCGGGCATGGTCCGGAGGGTCAGTGATGCGCGCGACAGCGCCTTCATGCGCAATCAGCTGCAGGAGGCGCGCTGGTTCCTGAAGAGCCTGCACAGCCGCAACGAGACCCTGCTGCGCGTGGCGCGGGCGATCGTGGACCGGCAGACCGGATTCCTCGAGAAGGGCGAGGTGGCGATGCAGCCGCTGATCCTGCGCGATATTGCCGAGGCGCTGGACCTGCACGAATCGACCATCTCGCGGGTGACGACCCAGAAATTCATGCATACCCCGCGCGGCGTGTTCGAGTTCAAGTACTTCTTCTCCAGCCACGTGGGCACCAGCGACGGCGGTGAATGTTCCGCCACCGCGATCCGTGCGATGATCCGCAAACTGATCAGCGAGGAACCGCCCAACCGGCCCATGAGCGACTCCCGACTCGCCCAGGTCCTCTCCGACCGAGGCATCAACGTGGCCCGGCGCACCGTGGCCAAATACCGCGAGGCGATGAACCTGCCGCCGTCCAGCGAACGCCGGCAGCTGCTCTGAACCTCGCGGCCCACCAATGCAAGGAGTTTGAGTATGCAGATCAATCTGACCGGTCATCACGTCGACATCACCGATCCACTGCGTGACTACGTTCAGGACAAGTTCGGTCGCCTGGAACGGCACTTCGACCAGGTGATCGACATCCATGTCGTGCTCACGGTGGAGAAGAACCATAACAAGGCGGAGGCCAACCTTCAGGTCAGCGGCAACCACATCCATGCCTATGCGACGCACGCGGACATGTACGCCGCGATCGACGGCCTGATCGACAAGACCGACCGGCAGCTGATCAAGCACAAGGAGAAGATAAAGGATCATCACCGCGCCGAAGGCGTGCAGCTCAACCGACAGCAAATCGCCTGAGCAATGCAGATTGCCGATCTTGTCCGGGAGGACCGGGTTTGCCTGGACGCCGACATCACCAGCAAGAAACGCGCGCTGGAACGGCTCGGTGAACTCCTGGCCAGGGATGACGCCGTTCCCTCGGCCAGCCTGATCTTCGATGCCCTCTCGGCACGGGAGCGGCTCGGCTCCACCGGTCTCGGCCATGGCGTGGCCATTCCCCACGGGCGCATGGCCGAGATCGACAACCCCAGAGTCGCGGTGCTGCGGCTGGAGCAGGGTGTGGACTTCGAGGCCATCGACCATGAACCGGTCGACATCCTGATCGCGCTGATCGTGCCGGAGGAATCCACCGGCGAACACCTGGATCTGCTGGCGCAGCTGGCACGCGTCCTGTCCCAGCCCGACAATATCGCCGCGCTCCGGCGCAGCGCCGACACCCCCGCCCTGCACCTGGCCGCCCGCACCGCCTTCCGCGATGGCTGAAAGCCTCAGTCTCGCCGAGCTGGTCGCCGCCCTCGGGCCGCGCACCGGGCTGGTGTACGTCCATGGCGAGGCCGAAGCGCACGACCGGATCCTGCACGAGGCAGACGACGCCGATCTGCCGATGGCCGGTCACTTCAACATGATCCGGCCCAACCGCATCCAGGTGATTGGCGATCTCGAGGCCCGCCATATCGAGACGCTGAAACCGGCCGAGCACGAGTGCCTGATCCTGGATCTCGCCGCGACCGGCACGGTGGCCGTGGTCTTCGCCGAGGGCACCTGCCCGTTCGAGAGCCTGCCGCCGAAGTGCGGAAATCCCCTGCCCGCGGTCCTCTGCACGCATATCGGAAGCCACGAGCTGATCGGACTGCTGCGCTATTTTCTTCAGCACCGGCTGGCGCGCTCCGTGGTCCGCCACGGCGTTTTCATGGAGATCCTCGGGGCCGGCGTGCTGATCAGCGGCGAATCCAGCGTCGGGAAGAGCGAGGTCGCACTGGAACTCGTGAGCCGCGGCCATCGGCTGATCGCCGACGATGCCCCGGAGTTCGCCCGCATCGCACCGGACATCATCCGTGGCACCTGCCCCCCGCTGCTGCGCGACCTGCTGGAGGTGCGCGGTCTCGGGGTCCTGAACATCCGGGCGATGTACGGAGATTCCGCGATCAAGCGCGGCAAGTACCTGCGCCTGATCATCGACCTGCGCGACTGGGACCAGCACACCACCCTGCCGGACGACCGCATGAACGGCTGCCGCGGAGAGGAGGATGTGCTCGGCCTGAGGATCCCGGTCGTCAGCCTTCCGGTCGCCCCGGGACGCAACATCGCGGTGATGATCGAGGCGGCGGTCCGTGCCCATCTGCTGCGGCTGCAGGGATACGCGGCCGGGGACGATCTGCGCACGCGGCTGCGCAACCGTCTGGAGTCGGAACCCGCGGTCGCGCAAGGGAACCAGGGCTGACCATGCGGCTGCTGCTGCTCAGCGGCCTCTCCGGCTCGGGCAAGACGGTGGCCCTGCACACGCTCGAGGACGAGGGCTTCTTCTGCGTCGACAATCTGCCCCTGAACCTGCTGAACGACCTGATCCAGGAGCTGCGTACCGGAAGCCACCGCAACGATGGCAGGGTGGCGGTCGGGGTGGACGTGCGCAGTGGCCGCGACGCGCTGCAGGGCCTGCCGGAGAATCTGGCGAGACTGCGCCAACAGGGGCTGCAGGTGGAGGTCGTCTTCCTGCACGCGTCGGACCAGGCGCTGTTGCGCCGCTATCACCACACGCGACGCCGGCACCCGCTGGCGCGCAAAGGCGTGCCGCTGGTCGAGGGCCTGGCACTGGAACGGGAGTGGCTCGGGCCGATCGCCGCGAACGCCGACCTGAGCATCGACAGCAGCGATCTGACCATGCATGATCTTGCCCGGCAGGTGCGGGCCCGTCTGGCGACGCACGAGGCCGGGAACCTGTCGCTCCTCTTCCAGTCCTTCGGGTTCAAGCACGGCGTCCCGGTGGACGCGGACTTCGTCTTCGACGTGCGCTGCCTGCCCAACCCGCACTACGAGCCGGGGCTCAGGCATCGCACCGGCCACGAGACTCCGGTCGTGGCCTTCCTGGAGGCCCATCGCGAGGTCGGGGAGATGTTCGACAGCATCCAGGCCCATCTGCAGCGCTGGCTTCCGCGCTTCGCGGAGGACCATCGCAGTTACCTGACGGTGGCCATCGGCTGTACGGGAGGACGCCACCGCTCCGTCTACTTCGCCGACCGGCTCGCCGGTGCCTGGCGGGGGATGCGGAATTTTACCGTGAGCACCCGTCACCGGGAGCTCGACGATCATCTGACGGACGCGGGGTGAAGCGATGTCGGTCGGTCTGCTACTGATCACCCACCAGAACCTCGGAGAGACGCTGCTGCAGACGGCCGGCAGCATGCTCGGTGAGATGCCGCAGGCCTGTGACGCCCTGCCGATGTCGCAGAGCGATGATCCCGAGGCGATCGAATCCGCGGCACGGACCCGGCTCGGGGCCCTCGACAGCGGGGACGGAGTGCTGATCCTGACCGACATGTTCGGGTCGACACCGGCGAACGTGGCCAGCCGGCTGGCCCGGGGCTCGAGCCGGCGCGTGATCGCCGGCGTCAACCTGCCAATGCTCGTGCGGGTGCTGAATTATCGTGATCTGCCGCTGAGCGAGCTCGTGAACAAGGCGCTCAGCGGCGGGCACGACGGCATCCTGCTCTGCGACCAGGAATGTTCGGATGCCGCAGCGCGCAGTGCCCATCGTTAACCGGCTCGGCATGCATGCACGGGCCGCGGCCAAGTTCGTGGGGCTCGCGAGCCAGTACCAGGCGGACGTGCTGGTGAGCCGCCAGGGACGCGAGGTGAACGGCAAGAGCATCATGGGCGTGATGATGCTGGCCGCCGCGCAGGGCACGGAGGTCGAGATCCGGACCGAAGGTGCGCCCGACGCGGAGGACGCGCTGGATGCCCTGAGCGACCTGGTCGCCAATCGCTTCGGCGAGGAGAGCTGACGCGCCGGCAGAGCCACGGAAGGACCCGCAAATACACGGAAGCAGATACGGCTCCCCAGCGGGGACAGATTGCAAATCTGTCCCCGGACCTTGGCTGCCTTGCCCGCAAGCGGGGGAGCATCTCCCCTTTCCCGCTTGCGGGAGGGGGCCAGGGGTGAGGGCCGGCAGTTACCGCGCGCGATTTTCACGTCAAGCGAACAGCGGCAGGCCCTGCAGGAACGCGAACCAGAGCGGCAGCGTGACCAGGGAGACGGCGGTGGTCAGGGTGACCGCGGCGGCATAGAACCCGGTATCCAGACCGAAGCGGTCACAGAACACCAGCCCCAGCACCATCGCGGGCATGGCGGTCTCCAGGATCGTCGCGATGCCCGGCACACCCTCCAGCCCGATAGCAGCGACGAGACCCAGGGCCACGAGCGGCGCAAGCAGCAGCTGGATCACCGTCACCGCCGCGAGCGCCGGTGCATCGGCCGCGCGGAAGCGGTCGAAGACCAGCGCCAGGCCGACCGAGAACAGCATCAGCGGTGTGACCGCGTGGCCGAGAAAGCCGAGCCACTGGTCCAGCCAGACAGGCATCGGCGCGCCGGCCAGATTCAGGGACACTGCAAGCAGCGCGGCCCAGATCGAGGGCACCGCGACAAGACCCCGCAATGGGGACACCGCCGGGTCCCCGCGATCCCCGTAGTGCCGTCCGATCAGCACGCCCACCGTGAGCAGCATCGGCAGCGCGGCGAAGAGGTCGAACTGGATCGCGACTGCGCGCCCCTCGTCTCCAAAGAGGCGGTCGAGGATCGGCAGACCGAGGTAGACCGCATTCGGCCACGCGGCCACCAGGAACATGGCGCCGGTCGCGGCGCGGCTGGACAGGCAGACCCGGCAGGCCAGGCCCGCCATCGCCAGCGCCGCGAGCACCGTCAACCCGGCCACCGCGGCAATCTGCACGGAGACCAGGCCCACCGGGGCCGCCCACAGCACCTTCAGCACCAGCGCCGGGAGCAGCAGGTAGTAGACCAGCGTGGTGAGCACACGCCGGGTCTCGTCGCCGCTCAGCCCGCCGGGCCGGAGCCGGCTCCATGCCACGCCGCAGGCGATCAGCGCGCCCATCTGGGCCATCACACCCAGCACGAATGTGCGCGCCCGCTGCGGGCGTCAGGCGTCCGTCAGGCGCCTGCGGCACCCTCCTGCTGGCGGCGGATGTCCTCGTGCACCTGCGCCATGTCCAGGGCCTTGACCTTGCCGATCACGTCATCCAGCTGCCCGGCACTGAGCATCCCGGGCTGCGAGAAGATGATCACCTGCTCGCGGAAGATCATCAGCGTGGGGATCGAGCGGATCTGGAAGGCGGCCGCCAGCGACTGCTGCTCCTCGGTGTTCACCTTCGCAAACGCCACGCCCTCGTGCTGCTCCGAGGCCGCCTCGAAGGTCGGTGCAAAGGCCCGGCAGGGTGCGCACCACGGTGCCCAGAAGTCGACGACCACGATGTCGTTGCCGGTTACGGTGGATTCAAAGTTTTCCTGGGTCAGTTCCTGAACAGCCATCGGATGCTCCCGTTAAGTCCTGTTCCGACCATACCAGCACAGGCTGCTGCTGTCAGGGATTCTGCGCGGCCATCATGGCCGCCCGCAGGCGCTGAAGCCGCTGCAGGGGATCGTCCTCCTCCAGCAGCTCCTGCTTGATCCGGAGGTCCAGCGGCAGCAGTTCGACCAGCCGGCCGGCCACCCATGCGGCATCACCGATGCTGCGCTCGAGATGGGACCACGGCGCACCGAGCTGCTCGAGCAGGCGATCGAGCAGTCCGGAGAGCGACGCGTATTCCACCGGCAGCTCCACCGGCGGCCATTCCTCCAGGGACGCGACCTCCGCCACCAGGAGACCGTCGGGCCGGCGCTGGTGCGACAGCACCCGCACCCGCTCCCGGCCGCTGGCCAGGATCCCGAGCAGGCCGTCCGCCCGCTGCTCCCAGTCGATGATCTCCGCGCGCGTGCCAATCTCGAAGAAGTCGGCGTCCGCCGCCGTTTCGGCACCCTGGCGGATGGCCACCACGACGAAGCCGTCCCCACTGCGCATGCATTCCCGGACCATGTCGATGTAGCGCGTCTCGAAGATACGCAGCGGCAGCAGCCCCCCCGGGAACAGCACGGTGTTCAGCGGGAACAGCGGGACGGTCCTCACTTGCCCTCCGCATGGGCCGGGGCGGTGCCCCAGCGGGGTCCGAGTTCGTGGGCGATGTCGAGGTGGTCCAGCACCCGCGCGGTCATGAAGTCCACCAGATCGTCCACGGTCCGCGGACGATCGTAGAAGGCCGGGTTCGCGGGCATGATCACCACCCCCATGCGGGCCAGGCGCAGCATGTTCTCGAGATGCAGCTCGGAGAACGGCGTCTCGCGAATCACCAGTACCAGCTTCCGCCGCTCCTTCAGGACCACATCGGCGGCGCGCTCGATCAGGCTGCGCGACGCGCCGCTGGCGACGGCCGACAGAGTGGCGGTGGAGCAGGGACAGACCACCATCGCCCGGGGCACCGAGGAGCCGCTGGCCACGGGCGCCGTCCATTGCTCCGGACCGTAGCAGCGGATCTGGCCCGCGTCGGCGTCGAAGCGCTCGGCGAAGAAGCGCGCGATCTCCGCGGGCCGCCCGGGCACGGCGAGGTCGGTTTCCAGACCCAGCACCACCTGAGCGGGACGAGACAGCATCAGGTGCACCGGGACGCCCGCCCGCACCAGACATTCGAGCAGCCGGATGCCGTACTGGACGCCCGATGCGCCGGTCAGGGCAAGGGCCAGATCAGATGCCGCCATCCCGGGTCTCCCGAAGGCGCGTCAACAAAGTCTCGTGGATGCCACCGAAGGCGCCATTGCTCATGATAACCAACCAGTCGCCGGGACGCGCGGCATCGACCAGTGCCTCCGCGAGCTCCCCGATCGCACTGGCCAGGTGCAGGCGCGGGCCCAGGCGTTCGCGGACCCCCTCCGGAGACCAGCGCAGATCCTCGGGCAGGAACAGGAAGACACGGTCCGCGTGCTCGAGGGCCCCACCCAGCGTGTCCGCGTGCACTCCCATACGCATCGTGTTCGAACGCGGCTCGAGCGCGACCAGGAGCCGCCCGTCCTTCGGCATCGCCGCGCGCAGACCTGCCAGGGTCGCGCCGATCGCGGTGGGATGGTGGGCAAAATCGTCGATCACCCGGATCCCGCCCACCTCGCCCCGCACCTCCTGGCGGCGCCGCACCCCGGAGAACCGGCACAGGGCCTCGATGCCCCCTGCGAGCGAGACGCCTGCATGGCGCGCGGCACCCAGCGCCGCCAGCGCGTTCTCGATGTTGTGCGCGCCGGTCAGGGACCAGCGAACCTCGCCAGCCGGTTCCCCCGCGGCCCGAACCTCGAAGCGCGAGCCGTCCGGATTCAGCGCGCGGGCGTCCAGGTCCGCCGCGGCGCCGGCACTGAACCGGCTCACCGGTGTCCAGCAGCCCTGCTGCAGCACCCGCTCAAGCGACGGACTACCGGCGTTGACCAGGACCTGGCCCTGCCCCGGTACAGTCCGCAGCAAGTGATGAAACTGCCGCTCGATCGATGCCAGATCAGGGTAGATGTCCGCATGATCGTACTCGAGATTGTTCAGGACCAGGGTGCGCGGCCGGTAGTGGACGAACTTGGCGCGCTTGTCGAAGAAGGCGCAGTCGTACTCATCGGCCTCGATCACGAAGAATGCCCCGCCGCCGAGTCGTGCGCTGACCCCGAAGTCGCGTGGCACGCCTCCGATCAGGAATCCCGGATCCAGCCCCGCCGCCTGCAGCAGGAAGGCGAGCATGCTGGCGGTCGTGGTCTTCCCGTGCGTCCCCGCGACGGCCAGCACCCAGCGCCCCTGCAGGATGTTTTCGGCCAGCCACTGCGGTCCCGAAACGTAGGGCAGACCGCGATCCAGCATCGCCTCGACCACCGGCAGTCCGCGGCGCATCACGTTGCCGACGACAATCATCGCGTCGCCCGGCAGATCCTCCGGCCGGTAGCCCTCGCGATAGGGAATGCCGGCCTGGCGCAACTGGCCATCCATCGGGGGATAGAGGTCCTGGTCAACGCCCGAGACCTCCGTGCCGGCGGCGGCCGCCAGCTGCGCGAGGCCACCCATGAAGGTCCCGCCAATTCCGAGAACGTGGATCGGCTGGCTCATACCCCGGCAAGCCCCAGCGCCAGCTGCGTCACCACACTGGAGAGGACGACGAAGCCCAGCGCAATCGCCACGCCCGTCATGCGTCCCGCGAGGTCAAGAGCCTGCTGAAGGATATGTCCGAAGGCCAGCAACAGCCAGACCACCAGCCCGAGATAGACGACCAGTGCCGGCGCCGAGACCTCCCCCTCGGCCAGATCCGGCGGAAAGAAGCCAAGCAGCACGGCCATCACCAGTCCCAGCAGGGCGCTGACTCCGACCATCGCGGTGTAGGTCTGCATCCAGCGCGCGGACCGCCCCTGCAGCCCGAGCACCGCCATCACGAACAGGTACAGCACCACGAGATCCAGCGCGCTCAGAAACAGGCTGGCCGCGAACCCGTACATCGGCGCGGCGATCAGGATGCCGGAGAACACCGATGCCCCCATCCAGAACACCAGTACGCCCTGATCCGCCGCCAGGTCCTGCGGTCCCCGACGCAGGCGCAGTATCTCCAGCATCGGGACGACGGTATTCAGGCCCATCAGAACTCTTCCTCCGCTTCCAGTGCCTCGAGGGCGTCGAGTTCGTCCAGGTCATCCAGCCATGACTCGTCGTCCACCACCTCGCCATCGCGGACCAGAAACTCCCGGCGCTGCAGCCAGAGGTCCCGGATCGCGACGTAGCGGTCGTCCGAGTAGTCGTCCAGCAGGTCTTCGGTGGCCAGAAGGCCGGCCCGCGCATGCACCAGGTCGAGCACCAGCAGGGCCGCGAAATTGTTGCGCAGCTCGCGCTGCTGGCCGACTGTGTAGTTGCGGGGATTGGTGTAGAAATCAACGACCAGCGCCGGGGCGTCGCGCCCGCTGCTCGGGCCCAGGAACGGAAGCTGCAGATAGGGACCGGCGGGTACACCCCAGGCACCGAGCGTCTGTCCGAAATCCTCGTTGTGCTTGGGCAGCCCCATCGGGCCGGCGACGTCGATCAGGCCGAAGACACCGAAGGAGGAATTGAACAGGATTCGTGCGGTATCGGAGGCCGCGTCGTGAAACTTGCCCTGCAGCAGGTTGTTGAAGCCCACCCTGAAGTCGTCCAGGTTCGAGAAGAAATTGCCGACACCGGTCTGGACGGGCCCCGGGAGTTCCGAATAGACCTCGGCCGCCGGCTTCAGCACGGCCCGGTCCAGCCGGTCATTGAAGGCGAATACCGCGCGATTGTATGGCTCCAGCGGATCCGCGGAATGACGATCCTCCGACGGGACGCTGGCGCAGCCGGAGAGAAGGGCGAACAGCAGCAGAAGGGCCAGGCGCCGGTGGGGCCTCGGGAGGTGCTTGTGCATCCGGTCCTCGGGTTGTCGTTCCATACGTCCGCCGGGCGGCGCGGCACGCCGGTGCTGCGGCACCCCGGCGCGCCGCCCTCAGCCCTGGAAGCGGTTGCGGGCGGCCGCGGTGCGCAGGCGCAGCGCGTTGAGCTTGATGAAGCCCGCCGCATCCTTCTGGTCGAAGGCGCCGGCGTCGTCTTCAAAGGTGGCGATCGCGTCATCGAACAGGCTGTCCGACTCCGAGCGGCGACCGGCAACGATCACGTTGCCCTTGTAGAGTCGCAGGCGCACGCTGCCATTCACCACCGACTGGGTCTGGTCGATCGCGGCCTGCAGCATGCGCCGTTCCGGGCTCCACCAGTAGCCGTTGTAGATCAGACTCGCATAGCGGGGCATCAACTCGTCCTTGAGGTGCGCGACCTCGCGGTCCAGCGTCAGGGACTCCAGCGCGCGACGCGCCTTCAGCAGGATGGTTCCGCCCGGTGTCTCGTAGCAGCCGCGCGACTTCATCCCCACGTAACGGTTCTCGACCAGGTCGAGCCGCCCGATCCCGTTCTCGCCGCCGATGCGGTTCAGTTCGGACAGCAGCTGCGCCGGCGTCAGCGGCATGCCGTTCAGTGTGACCGGATCCCCCGCCTCGAAGCCGATCTCCATCGTCGCGGATACGTCCGGGGCGGCCTCCGGCGACACGCTCCAGCGCCACATGTCCTCCTCCGCCTCGGTCCAGGGGTCCTCCAGCGGGCCGCCCTCGTAGGAGATGTGCAGCAGGTTCGCGTCCATCGAGTATGGCGACTTCTTGCCCTGCTTCGCGAAGTCCACCGGGATGCCGTGCTGCTCGGCGTAGGCCATCAGCCGCTCGCGCGAGGTCAGGTCCCACTCGCGCCAGGGCGCGATCACCTGGATACCGGGTGCCAGCGCGTAGGCGCCGAGTTCGAAGCGGACCTGATCGTTGCCCTTTCCGGTCGCGCCGTGCGCGATCGCATCCGCGCCGGTCTCGTTCGCGATCTCGACCAGGCGGCGCGCGATCAGCGGCCGAGCGATCGAGGTACCCAGCAGGTACTCGCCCTCGTACAGCGTGTTGGCCCGGAACATCGGAAACACGTAGTCGCGCACGAATTCCTCGCGCAGGTCCTCGATGTAGATGTGCCGCACCCCCAGCGCCTCGGCCTTCGTTCGGGCAGGCTCCACCTCCTCGCCCTGCCCCAGGTCCGCGGTGAAGGTGATCACCTCGCAGTCATAGGTCTCCTGCAGCCACTTCAGGATCACCGACGTATCCAATCCACCCGAATAGGCCAGCACCACCCGGGAAACATTCGCATTCATCAAGGCTTCCTTCTCTCTCGCACGCCGCTCGTTACCTTCTGTGCCCGTGACCCTTGCGTCGCAGGGGACCGTCCGGCCACCCCACGGGGCAGATCCCGCCACCGGGGCGGAACCCGCCGCTGGGTGGCGTCCCGGACACGCTCAAGCCATCCATGGGCGCTCGACGGCGGCCATCCGTGACCGCCAACGGTCCGGACCGGGGACGCCACCCAGCGGCTAAAGCACTGCCCAGTCCAGTGGGTCATGCCTAAAGTACGCTACTGTCACACCACCGGGACCGCCATGCAAATGCCCTAGGCGGACGATCATCACGACCCGGATGAAAGCGCAAGCGCCACAGGGAATGCGGCAGCCATGTTGGTGGGCCCGCTGCGCTTGGCCCACCCTACACCTTCACCGCTGAAGGCGGGAGTGGGGCGGACGGGTTCAGGGCCGTCGGCGGCTACGGATGGCCGCCGTCGAGCGCCCAGGGACGGCCCGAGCGTGCCCTGAAGGCGTTTGCCCCGCTTCCGCCCCGGCAAGGCACAGCACGGACTTCAGCGCTTCCGCGGCGGCATGATGTCCGTGATCGACCCGTGCGCGACCTCGGCCGCAAAGGCCACGCTCTCCGAGAGGGTCGGGTGCGGATGCACCGTCAGGCCGATGTCCTCCATGTCCGCCCCCATCTCCAGCGCCAGCATCGCCTCCGAGATCAGGTCACCGGCCATCGGGCCGACGATGCCGGCACCGATCACCCGGCCCTCGGTGTCGAACAGCAGCTTGGTCATCCCGTCGTCGGCGCCCAGCGCGATCGCGCGCCCCGAGGCGGCCCAGGGGAAGACGCCCTTGGTGTACTCGACGCCGTCCCGCTTCGCCTCTTCCTCGGTGAGGCCCATCCACGCCACCTCGGGGTGGGTGTAGGCCACCGACGGGATCGCGCGGGCGTCAAAGTGCACCTTGTGCCCGGCGATCACCTCCGCGGCCACCTTGCCCTCATGCGTGGCCTTGTGCGCCAGCATCGGCTGGCCAACGATGTCGCCGATCGCGAAGATATGCTCGACGTTGGTGCGCATCTGGCTGTCCGTCTCGATGAAGCCGCGGTCGCTGACCTTCACGCCCGCGGCGTCGGCGGCGATGTCCCCGCCGTTCGGGCTGCGGCCGACCGCCACCAGCACGCGGTCGAACACGTCCTTCTCCGGCAGTTCCTTCGCCTCGCCCTCGAACCGGACCTCGATGCCCTTCTTCGTCGCCTTCGCCTGCGCCACCTTGCTCTTCAGGTAGATGTTCTCGTAACTCTTGCGAATGCGCTTCTCCAGCGGCCGTACCAGATCGCGATCGGCACCGAGCATCAGGCGGTCCGCCAGTTCCACCACAGTCACCTTCGAGCCCAGCGCGTCGTATACGGAGGCCATCTCCAGACCGATGATGCCACCGCCGACCACGAGCAGGCGCTCGGGAATGTCAGCGAGTTCCAGCGCGCCGGTGGAGTCCATCACCCGCGGGTCGTCCCACGGAAAGTCCTGCAGCCGCACCACCTTCGAACCGGCGGCGATGATCGCGTGCTCGAAACCGATGGTCTGAGTGCCATCCGGACCCTCGACCTCGAGCGCGTGGCTGCCCGCGAAGCGCCCGACCCCCTGTACCACCCGCACCTTGCGCTGCTTCGCAAGGCCCTTCAGGCCCTGCGTCAGCTTGCCAACGGTGCCGGACTTGTACTTGCGCAGGCCGGCCAGGTCGATCTTCGGTTGCCCGAATTCAACCCCGAACTGGGCGAAGCGCTCCGCCTCCTCGATCACCTCGGCCGCGTGCAGCAACGCCTTCGACGGGATGCAGCCGACGTTCAGGCACACGCCACCGAGCTCCGGGTAGCGCTCGACCATGATCACATCGAGGCCAAGGTCCGCGGCGCGGAAGGCCGACGTGTAGCCCCCCGGGCCGGAGCCCAGCACCAGCACCTGGCACTGCAGGTCCGTGTCACCGGCGAAGGCCTTCGCCTCGGGCGCCGACTCAGCCGCGCCCCCCGGGGCCTTTTCGCGACCCTCGGCCGAGGATTCCGAAGCGGAGGGCGCGCCCGCACCGCTGCCGGCCTCCGGCTGTCCGGCCTCCGAGGATTCGAGATCGAGGATCGGGTCCCCCTCGGAGATGCGGTCGCCGACCTTCACGTGCATCGCCTTCACCGTGCCTTCCTGCGGCGCGGGGATATCCATGCTCGCCTTGTCCGACTCCAGGGTGATCATCGGATCCTCCGGGGCGAGGGTGTCGCCCTCGTGGACCAGGACCTCGATGATCTCCACGTCCTGGAAATCACCGATGTCGGGGACTTGGATGGTGGTCGTCTTGCTCATCGGACGGCTCCCGGGTTGATGCCGGTTCGGGGGTTGCGAAGACGAGGCCTGCCGATCATGGCGATACACGTCGGCCCGAACACTCAAAAACCGCCTCCCCGCTGGCAGGGGAGGGATGGGGTGGGGGCGCGGCGCCGGTCCCGGCCCTCACCCCCGGCCCCTCTCCCGCCAGCGGGAAAGGGGAGAGTCTGAGCGCGCTGCCCGAGATTTTCACGTCAGAGCAGCATGCGGCGCATGTCGGACAGCAGGCCCGACAGCGCGCTGGTGAAGCGGGCGCCCAGCGCGCCGTCGACCACGCGGTGATCGTAGGACAGGGCGATCGGCAGGATCAGCCGGGGCTCGAAGGCCTCGCCGGACCAGACGGGACGGATCGCGGAGCGTCCGACACCGAGGATCGCCAACTCGGGGGCGTTGACGATCGGGGTGAAATGGGTGCCACCGATGCCGCCGAGGCTGGAGATGGTCATGCAGCCACCCTGGAGATCCTTCGTCTTCAGCCTGCGATCGCGCGCGCGCTGCGACAGTTCCATCAGTTCCGCCGCGAGATCCACCAGGCTCTTGCGATCGACGTCCCGCACCACCGGGACCACCAGACCGTTGGGCGTGTCCACGGCCACACCGAGGTTGTAGTACTTCTTCAGGATCAGGTTTTCGCCCGTCGCATCCAGTGACGCGTTGAAGCGCGGGTACTGCTTCAGCACCGACACCAGCGCCTTCATCAGGAAGGGCAGGAAGGTGACCTTAACGCCCTTCTTCTCGTACTCGTCCTTCAGCGACTTGCGGAAGTCCTCCAGTTCGGTGATGTCCGCCTCGTCGAACTGGGTGACGTGGGGGATGCTGACCCAGTTGCGGTGCAGGTTCCGCCCACTGAGTTTGTTGATCTTGCTCAGGGCCTGGGTCTCCACCGGCCCGAACTCGCTGAAGTCGATCTCCGGCATCGGCTCGATGCCCAGCGAGGATCCGGCCGGCTGGCTCAGGCTCCGCTTCACGAAGGCCTGCACGTCCTCGCGCAATATGCGTTTCTTCCGCCCGCTCCCCTCGACCTTCGCGAGATCGACCCCGAGCTCGCGCGCGAAACGCCGCACGGCGGGCGAGGCATGCGCCTTGCGGAAGGCCTTCTCGTCCGCAATCTGCGCGGTGGGAGACGGGCGGGGCACCGGCGGCGGCGTGCGCTCCGGGGCGCTCGGTTCCGGTTCCGGTTCCGGCCGTGAGGGCGCCTCCTTCTGCCCCGGTTCCGCGGACGGGGCCTTGCCCTCGTCCCTGTCCGCGCCGGCGTCACCGGCGGACTCCGAGGCCTCGGCGGCGCCCTCGCCCGCCGGCTCGAGGCCCAGGATCGGGTCGCCCTCGGACACCCGGTCCCCGACCTTCACGTTCACCTTGCGCACCACGCCCCCGCGGGGCGCCGGAATCTCCATCGAGGCCTTTTCCGACTCGAGGGTGATCAACGGGTCCTCGGGAGCCACCTCGTCGCCGACGCCGACCAGAACCTCGATGATCTCCACATCCTCGAAGTCACCGATGTCGGGGACATCCACGGTAATGATCTCGCTCATGTCAGCTCCTCGCTGGGGAACGGCGGCGACGGCGTCAGGCCTGCAGGGGGTTGGGCCGGCTGGTGTCGATCCCGTACTTGGCGATTGCATCGGCCACCACCGAGGCCTCCACGTCACCGGCCTCGGACAGGGACTTCAGCACTGCCAGAACCACGTGGTAACGATCCACCTCGAAGTGGCGCCGCAGGGCCGCCCGGGTGTCCGAGCGCCCGAATCCGTCGGTGCCCAGCACGCGGTAGGGGGCCGGCACCCAGGCCCGGATCTGATCGGCATGGGCCTTCACGTAGTCGGTGGCCGCGACCACCGGGGCCGAGGAGCCCGACAGACACTGCGTGACCCAGGGGACAGGGGTCTTGCCCTTCGGTTTCAGCAGGGCCTCGCGGTCGCAGGCCCGGCCGTCCCGGGCCAGTTCATTGAAGCTGGGCGCACTCCAGACCTCGGACGAAACCCCCCAGTCCTTGTCCAGCAGCTCGGCCGCGGCGATCACCTCGCGCAGGATCGTGCCCGAGCCGAGCAGCCGCGCCTGTTTCTTGCGTCTGCCGGCGGCCGCAAACTTGTAGAGCCCCTTCACGATGCCCTTCTCCGCTCCCTTCGGCATCGCGGGCTGGGGGTAGTTCTCGTTCATCGTGGTGATGTAGTAGAAGACCTTCTGCTGGTCCACGAACATGCGCTGCAGGCCGCTGTGCACGATCACCGCGAGCTCGTAGGCGAAGGTCGGGTCGTAGGAGACGCAGTTCGGGACATTCGCGGCCATCATCAGGCTGTGACCGTCCTGGTGCTGCAGGCCCTCGCCCGCAAGCGTGGTGCGCCCCGCGGTGCCGCCGATCAGGAACCCCCGCGCCTGCATGTCGCCGGCGGCCCAGATCAGGTCGCCGACACGCTGGAAGCCGAACATCGAGTAGTAGATGTAGAAGGGGACGGTGGCGACGCCATGCGTGGAGTAGGAGGTCGCGGCGGCGATCCACGAACACATCGCGCCGGCCTCGTTGATCCCCTCCTCCAGGATCTGCCCCTTCTTGTCCTCCTTGTAGTACATCACCTGCTCGCGGTCCTGCGGCTGGTAGAGCTGGCCCACCGAGGAGTAGATGCCAAGCTGACGGAACAGCCCCTCCATGCCGAAGGTGCGGGCCTCGTCGGGGACGATCGGCACCAGGTAGCGCCCGAGCTTCTTGTCCCGCGCGAGCAGGGTCAGCATGCGCACGAAGGCCATGGTCGTCGACATCTCCCGCTCGCCGCTGGATTCGAGCAACGACTTGAAGATGTCCAGGTCCGGGACCTCCAGCGGCGCAGCCAGCGGCCGGCGCACCGGGAGGAAACCGCCCAGCTCCTTGCGCCGCTCCAGCATGTATTTGAATTCGGGGGCCTCCTCGTTCGGAAGGATGTACTCGGCCGCCTCGATCTGATCATCCGACAACGGGATGCTGAAGCGGTTGCGGAAGGCCTTCATGTCGTCCACGTCCAGCTTCTTCTGGCTGTGCGTGCGGTTCTGCGCCTCACCCGCCGGGCCCATGCCGTACCCCTTCACGGTATGCGCGAGGATCACCGTCGGCTCGTGCCTGTGCTCCGCTGCGGTCTTGTACGCGGCATAGACCTTGACCGGATCGTGTCCGCCGCGGTTGAGCCGCCAGATGTCCTCGTCGGACATGTTCGCGACCATCGCCTTGAGTTCGGGGTACTTTCCGAAGAAATGCTCGCGCACGTAGGCGCCATCCCGCGACTTGTAGTTCTGGTAGTCGCCATCCACCGCCTCCATCATGCGCCGCTGCAGCAGTCCATCCTTGTCCTTCGCGAGCAGCGGATCCCAGTAGCGGCCCCAGAGCAACTTGATCACGTTCCAGCCCGCACCGCGGAAGATCGCCTCCAGCTCCTGCACGATCTTGCCGTTCCCGCGCACCGGGCCATCGAGGCGCTGCAGGTTGCAGTTGACCACCCAGACCAGATTGTCCAGGCGCTCGCGCGAGGCCAGGGTGATCGCGCCCAGCGTCTCGGGCTCGTCGACCTCGCCGTCGCCGACGAAGCTCCAGACCTTGCGGTCATCGGTCTTGGCCAGGCCGCGGTCCTGCAGGTACTTCATGAAGCGGGCCTGAAAGATGCTCATGATCGGTCCGATGCCCATGGACACGGTCGGGAACTGCCAGTAGTCCGGCATCAGCCACGGGTGCGGGTAGGACGACAGGCCCTTGCCATCGACCTCGCGGCGGAAGTGGTCGAGCTGCTCCTCGGTCAGACGCCCTTCCAGGAAGGAGCGCGCGTACATGCCGGGCGCGGAGTGACCCTGCACGAAGACGAGGTCCCCGCCGTGCTCGTGGGAGGGGGCGCGCCAGAAATGGTTGAAGCCGACGTCGTAGAGGGTCGCGGCGGAGGCGAAGGTCGCGATGTGCCCGCCCAGTTCCGCGGAGACCCGGTTGGCCTTCACCACCATCGCCATCGCGTTCCACCGGATGTACGACCGGATCCGGTGCTCCAGCTCACTGTCACCCGGGTACACCGGCTCCATGTGCGTGGGAATCGTGTTCACGTACGCGGTATTGGCCGAGTAAGGCAGATACGCCCCGCTGCGGCGCGCCTTGTCGATCAGCGACTCGAGCAGCTGGTGGGCGCGCTCGGGCCCGTCTGCATCCAGGACCGCCTCGAGGGCGTCGATCCACTCCTGGGTTTCCTGCGGATCGATATCGTGCGAGTCAGCGTTTGCGTTCATGCGTGATCCTTCTGGAGAACGCTCGACGGTCTGCCCCGGAACGGCGGCGGAGCGGGGCCGGGCGCCCTTTCTGCTACCATGGGTGTAGGTGCGGCGAGGCTGCGAACAGGTGAGCAAGTATCCGGACTGAGGCCGTGCAAGGTCAAGGCGCGCTGCCTTCCCGCGGCGATCGCCCGCAGAAAGCGCTTGAAATTCCCGAACAAAACATGGCCCCCATTATCCTGGAGGGAGTCTCTTGCAGCGTGCAGGCGTAACATGAGCGAGATCCCGACCCTGCCTCCAGCGGCAGTCCCGATGGCGAACCGCTTCCGGGGATTTCTTCCGGTCGTGGTGGATGTCGAGACCGGCGGGTTCGACGCCGGCAGACACGCGCTGCTGCAGATCGCGGCGGTCTTCCTGCGCCGGGGCGAGAACGGTCACCTGTGGCGGGAGCGCACGCTCAGCATCCACGTGCAGCCGTTCGACGGCAGCCACCTGGACCCGAAGTCCCTGGAGGTGAACGGCATCGACCCGTTCCACCCGCTGCGGATCGCCCAGCCCGAGGATCAGGCGATGGGACAGATCTTCAGCGAGGTGCGCCGCGAGGTGAAGCTCAACCTGTGCAAACGCGCGATCCTGGTCGGCCACAATGCGCACTTCGACCTCGGGTTCGTGCATGCGGCGGCGGCGCGCTGCGGGATCCGCCGCAATCCGTTCCATCCCTTCAGCAGCCTCGACACGGTCTCGCTGTCCGCTCTCGCCTACGGCCAGACGGTACTGGCACGCGCCGCGGAGGCGGCGGGCCTTGACTGGGACACGGATGCCGCCCACAGCGCCGCCTACGACGCCGAGGTGACGGCCGAGGTCTTCTGCTCGATCGCGAACCGCTGGATGGATACCGCGGGCATCCCGGAGGCGGCCGCGCTGCTGCCGGACGGAACGGGCTAGTGGGCCACTAGGGCGGCGGGCCACACGCCCGCCGCCCGGTCAGGCGCGCTTGGCGTGCGCCTCTTCGACCGCCTTCTTCAATTCGCCGTTCTCGAACATCTCCAGCGTGATGTCGCAGCCGCCGACCAGTTCGCCATTGATGTAGATCTGGGGAAAGGTGGGCCAGTCCGCAAAGCGGGGCAGGTTCTGGAACACCTCGGGATCGGCCAGCACGTTCACGTACGCGAATTCGTGCTCGCAGCGCTTCAGCGCCTCGGCGGCCCGGCTGGAAAATCCGCACATCGGGAACTGCGGCGTCCCCTTCATGAAGATCACGACGGGGTTTTCTTCCACTTGCTGACGAATGCGATCCATGACATCCATGAGAGCCTCCTGACGACTCGAATCTTTATGGGTTCAACGGTCGGTCCCGTTGGACCACGGGATGACCGTACACTATCCGCTGCGGAGGCGGGGCAACCGCTCCCGGCGCAGGATCATCCACTGCGACACGGATTCCGCGACCGGGCCCGCCGGACCGGCAGACTCAGACGTTGAAGCGGAAATGTACAACGTCGCCTTCGTGCATGACGTATTCCTTGCCTTCCAGACGCCATTTACCGGCGTCCTTCGCACCCTGCTCACCGCCGCAGGCGACGAAGTCGTCGAAGGCGATCACCTCGGCGCGGATGAAGCCCTTCTGGAAGTCGGTGTGGATGGCACCCGCGGCCTGGGGCGCCGTCGATCCCCTGCGGACCGTCCAGGCACGCACCTCCTTCGGCCCTGCCGTGAAGAAGGTCTGCAGGTCGAGCAGCCGGTAGGTGCCGCGCACCACCCGGTCGAGGCCCGGTTCGGACAGCCCCAGATCGGCCAGGAACTCGTTGCGTTCGGCTTCATCCAGCCGCGCGATCTCCGCCTCCAGCGCGGCACAGACCGGCACCACTTCCGCGCCCTCCTGCGAGGCCCGGGCCTCGACCTGGGCGAGCAGCGGGTTGTCGGCGAAGCCGTCCTCCGCGACGTTGGCGATATAGATCATGGGCTTTGCGGTCAGCAGGTGGAGGTCACGGAGCAGCGCAAGGGCCTCCGCGGAGAGGGCCTGCGCGCGCACGGGGGTGCCCTTGTCCAGACCGGCCGCCACCCGCTCCGCGATCTCGAGCCGCGCCAGCGCCTCCTTGTCCTGTGACTTGGCCGCCCGCGTCAGGCGCGTGATCGCGCGGGACACGGTGTCCATGTCCGCCAGCGCCAGTTCGGTGCCGATGATCTCGATATCCGACAGCGGATCCACCTGACCGGCGACGTGGACCACGTCCTCGTCCTCGAAACAGCGTACGACCTGGGCGATCGCGTCCGTCTCCCGGATGTGGGCGAGGAACTGATTGCCCAGGCCTTCGCCCTGCGCGGCCCCGGAGACCAGTCCCGCGATGTCGACGAATTCCACCGTGGTCGGCAGCACGCGCTGCGGCTTCACCAGCTCCGCGAGGACGCCGAGCCGCGGATCCGGCACCTCCACCACCCCCACATTGGGGTCGATGGTGCAGAACGGATAGTTCTCGGCCGAGATGCCGGCCCTGGTGAGCGCGTTGAACAGAGTGGACTTGCCCACGTTGGGCAACCCGACGATCCCGCACTTGAGACTCACGCTTCTTTCTCCCCATTCGGCACGGCCTGTGTGTGCAGCCGGCGCACCGCCCGATCCCAGTCTCCGCCCACGAGGTCGTCGACGACCCCGAGCGCTGCATCGATCGCCTGGCGCATCGCCATCGCCTCTTCCCGGCCGGGGCGCTCCAGAACATAGCCGATCACCGCCTCACGGATACCCGGATGACCAATGCCGATACGCAGCCGGGCGTAGTCCGCACCGAGATGACGGTGGAGGTCGCGCAGGCCGTTGTGCCCTCCGTGACCGCCGCCCGCCTTCAGGCGCGCGGTACCGGCCGGCAGGTCGAGGTCGTCGTGCACGACCAGGATCTCCGCGGGGGGGATACGGTAGAAGGCCGCAAGCTTCTGCACCGCGCTGCCGCTCTTGTTCATGAAGGTCAGCGGCTTCTGCAACAGGCAGGATGCAGTGCCCGCAGCGAACCTCGCGACCTCGCCCTCGAAACGGGACTCCGCACGGAAGGTACTGCCACGATCCGCCGCGAGGCGGTCCGCGAACCAGAAGCCCGCATTGTGCCGCGTGTCGGCATAACGCGGGCCCGGATTGCCCAGACCGACCAGGAGCCGTATCGGCATTTCTTGGCCAGACCCCGTGCAGACCCGGGGCGATCAGTCCTCGGCCTCGAGGCCCTCGACGCCCGGCTCGGCCTCCTCCGGCTCCGCCTTCTCGCCGCGGGGAAGAAGCACGCTGACCACGGCGGAGTCGTGCCCCTCGTGGGCCAGCGCCACCACCGTCACACCGGCGGGAAGCACAAGCTCTGACAGGTGTACCGTCTCGCCAACATCGAGCCCGGCCACGTCCACCTCGATCGCCTCGGGAAGATCCGCGGGCAGGCACTCGACCTCGACGTCGGTCAGCTGACGGTTGATCATGCCGCCGCCGGTCTTCACGCCCTTGCAGATTTCCTCGTTCAGGAGATGCAGCGGGACCTGCACCCGGATCGCCTCGTCGGCACTGACCCGCTGCAGATCGACGTGAATCAGCGTGGGCTTGAAGGGATGGCGCTGCAGGTCGCGCAGGATCGCGCGCTCGCGGCGGCCCTCGAGATTCACCGTGAGGATATGGGAGTAGAAGGCCTCGTGCTTCAGGTTCAGCAGGATCGCGTTGTGATCGAGCGTTATCGCAATGGCGTCCTTGTGCCCTCCGTAGAGGATACCCGGCAGCTTGCCCGCGCGACGCAGGCGGCGGCTCGCACCCGATCCCTGATCCGCGCGCGGTTCGGCTTCAATGACAAAATCCGTACTCATGACGCTTTCTCCAAAATGAGCGCGCCCCATCCGCGACCAGATGAGGCGCCAGAAGGGGCCTGAGCCCCGTCGATGCCGCCCGGCTGGGCGACGGTACAGGGTCAGTCCACGAACAGCGAACTGACCGATTCCTCGGTATTGATGCGGCGGATGGTCTCCGCGAGCATCTCCGCCACGGACAGGAGGCGGATACGGCCGCAGGCCTCGGCGTTCGGCTGCAGCGGCACGGTGTCGGTGACCACGAGCTCGTCAAGTAACGAACCCTCTATGTTAGCAACTGCCGGACCGGAAAGCACGGCATGGGTCGCGTAGGCGTAGACCTTCTTCGCGCCGTGCTCCTTCAGTGCCCCCGCCGCCTGGCACAGGGTGCCGGCGGTGTCGACCATGTCGTCTATGATTACGCAGCACCGGTCTTCCACGTCGCCGATGATGTGCATCACCAGGGACTCGTTGGCGCGCGGCCGGCGCTTGTCGATGATCGCGAGGTCGGCGTCGTCGAGCCGCTTGGCGATGGCCCGCGCGCGCACCACGCCGCCGACGTCCGGGGAGACCACCGTCACATCGCCCGCCTCGCGGCGCCAGATGTCGCCGAGCAGGATCGGGGAGGCGTAGACGTTGTCCACCGGCACGTTGAAGAATCCCTGCACCTGGTCCGCGTGCACGTCAATGGTGAGCACCCGGTCGGCACCCACGGATTCGATCATGTTGGCGACGACCTTGGCCGAGATCGGCACTCGCGCGGAGCGCACCCGGCGGTCCTGGCGGGCATAGCCGAAATACGGGATCACGGTGGTGATGCGCCCGGCGGAGGCCCGGCGCAGCGCATCCACCATGATCAGCAGTTCCATGATGTTGTCGTTGGTCGGGCGCCCGGTCGGCTGGATCACGAAGACGTCCCGCCCGCGCACGTTCTCGAGAATCTCGACCTGCACCTCGCCGTCGCTGAAGCGGCCCACGGTGGCCTTGCCCAGGCGCAGGTCGAGGTGCTCCGCGACCCGCTGCGCGAGCGGCAGGTTCGCATTGCCCGCAAAGATCATCATTCGGCTCTGGTTCGCCACGGCCCCCCCGATATGAATGCATCGAACACCATCGGCCGGCCCGGGCGGACCCCGCCGGCGCGGGAATTCTAGCGCAGGATGGTGATCGGGTGTCGGTACGAACCCGGTGGCTTCCGGGCGTCCCGGTTCCCGCATGGCTGGGCCGGCAGGATTACGGCGCTGCGCGCCGCCCTCCGGGCCGTCGCCTGCGGCGACGTTCTGCCCCTTCGGGGCAGTCGAACCTTGAGCTTCGAACCCTGCCGGCCCCGCTTCGTGACGCCCAGTGGCATTCCGGCGTCACAATTCCTGTATGGCTGGGCCGGCAGGATTCGAACCTGCGAATGCCGGGATCAAAACCCGGTGCCTTACCGCTTGGCGACGGCCCAATGACTCGTTGTCCGGCTACGTCCCGTCCGCGTCCGGAGGGTGCCACTCGCACAGTGGCGAGCGGTTGACGAGGCGCACGACCCAGCTGCGCCAGGGGTGTGGCTGCGCCTGCTGTGCCGCCCGCGCGGCGGCCGCGTCGGCGAACAGCCCGAACAGACAGCCCCCGGTTCCGCTGAGCCGGGCCGGGACTCCCTGCGCACCCAGCCACTCCAGCGCCGCGTCCACGACCGCAAGACGGCGCCGCACCAGCGGCTCGAAGACATTGCCGAAAGACCCGTACCCGGACGCCGTGATTCTCTCGGGGGGACAGTCCCGTGTCAATTCGCGGGAACCGAACATGGTTGCGGTGGACACCGCCTCCCCCGGGTCGATCAGCAGCACCCAGGGCGTGTCCGGCTCCACCGGGGTCAGACGCTCGCCAACGCCCTCCGCCCATGCCGCGAGCCCGCGCACGAACACCGGCACGTCGGCCCCCAGCCGCAGGCCCAGCTGCGCCAGGGACGGCAGCGACAGACCCAGCCGGAACAGGTGGTTCAGCGCCACAAGCGTGGTCGCGGCATCGGAACTGCCCCCGCCCAGCCCCCCGCCGACGGGGATGTGCTTGGTCAGCGCGATCCTTACCCCGAGGGAATGACCGCTGCGCTCGGCAAGCAGGCGTGCCGCCTTCAGACACAGGTTGTCGCCATTCAGGGAGGGCATCGCCGCGTCGAGCTCGACGCGCCCGGAAGACAACGGGAAGAACTGCAGCCAGTCGCAGAGATCCACGAACTGGAATACGGTCTGCAGCTCGTGGTAACCGTCCGGGCGACGGCCGGTGATGTGCAGGAAACGGTTGATCTTCGCGGGTGCCGGAAACCGGACCGAGAAATCCGCGTTCACGGCGCCGGCGCCGGCTGGCCGAGCTGCCAGCGCTGGATCCGCAGCTCCAGGCGCATGTCCCCGCGGCGCAGCTCCAGAGAGGCCGGCATCGCCGCAGGACCGGCATCCTCGAAGGCCCCGTAGCGGACCTCCCAGCCATCCTGGATCAGCCGCGACGGGCGCCCCGCCGCGTCCGCGCGGAGATCGAAGCCCGCGCCCGGACGCGCGATCCCGCGCACCCAGGCATCGAGGCCCGCGACCGGGATCTCGCGCCCGGTGATCCGCGCGATCAGCCGGTCGGGGTCGGAGGCCTGGTAACGTTCGCCGTCGCGGGTCAGCAGCATCGCGTGGCGCCCGTCGAAAATCACGCGACCGCCCCCGCGCCCCATCGGCCCCGACAGGTCGATCACCTGCTCCGGCCCCTCGGCACGCCAGCCCAGTTGCCCCGTCCAGGTCTCCTCCGGGAGTTCCAGGATCACCTGCCCGGCCAGGCGCCACGTGTCCACCGCCTCCAGCCGGGCGGAACGCTCGGCGAAGGCCGCGCGAGCGGCAGCCTCGTCTACCGATGGTTCGGGGATCGACGCACAGCCAAGGAGTCCGAACACCGCGAGGACGGCCAGCAGGATCGGCCGCAGGCGCATGGAGTTCAGGCCAGGGAAGCCGGAGGAGGCGTCAACCACAGGTCAGATCCACTCAGTCTCCCAGCTCCCGGCTGACCCGGCGCAGCCGCTCGTGCCCGGGATCGCGTTCCAGGGCCTCCTCGATGATCGCGCGGGACTCGTCGCGACGGCCCACCTCCCACAGGACCACCGCCAGGTTGCTGGCGATCTCGCTGTCCTGCATCAGGTCGTAGGCACGCTCCAGCTTCGCCAGCGCCTCATCGAGGCGGCCCATCCGGTACAGCACCCAGCCGTAGCTGTCGATGATCGCGGCGTCGTCCGGGCGCTGCTCGTAGGCACGGGTGATGAGATCGTAGGCCTCTTCATAGCGTTCGGTCCGGTCCGCGAGGGTGTATCCGAGGGCATTGAGTGCCGACACGTTCTCCGGGTCCATCTCCAGGATGGCCCGGAAATCCGCCTCGGCCGCCGGGATGTTGCCGGCCCGCTCGTGGACCAGCCCACGCAGATAGAGCAGCTGCTCCGAACCGGGGAACTCGACGAGCCCCCGCGCCAGCCGCTCGAGCGCCGCGTCGAATTCGCCGCTGTCCCGCAGCACATTCGCCTCCACCAGGTAGGCGCGAAGGGCGATGCCTTCGTCAGGGTCCTGCTGGAGGTCTTCGAGGATCGGCCGGGCCGCCGCGTGACCCTCCAGCTCCGCCGTCAGGCGCGCCACCCTGAGGCGTGCGTCGTCGACGTGCTCCCCGGCATCCACCGCCCGATAGGACCGCCGCGCGGCCTCGAGATCCTCCGCCTGTTCATGCAGGCGGCCGAGATAGTAGTGGGCATCCGAGGTCCGGCGTCCGCTCGCGAGGAGATGCTCGAGGTATTCCCGTGCAAGCTCGAAACGCCCCGCCTCGAGACTGAGCAGGGCGGTGGTCAGCAGAAGATCCGCGTCCTCGGGGTCCATGTCCAGAAGCCGGTCCAGCTCGGGGCGCACGCGCTCGAAATCCTCCACGTCCACCAGCGCCCTGGCGTAGGCAAGACGCACATCGCGCCGGTCGGGATGCACATCCACCGCGGCTGAAAGCGTCGCCAGCGCCGCATCGTCGTCTTCCATCTCGGTGAGCACGCGGGCCAGGGTCATGCGCAGGTGCACCGCATCGGGAAAACGCTCCACGCCCGTCCACGCGATCTCGCGGGCCCGCTCGAGCTGCTCAAAGCGCAGGGCAAGTTCCGCATGTGCCTGCCAGCCAGCGGCCTCGTCGGGATTCGCGTCCACCAGCCGCTCCACGGCCCGAAGCGCGGTCGCCCGATCCTCGGACTGCGCGAGCAGGGACACCACGACCCGGTAACCCTCGTCGGTGCCGACCGCGTCGACGAGGGTCTCCAGCAGTTCGGCCGCCTCGTCGTCCCGTCCGGTGGTGGTCATCAGTACCGCAGCGATCTGCATCGCCTCGATGTTGCCGGGCGACAATTCCAGCCACCGCTCCGCAGCCGCGAGGGCACGCGGATGATTGCGGGCGAACAGGGCCAGCCGGGTGGCCCGCTCGGCGACCTGAACATCGCTGCTGAGCCGGGCCGCGGCCAGGTAATAGGTGCTCGCCTGCTCGTAGTCGCCCGACTGGGCGGCCAGTTCGGCCGCCAGCAGGCTGAACAGCACCCGCGCCTCGGAATCTTCCGTCGCCTCGCTCCCGGATATCGAGAGAATCGGGGGGGCCTCGATATACTCGGAGCCCGATGCATTGAGATTGGTCTGGGCGCAACCCGCCAGCAGCACGGCGGGGAGCGCGACAGCGAGAAGTCGCGACATGACGGGAACGTTCCACATGATTACGAGGGCTTGGACGATGGATGTACGCAACGGGTTCCACCGAGGGGACCAGGCCCCACTGTATCCGATGGCGCCACGCAGTACACTAAGGCGTTGCTGATCCCACCCGGGCGCGAAAGAATCCCGCTAAATGCTGTTCACCCTCGGAATCAATCACCGCACTGCGCCGGTCCAGGTCCGCGAGCGCCTCGCCGTCAACGAGGTCCAGCTCGGGGAGGCGCTGGATTCGCTCCACAGCGGCGTGCGGATTCCGGAAGCGGCCATCCTGTCCACCTGCAACCGCACCGAGATCTACTTTCGGGAGAACGACCATGGCGGAGAGGAACGCGTGCTGGACTGGCTGGGCGGTTTCCACGGCATCCGGCGCGACGAACTCGAGGCCTACCTGTACCGGCATCACGACGACGAGGCGGTGCTGCACACCCTGCGCGTCGCCTGCGGGCTCGACTCCATGGTGCTCGGCGAGCCGCAGATCCTGGGGCAGATGAAGTCCGCCTATCAGCACGCCCACACGGCCGGGACGCTGGGGCTGTCACTGGAGCGTCTCTTTCAGCACGCCTTCGCCACCGCCAAGGACGTGCGCACGTCCACCGCGATCGGCGCCAGCGCGATCTCGGTCGCGTTTGCGGCGGTATCCCTCGCGCGGCAGATCTTCGGGGACCTGAAACCGCTCACTGCGCTGGTGATCGGGGCCGGCGAGACCATCGAGCTCACGCTGCGCCACCTGGTGGGTCACGGAGTCGGGCACGTGATCGTCGCGAACCGCACCGTCGAGCGCGCGCACATGCTCGGCGACCGCTTCGGGGCCGAACCCATCCCGTTGACCGGACTCCCGGAGTACCTGCACCGCTGCGACATCGTGATCAGCTCCACCGCCGCCCCGCTGCCAATCCTCGGCAAGGGCGCGGTGGAACGGGCCATCCGCAGGCGGCGCCATCGCCCGATGTTCATGGTCGATATCGCGGTGCCCCGTGACATCGAGCCGGAGGTGGCGGAACTGGAGGACGTGTACCTGTACACCGTCGATGACCTGCAGGAGGTGATCAGCCGGAACATGGCATCCCGCCAGGCGGCGGCGGAACAGGCCGAGCAGATCATCGCGGCACGGGCCCACGAGTTCATGCGCTGGCTGCGCGCGCGGGATTCGGTGGAGAGCATTCGGCGGCTGCGCGAACAGGCGGAGACGATCCAGCACGAGACGCTCCTGCGCGCCGAGACCCAGCTGCGGGCGGGCCACCCGCCGGAGGACGTCGTGCGGCAGCTCGCGCACCTGCTGACCAACAAGCTGATGCACGCCCCCTGCAAGAGCCTGAACGCGGCTGCGCACGAGGGCGATGCCGATCTGCTGCACGCCGCGCATCGGCTGTTCCGGCTGCCCGGCAACGATGACGGGGACGGCCGGGACGATTCGTGAAGGAATCATTCGAACGCCGACTGGAGGGCCTGGCCGAGCGCCACAGCGAGATCGCGGGACTGCTCGCGGCGCCCGATGCCGCGGAGGACCCGGATCGCTTCCGCCGGCTCTCGGTCGAGTACAGCCAGCTGGAGCCGGTCGCCACGGCGTGGCGAGCCTGGATCCGCAACCGGGATGAACTGAGGGCCACCGAGGCGCTTCTGAAGGATCCCGAATCCGAGGTCCGGGAACTGGCGGCGGACGAGACGACGAGGCTGCAGGCGGAGGCCGAGCGGCTGGAGAGCGAGCTGCAGGCCCACCTCGTGCCGCAGGATCCCCACGACGAGGCCAATGTGTTCCTGGAGATCCGGGCCGGGACCGGTGGCGACGAGGCCGCCATCTTCGCAGGCGACCTGCTGCGCATGTACAGCCGCTACGCCGAACAGCGGCAGTGGCAGATGGAGATCCTGAGCGCCAGCGAGGGAGAACACGGGGGCTTCCGCGAGGTCATCGTCCGGGTGGTCGGGCATGGGGTGTATTCCAGGCTGAAGTTCGAATCCGGAACCCATCGGGTGCAACGGGTACCGGAGACCGAGTCCCAGGGCCGCATTCACACCTCGGCGGCGACCGTGGCCATCATGCCCGAACTGGAGGCGGTGGAGATGCCGGAGATCAACCCGGCCGACCTGCGCATCGACACCTATCGGGCCAGCGGTGCCGGCGGCCAGCATGTGAACCGCACCGACTCGGCGGTGAGACTGACCCACCTGCCCACCGGGATGGTGGTCGAGTGCCAGGACGAGCGCTCCCAGCACAAGAACAAGGCACGCGCGATGACCCTGCTGGCGGCACGGCTCTACGAGGCCGAACGCAGCCGGCAGGCCGCGGAGCAGAGCGCCACGCGCAAGAGCCTGGTGGGCAGCGGCGACCGCTCCGAGCGCATCCGTACCTACAATTTTCCCCAGGGCCGTGTCACCGATCACCGGATCAACCTGACCCTGTACAAGCTGGACGAAGTGATGTCGGGAGGCCTCGATCCACTGATCGATCCGCTGACGCACGAGCACCAGGCCGAACAGCTGGCCGCACTTGCCGACGACTGACGCGACCACCGTGGAAGGGCTGCTTGCCGAATGCCGCGACAGGCTGCGGCGGGCCGGCGTCGCGCACCCGGGGCTCGAGGCCCGTCTGCTGCTGGGCCATCAACTGGAGATCCCGGACGTGCATCTGCTCGCCTTCGGCGAGCGACCGGTCACGGCGCCGCAGGCCAAGGCCGTGCGCGCGCTGATTGCCGCCCGTGCTGCCGGGCAGCCGGTCGCCTACCTGCTGGGCCGGCGGGAGTTCTGGTCCCTGCCCCTGGCAGTGGATGACGGCTGCCTGATCCCGCGCCCGGAGACCGAACTGCTGGTGGAACGCGCACTCCGGCACCTGCCGACGGGGCCGGCGCGGGTGCTGGATCTTGGGACCGGCTCCGGCGCAATCGCCCTGGCGCTGAAGACCGAACGGCCGTCACTAACGGTCTGGGCCAGCGATGCCGAAGCCCGGGCCCTGGCGGTGGCAGCGGCGAATGCCCGCAGCCTCGGGCTGACGGTTCACTGGTTCCGCGGGCGCTGGCTGGAGGGGGTCGCGCCCAGGCCGCGGTTCGATCTGATCGTCAGCAACCCGCCCTACATCGCAGCCGAAGACCCGCACCTCGCCGCCGGGGATCTGCGCTTCGAGCCCCGCAGTGCGCTGGTGGCCGCCGACACCGGCCTTGCGGATCTGCGGGCAATCGCGGAAGCATCGCGCTCCCGACTGCGCCCGGGAGCCTGGCTGCTGCTGGAACATGGCGCCGACCAGGGATCCGCGGTGCGCGCCCTTCTGCGCAGGGCCGGCTACCGCGAGGTATCGAGCCACACCGATCTGGCGGGCCTCGAGCGCATGACCGAGGGTCGCGCCGCCGCCTGAATGCCGGTGCCTTCCCGTGGCGCGCCATTGGACGTGGAACTGACTGGGCAAATGATGCGGCGCCAACTACCATACAGGGCATGGACTCGACCGTTCGCACAAGGGAATTCATCTTCCGGGGGCCGCACCAAGAGAGGGACCAGGCCCCCTCGGCCGCGCTGCTGCTGGCCGACTCGCCGATGGTCTCCGAGGTGTCGGTGGCTGTCCCGAACCGGGTGCTGGCGAGCTATGACCTGCGCGAGGTGACGTTCTCCGAGATCGAGTCCGCACTGGAGGAACTCGGCTTCCACCTGGACAACAGCCTGCTCACCCGGCTGCGCCGCGCCTACTACGCCTATTGCGAGGAGACGCGGCGCGCGAACATGCAGGTCAGCTCCAACTGCTTCGGGCACTGCGCGCGGCGCATCTTCGTGCGCCATTACCAGCAGAGCGAACACGGCTGCCGGGACCAGCGGCCCTCGCACTGGCGCTCGTACTGGTGACGCCGCCCCGGCGCGGGCCGGTCGCGATTCGGAGTCCCGGGTGAACGACGAGCTCCTGCTGCGCTACAGCCGCCAGATCCTGCTGCCGAACGTAGGCGCCGAGGGGCAGGAGCGTCTGGCGGCCGCCCACGCGGTGGTGATGGGTCTCGGGGGGCTGGGTTCCCCGATCGCGGCCTATCTCGCGGCGGCCGGAGTCGGACAGCTCACCCTGGTCGATTTCGATCGCGTCGATCTGAGCAACCTGCAGCGCCAAGTCCTGCATGGTCAGCAGGACATCGGCCGGCTCAAGGTCGATTCGGCCGCGGACAGCCTGCGCCGCCTGAACCCCGCATGCCGCCTGAACACGCTGGCCCGTCGCCTTGACCAGGCGGAACTGGAGACACTCGGTGCGGAAGCCGACGTGATCCTGGACGGCACGGACAATTTCGCCAGCCGGGCGCTGATCAACCGCGCGGCGGTGGCTGCCGGCGTCCCGCTGGCCTCCGGAGCGGTGATCCGCTTCGAGGGCCAGCTGACCACCTTCGACTTCCGGGACCCATCGATGCCCTGCTACCACTGCCTCTACGGCGAGGGCGAGGAACTCGGCGAGACCTGTGGCGAGTCCGGGGTGCTGGCGAGCCTACCGGGGGTGATCGGCAGCCTGCAGGCCACGGAGGCGCTGAAGCTCCTGCTCGGATTGCCGACGCTCGCCGGGAGGCTGTTGCTGGTCGACGGGCTTACGATGAACTTTCGGACCCTGTCGCTCTCGCGCGATCCGGCCTGCCCGGTCTGTGGTCCGGCAGCGACCGCCGCGGGCGCATGAGAGCGCCCGCGGCGGAGCATGTGAACACCACGTCAACGCTCATGCCGTGGACGATGCGCGCCGAGGGATGAAAACAAGCCACGGAAGGACACGGAAGTAGATCGAAATCCGCGATTTGATCACGCATTCCGCGTATTTCCGTGTCCTTCCGTGGCCATGTGTTCACATTAACCGGATCCGTGCCGCGTGCAGCAAATCCTCAGTGGCGGGTGGAGCCCACCGTCGGCTGCGGTTCGGCGGCCGCGAACAGGGCCTCCGCATCCACCGCGTCGAGACGGTAGCGGGCATTGCAGAATTCGCAGGTCACTGCGATCTCCCCCTCCTGCTCGAGCGTTGCCCGCACCTCGTCGGGGCCGAGTCCCTTCAGCATGTCCTGCACCTTGTCGCGCGAGCAGCTGCAGGCGAAGCGCATCCCGTGCCCGGCCAGCAACCGCACCCGTTCTTCGTGGAACAGCCGGCGCAGCAGGTCTTCCGCCGCGAGATCGAGCAATTCCCCGGCGGAGACGGTGTCGCCCAGCAGGGTGAGGCGCGTCCAGTCCTCCGAATCGCGCGGCGTCGGTGACCCGTCCGGTCCCGGCATGCCCTGCAACAGCATTCCGGCGGCGCTGTCCGGACCGGCCGCGAGCCAGACCCGTGTCGGCAGCTGTTCGGAGCGCTCGAAGTACGCATCCAGTGCCGTTGCGAGCGACCGGCCCTCCAGCGCCACCACGCCCTGGTAGCGTTCGCGCCCCGCACCCGGGTCGAGCGTGATCAGCAGCCGGGCATCGGCGCCGAAGATCTGGCCCAGATCACCGTCCGGGACCTCTCCCCGGTAGCGGGCGAGTCCACGCAGCGACTGGCTTCCGGTCGCCTGCACCACCAGCAGGTGCAGCGGACCGGAGCCGGTGATCTGCAGGATCAGGGAACCGTCGAACTTCAGCGTTGCCGCGATCAGGGCGACGGCCGCATAGGCCTCGCCCAGTTGCCTGTGCACCGCGGGAGGATAACGGTGGCGTTGCAACAGGGCCTGCCAGGACGCATCGAGGTGTACCCACTCGCCCCTCACCGGGGTGTTCTCGAGCAGGAAGCGGTGCAGCGTGTCGGCCTCGGCGATCATGACTCCTCGGACCGCGACCGCGGTGCGCGCGTTCAGTCGCCCCGCAGCCGCGCCCGCAGCCGCTCGTTGACCTGGGCCGGGTTGGCCTTGCCCTGGGTCTTCTTCATCACCTGCCCGACAAAGAAGCCGAGCAGCTTGTCCTTCCCGGCACGGTACTGTTCGAGCTGCACGGGATTCGCGGCGATCACATCGTCGATGATGCGGTCGATCGCGCCGGTGTCGGTGATCTGCTTCAGCCCGCGGGCGGCAATGATCGCATCGGCGTCGCCCTCACCCGCCCACATCGCGTCGAAGACCTCCTTCGCGATCTTGCCGGAGATGGTCGCGTCCTGGATGCGCGCCAGAAGCTGCGCCAGCGCCGCCGGCGCGACCGGACTATCGCCCACCTCCAGCTCGGAACGGTTCAGCGCCGCGGTGAAGTCACCCATCATCCAGTTGGCGGCGAGCTTTGGCGCCCCGCAGGCCGCCACCAGCGCCTCGTAGTAGTCCGCCAGGTCGCGGGTGGCGGTCAGCGCGCCGGCATCGTAGGGGGACAGCGCGTAGTCGCGCACGAAGCGCTCGCGCTTCGCATCCGGCAGTTCCGGCATCTCGGCGCGGATCGCCTCGATATCCTCCGTGTGGATCGCTACCGGCAGCAGGTCGGGATCCGGGAAGTAGCGGTAGTCGTTCGCCTCTTCCTTGGAGCGCATGGGGCGGGTCTCGTCGCGGTCCGGGTCGAACAGGCGCGTCTCCTGCACCACCGTGCCGCCCGATTCGATCAGCTCGATCTGGCGCTCCACCTCGAAGTTGATCGCGCGCTCGACGAAACGGAAGGAATTCAGGTTCTTGATCTCGGTGCGAATACCGAAGGACGACTCCCCCGCCGGGCGGACCGAGACATTCGCGTCGCAGCGGAAGCTGCCCTCCTGCATGTTGCCGTCACAGATATCGAGGTAACGCACCAGCGCGTGCAGTTTCTTCATGTACGCCACCGCCTCGCGCGCCGAACCCAGCTCCGGCTCGGAGACGATCTCGACCAGCGGCGTCCCGGCACGGTTGAGGTCGATGCCCGTCATCGTGCCGAAGCCCTCGTGCAGGCTCTTGCCGGCGTCCTCCTCGAGGTGCGCCCGGGTGACGCCGATCCGCTTGCGGCTGCCGTCGTCGAGTTCGATCTCCAGGTGGCCCCGCGCGACGATCGGCAGTTCGAACTGGGAGATCTGGTAGCCCTTCGGGAGGTCCGGGTAGAAGTAGTTCTTGCGTGCGAACACGGACCGGGGGGCGATCTGCGCCTCGAGTGCCAGTCCCAGCATCACGGCCTTGCGCACGACCGCCTCGTTCAGCACCGGCAGCACCCCGGGCAGGCCCAGGTCGACGGCGCAGGCCTGCCGGTTCGGCTCCGCGCCGTAAGCGGTCGCGGCCCCGGAGAAGATCTTCGACGCGGTGTTCAGCTGGGCATGGATCTCCAGCCCGATCACGGTTTCCCATTCCATTCTTCGTCCGCCCCTAAGCGAAGGTCGCCGGCATGCGCTGATGCCAGCCCGTCTCCTGCTGGAACTGGTGCGCAACGTTCAGCAGGCGGCCCTCCTCGAAGTAGTTCCCGATCAGCTGCAGCCCGACCGGCAGACTGCCGATCGTTCCCGCCGGCATCGACAGGCCCGGCAGACCGGCGAGATTCGCCGCGATGGTGTAGACGTCGGAGAGATACATGCTGATCGGGTCCGCGCTCTTCTCTCCCAGCCGGAACGGGAGCTCCGGTGTCGTCGGGCCGGCAATCACATCCACCCGCTCGAAGGCGCGGCGGAAATCCTCCGCGATCAGCTGCCTGACCTTCTGGGCCTTCAGGTAGTAGGCATCGTAATAGCCCGCGGAGAGCACGTAGGTCCCGATCATGATGCGCCGCTTGACCTCGGCACCGAAGCCCTCGGCGCGCGAGCGCGTGTACAGGTCCATCAGGTCGCGCGGATCATTGCAGCGATGGCCGAAACGCACGCCGTCGTAACGGGCCAGGTTGGACGAGCACTCGGCCGGTGCCACCACGTAATAGGCCGGAACCGACAGGTTGCTGTTCGGCAAACTGATCTCCACCGGCTCCGCCCCGCGCTCGCGCAGCACCGCCAGTGCATCCTGCACCGCGCGGCGCACGTCCGCGTGCAGCCCGTCCCCGAAGTATTCCCTGGGCAGACCGATGCGCAGACCCTTGAGGTCGCGGTCGAGACCGGCGGTGAAGTCCTCGTCCGGACGTTCCAGGCTGGTGGAATCCCGGGGATCGAAGCCGGCCATCGCATTCAGCATCAGCGCGCAGTCTTCCGCGCTGGCGGCCATCGGACCGCCCTGGTCCAGGCTGGAGGCAAAGGCGATCATCCCGTAGCGGGAGACGCGTCCATAGGTGGGCTTCAGCCCGGTGACGCCACAGAACGCGGCCGGCTGCCGGATCGAACCGCCGGTGTCGGTTCCCGTCGCCGCGGGCACCAGGCGCGCGGCCACTGCAGCCGCCGACCCGCCGGAGGATCCGCCGGGCACCCGCTCCGGGTCCCACGGATTGCGGACCGGGCCGTAGTAGCTGGTCTCGTTCGACGAACCCATCGCGAACTCGTCCATGTTGGTCTTGCCCAGCATCACCGCGCCGGCGGCATTCATGCGTTCGACGACCGTGGCGTCGTAGGGGGCGACGAAGGAATCGAGCATCCTCGAACCGCAGCTGGTGCGCACCCCGTGCGTGCAGAAGATGTCCTTCTGCGCCACCGGCAGTCCCAGCAGCGGCGCGCGCTCACCCTGCGCGAGCCGCTGATCCGCCGCGTCGGCCGCGGCCAGCGCCTGTTCCCGGGTCACGGTCACGAAGCTGTTGATGCCGGGATCCAGCCGGTCGATACGGTCGAGATAGAGTTCGGTCAGTTCGCGGCTGCTGATCTCGCCCGCTTGCAGACGGCGCGCCCAGCCCGAAAGGGTATCGAGTGTCATCGCCGGGGTTTCCGTTGCTGGACCGGTTTGCCGATCATTCGATCACGCGTGGCACGAGATACACACCGCCCTCCACCGCGGGCGCGATATCCTGGAACCGTTCGCGCTGATCCGACTCGGTGACCCGGTCGGGACGGAGCCGCTGTTCCGCGTCGAGCGGATGCGCCATCGGTGCGACGCCCTCGATATCGGCATTGTTCAGGGCCTCGACGAAATCGAAGATGTCGCTGAGGGCGGCCGCGAAGCCCTCGGCCTCGCGGTCATCCACCGCCAGCCGCGCCAGATGCGCGATGCGGCGGACTTCGTCACTGGTCAGGGACATGGCGGACGCTTCGACGTATAGTACGCGGGAGCGCAAAGTTACCACAAAGGCCACCTTGCCCAAAGCAGCGGGGCCTTGCTAGAGTGCCGCGTCCTTTCTGCCCGCCACCAGGATCAGGTCGAGCCATGTTCAAACGCTTTCTGGGGCTGTTTTCCAATGACATCTCCATTGACTTGGGTACCGCCAACACCCTGATCTACATGCGCGGGCAGGGTATCGTACTGAACGAACCGTCGGTGGTCGCCATACGCCAGGACCGGGGTCCCGGCGGGCCCCGCTCGCTGGAGGCGGTGGGCACCGAGGCGAAGAAGATGCTGGGCCGCACGCCGGAGAACGTGACCACCATCCGCCCGATGAAGGATGGCGTGATCGCCGACTTCACCACCACCGAAAAGATGCTGCAGTACTTCATCAAGAAGGTGCACGAGCGACGGGTGTTCCGGCCCAGCCCCAGGGTGCTGGTCTGCGTGCCGTGCGGCGCCACGCAGGTGGAGCGCCGGGCGATCCGGGAATCGGCCTTCGGCGCCGGCGCGCGCAAGGTCTATCTCCTGCAGGAGCCGGTGGCGGCGGCCATCGGCGCCGGCATTCCGCTGGACGAGGCAGTGGGTTCCATGGTGCTCGACATCGGTGGCGGCACCTCCGAGGTCGCGGTGCTGTCGATGAACGGCATCGTCTATTCCGAGTCGGTGCGGATCGGCGGCGACACCTTCGACGAGGCCATCATGGCCTACGTTCGCCGGAACTACGGCGTGCTGATCGGCGAGGCGACCGCCGAACGCATCAAGCACGCGATCGGTTCGGCCTACCCCGGCAAGGATCTGCTGGAGATCGAGGTGAAGGGCCGCAACCTGGCCGAGGGCGTGCCGCGTTCCTTCACCCTGAACAGCAACGAGATCCTGGAGGCGCTGCAGGATCCCCTCCACGGCATCGTCTCCGCGGTGCGCACCGCGCTGGAGCAGACGCCGCCCGAGCTGGGCGCGGACGTGGCCGAGCGCGGCATCGTGCTGACCGGGGGCGGGGCGCTGCTGCAGCAGATCGACCGCCTGATCATGGAGGAGACCGGCATTCCGGTGGTCATCTCGGAAGATCCGTTAACCTGCGTGGCGCGCGGTGGCGGGCGCGTGCTGGAGATGCTCGACGAAAAACGCGTCGATTTCCTGACCAGCGAGTAACCGTTCCCGCCCGCCGGAGGACGTGTCATCGAAAAGCCGCTGTTCAGCCTCGGGGCATCACCCACACTCCGGCTGCTGGCCGTTCTCGTGGTCGCCCTGGCGCTGATGGCGCTCGACCATCGGTTCAACCAGCTGCAGACCCTGCGCAGCATCTTCGCCACCATCGCCTATCCCGTCCAGCTGGCGGTGGATGCGCCGATCCGGGCCGGCAGCCGGATCCTGGAATCCTTCTCGCGTCATGAACAGCTCGTGCTGGAGAACCGGCTGCTGCGCTCGGACCTGATGGAACTGCGCGCGCGGCAGTTGCGCTTCGATGCGCTGCAGGCGGAGAACGATCGCCTGCGGGCCCTGTTGCATACCTCCGCGCAGGCCACCGAGCGGGTCCAGATCGCCAAGCTCCTCGCGGTGGATCTGGACCCCTTCCGCCAGCAGATCGTGATCGACAAGGGCAGGGCCGATGACGCGTATGCCGGACAGCCCCTGATCAATGCGGATGGCGTGATCGGACAGATCCTGACGCCGCACTGGGCCAGCTCCACCGCGCTGCTGATCTCCGACCCGGGGCACGCCCTGCCGGTGATCGTGGAGCGCACCGGATTGCGCGCACTGGCCGTCGGCTCCGGCAACCCGCGGCGCCTAGATCTGCGCCACGTGCCGCCGCAGGAGGACATCGAGGAGGGCGACCTGCTGCTGACGTCGGGCCTGGGCGAACGCTTTCCGGCGGACTACCCGGTCGCGCGCATCGTGTCGGTTGAACATGAGCCCGGTCAGCCCTTTCTGGCCATCGCCGCCGAACCCCTGGCCGCGCTGGACCGCTCGCGCGAGGTCCTGCTGCTATGGACCGATGCGCCGGAGACCGACGCCGAGACGGACGCGGAGGAATGAACCCGGGATTCGCCGTGCCGCTGCCGGTGCTGTTGTCCCTGCTGGTCGCGCTGGCACTGAGCATCGTGCCCCTGCCGGAGGCGATCGCCCCCCTCCGTCCGGAGTGGGTGCTGCTGGTGCTGGTCTACTGGGGCATGGCGTTCCCGCGCCGGGTGGGCATCCTGGTCGCCTTCGTCACCGGTCTCTTCCTCGACGTGCTGCACCATCACCTTCTGGGCCAGAACGCGCTGACGCTGTCCCTGGCCATGTTCGTGGTGCTCCAGATCTACCCGCGCATGCGGGTCTTCCCGGTCTGGCAGCAGGCGGTGGCGGTGGCATCCCTGGTGGCCTTCACGCGCCTTCTGCAGATCTGGATCCAGGGGGCGACCGGACTGCCGCCGGACAGCATCTGGTACTGGAGCCCGGTGATCACCAGCGCCCTGCTCTGGCCGGTCGTCTATCACATCCTGCGCGACGCACGCCGACGCTGGCTTTTGCACCTGACCTGACGGCCTGTGACAAAATCGGGGCCCCGCGCACTGCAGGCCTGTGCGTCACCCCGCCGCCCCCCGTTACCATGAGTCACTGGTCCCGGGGGCCATCCACAATCTCCGACCGATCAACGGGCTGCCGACATGCAAGAAACGACACGAACACGAATCGAGGCCGAGGTCTTCCAACGGCTGCTGCGACATCTGGACGAACGCAAGGACGTACAGAACATCGACCTGATGAACCTGGCGGGATTCTGCCGCAACTGCCTGGCCAAGTGGTACGTCGCGGCAGCCGAATCTAACGGCGCAGAGATCGATCTCGACCAGGCGCGCGAGATCATCTACGGGATGCCCTACGCCGAGTGGAAGCGTCTCCACCAGAAGGAGGCCACGCCGGAACAGCGGCGGTCATTCTCGGAGTCGCAGTCCGCCGGCAACGCCGATGCGTGATCACGGACTGGTCGAGACGACGGCGCAGTTGCAGGACCTGGTCGGCACCCTCGCCGGCAGCGACTGGGTGGCCCTGGACACGGAGTTCATGCGGGAGAAGACCTACTTTCCGCAACTGTGCCTGGTCCAGGTCGCCACACCGGATCACATCGCCTGTATCGACCCCCTGGCGCTACCGGATCTCGGACCGCTGTGCGCCTTGCTGGAGGATCCCGAGGTGCTGAAGGTCTTTCACTCGGCCAGCCAGGATCTCGAGGTCCTCTACCTGATGACCGGTAACGTGCCGGCCCCGGTCTTCGACACGCAGGTGGCCGCCAGCCTGCTGGGGTACGGGGAACAGGTCGGCTACGCAAGGCTCGTCGAGGCCGTGCTGGGGATCGAACTCGACAAGACCCAGTCGCGGACCGACTGGTCACGCCGCCCGCTGAAGGCGGAACAGCTGGCCTATGCGCGGGACGACGTGCGCCACCTCGTCCTGGTCTACCAGCGTCTGCAGGAAGAGCTGGAAACGCTCGGACGCACGACGTGGCTGGCCCCGGAAATGGAGGCCATCACGCGGCCGGAGCTCTACCAGCCCCGGGCGGAGGACGCATGGCGACGGGTCAGCGGGCACAAGCGGATGAAGCCGCGCGAGTTGGCAGTGCTGCGCGAGGTCGCCGCTTGGCGCGAGGAAGAGGCGCGCAGGCTCGATCGGCCCCGCCGCTGGATTCTTGGCGACGATCTGCTGCTGTTGATCGCGCGCGTCCGGCCCGGCGATCCGGACGCGCTGCAGGAACTGCGCGGGTTTCCGAAGGGCATTGGGGCGGAACGCGTGGGCCAGCTGCTGCTGGCGGTCCAGCGCGGGATCGCGACGCCGAAGGAGCAGTGGCCGGCGCTGGCGGCCCGGGCGAGGCCGCTGACGGAGACGGAGGAGGTGGTTGCCGATGTGGCGACGGCCCTGCTGCGCGATCTCGCACGCCGGCAGCGGATTGGTCCCGAGGCGATCGGCGGGCGCCGGGACATCGTTGCGCTGATGCGCGGGGATGACGATGCCCGTCTCGTGCGCGGCTGGCGCCGCGAGGTCGCCGGACGCGAGCTTCAGCGCTGGCTGGAGGGACGCAGCGCCGTGTACTGCGACCGGGGCCGGATCGCCATGTCGGAACGGGGCGCACCGGCCTCGTCATCTTCCGTCGGTCCATGATCCGGCCCCCGCACACAGAAGGGGCCTCCCGACACGGCCGTCCCTTCGTGGCCCGCGAGTTCCGTTCGCCGTGCCCGGTCCGGACTCAGACGCTCGAATACACGCCGCGCCGGGGGGAGTTGAGCCGTCCCTGGCGCTTCAGGTAGGCCAGCGTCTGGCTGATGTTCCTGGTCTCGATACCCGAGGATTCGGCCTCGTCACGGATCTCGCTGACGGTCATTTCCGGGCGCGTGGCGACGATATCACAGAGCTTCTGGCTGATCGTCTCGCCCCCGGGACGGCGCCGGCGAGTGCTGCGGGCGCGGGGCACCGCGCCCCCCATGTCCCGGATCTGCCGGTCCATCTCGGCCAGCTCCTTGCGGTGGCGGGCCAGAAGCTCCTTGCGCTTCGCCTTCAATTCACCCAGCTGCTCCTTGATTTCCTGTTCCCGGCGCTCCGCCTCCTGCTGCTCGCGCTCACGCGCCAGCGCATAGAGTTCTTCGGAACTGAGTTCATCGATGTCTTTCCTTACGGCACTCATTAATGCTCCTCGTCTGCTGTTCGACAGGATCAAGGCCTTTACGGCTCGAAAACCAGAAGCAACAACATAATAAAAAGCGCAAGAATAAACAACAGGTCTGCTTCAAAAAGGATCACTGCATGAAGACCGGGCTCAACCAAAACCAGCAGAACGAGATCCGTGCTGCAGCAATCGGATTTTATTCCATCATGCGATCCGCGCCGGTTCCCGAGGTCCGCCTGGACCTGCGCGGGCGCGCGGCCGGTCAATGGCGGATCCGTGATGGAATTGAGTTGCTGCGTTTCAACCCGGAGGCCTTTCTGCTGGACTGGGATGCACACTTTCCGGCCACCGTCGCCCACGAGGTGGCGCACTCCCTGGTCTACCGACGGCACGGACCCCGGCGCGTACGCCCGCACGGACCCGAGTGGAAGGAAATCATGGCAGCACTGGGCTTTCCCCCGGTGGTCACGCATCGCACGCCGCTCACCGGCCGCCGGAGCCGGGTTTATATTTACAAATGCAAATGCCGTGCGCATCGCCTCGGGCCCCGGCGACATTACCTGGTTACCCGACGGGGCTATCGCTACAGCTGCGCAGACTGCGGCAGTCGTCTACATTTTGACGATCATGCTGAGTGGAAATGAAGATGCGCTGAATGCCGATGCGAGCGGCCGAATGGCCCGGCGATTTTCTGGGGATACGGATGCGCGGCGGTCGCCTTTGGTAGGTGCGGATCCATTCATTTAGGCCCGCGCCCTGTTTGCCGTTAGACGGCAATGGCCTGTTGATCACTCTGGCACGGACAGAACCGAACCGCCAACGGGCGCACCGGAACCGCGACCCTGCTCAGTCATCCGGGTCGTCCGGCGGGGACGCCGAACGCGGGTCGGCATAGCCCTGCAGCAGGCGTTCGAAGTCCGGATCCGCATATTGCCATTGATCATGCAGACGCCGCCGCTTCTCCAGGTCCCGGCGGAGCCGCTCGAGATTTCGCCGCGTCCAGGCGCCCTGAGCGCGCCAGCACCCGCGGTCCCAGTCGATCAGCCAGACGCGGTCGCAGACGTCGATCAGGATGTTGCGGCTGTTCAGATCCGCGTGGCAGTATCCGGCGTCGTGGAAGCGTCGGATGACTGCCCCGACACGATGCCAGTCGGCTGCGCCCACCGATCCCTCGCGCAGGCGCTGATGCAGCGAAAGGGCGTCGGGCACGCGCTGCGTGATCAGATCGGCGCGCCAGTAGAGCCCATGTCGCGTGAGCCGCGCGGCGACGGGACGTGGCACCGGCAGGCCCTCGTCGCGCATCGTATGCGTGAGCATGAATTCCCGCCAGGGCCGGCTCCTCTTCAGGCCCGTCCAGAGATACCGGTCGCCGAGGATCCGGGCCACGGAGCCGCCGCGCAGATAATGCCGCAGCACCCATTGCCCGCCGGAGCCGGGAATCGGCGGATCGCAGAACAGCACCCGACCGCGGCCGGTGTGGACCTCTCCGGCGCAGTAGCCGCGCTGCCTCAGGCCACCGGGTTCGAACATCCACGGCTCCGGCGCCCGTTCCAGGGCCTCGTCGTGGATCAGGTAATTACCACCGCTGCGCTGCAGCCTCCATTCCATCTCACACCCCGACCCTGGTATACCCCCGGCTCGGTCACGTCGCCGTTCCGCCAGCGAGGGATGGCAGTATAAGGCAGGACCGGCCCCGTTGGCGGCCGCGGATCGCGACCGAACCGCCTGTCGAGCCCGTTTCTTGCTAAGCTCGACCCCTCGATCCCGATGGGTGCGGTCATGAGCCCGGAAGATGTCAGCACAGCCCTGGAAGACAGCGCGAACATGATGGCGGGAACACCCCGGCAGTGGACGCGCACCATCCCCGTGAGCCGCAGGGCCCGCTTCGAGATCCGGGCCGCGCACAGCGGAGAACGCTGAATGGGGGATCGGCAGTGGCGACCGACACTCGCGCGCCTGGGCTACAACCTCATTATCCATCTGCTGATTCCAGCGGCAATCCTGCACTTCCTGTGGCGCTCGCGCCGGGAGGCGGGCTACCGCCGGCACCTCGGCGAGCGACTCGCCCTGGGGGCGCCCCCGCCACCACTCCCCGACCTCTGGATCCACGCGGTCTCCCTCGGCGAGATGCGGGTCGCCGGGACCCTCTTGCGCGCCCTCGCCGCCTCCCGCCCCACCCTGAGGCTGCTGCTCACCACCGTGACGCCTGCGGGCCGGACAGAGGCGGAACGGATGCGCGCGCAGGGGCTACCGCTCGAGGTCCGCTACCTGCCGCTGGACTCGCCGGTCCTGATGCGCCGGTTCATCAGCAGGGTCCGTCCCCGCGTGCTGGTGCTGATCGAGACGGAGCTGTGGCCCAACCTGCTCCGGCAGGGTCACCTCGCGGGCCTTCCGGTCGTGCTGGTCAACGCCCGGCTCAGCCCGGCGCTGCGCGCCACTTACCGCCGGTTCCGCCTGCTCTACGGGCCGCTGCTCGGCACAATCGAATGGATCGCGGCCCAGGGCCCGGGCGATGCCCGCGAGTTCCGTGATCTCGGCGCCGGGCGTGTGGAGGTCACGGGCAACCTGAAGTTCGATCTGCCGCCAGTGCCTCCCGCACCCGCGCTGGAGCGCGCCCAGCTGGCCTCCGGACAGCTCTGGCTGGCCGGCTCCACCCACCCCGGGGAGGAGGCGCTGGTGCTGGACGTCCATCACCGATTGCAGGCGACCGGCCGCGGCGCGCGGATTCAGCTGCTGCTCGCCCCGCGCCATCCGGCGCGCAGTTCCGAGGTCATCGCGCTCGCCCGGGCGGAGGGCTTCAGCGTGATCGCGCGTTCCGCAATCGGCACCGCCGGGACCTCTGCCGACGTGATCGTCCTGGACACCCTGGGGGAGCTCGCCGCGCTCTATGCCCTCGCCGATGCCGCCTTCGTCGGCGGCAGCCTTGTTGCCCAGGGCGGTCAGAATCCGCTCGAGCCGATCGCGGCCGGATGCCCGGTCGTGATCGGGCCCGACACCCGAAACTTCGCGGACATGATCGAGCAGCTGCGGGACGCCGGCGCCCTGCTCCAGGTCGCGGACGCGGACGATCTGCTACAGGCGCTTGAGCGGCTCCTCGGGGACCCAGGGGCGGGTCGTGCACAGGTCGCGAGGGCGCGAGAGGTGGTCGCCGCCAACAGCGGCGCCACCGCGCATACACTGCAACTGCTGGAACCCCTGCTTCCCGGACCACAGGATGCCACCGGGCACACAACCCGCGCCCTGCACGATGCACGCTAGAGAGCCGCTGTTCGCCGCGCTCCTCGGGTCCCTTCTCCTGTCGGCCCCGGTCGTCGCGGAAGACGTCAGTGCCGACGGGGACCCTGAAACGGCCGAGGAGGCGGAGATCCGCGCCCTTGAACTCACTCGTGAGGGCCTGCACCGCAGCGCCTACTGGCTGGTGACCAACGTGGACAGCTGGTTCGGCGAAAAGCCGTTCGAAGAGCGCGGACGTGTCTCCGGGGCGTTGAGGACGCGCGTGCTCTACCGCCAGGACGAGGGCGTGGATACGGACTTCCGCTACCGGCTGCAGGTAAAGATGCCGAACGTCAGCGAATTCGGCTATCTCTTCATCGGACGCGACAACGAGCAGGAACTGATCCGGGACGAGGGCGAGGCCTTCCGCCGGGAGCAGTCGCTGCTGCCCGAGGACAGGAGCGACGATCAGACCTTCTTCGTCGGCATCGGACGGATGCTGCGCGAGAACCTGGACCTGAGGCTGGGTGTCCGCGGCGGCTACAAGCTCTACGCGCAGGCCCGTTACCGCAAGACCTGGTGGTTGACGGACGACTCCAACATCGACTATCGCCAGACCCTGTTTCTCGCGGTGGCCGATGGCCTGGGCACCACCACGGGACTCAACTACGCCCTGGCGCTGGGCCCGGACACCGCATTCCGATGGCGCAACTCCGCGACGATTGGAACCGAGACCGAAGGCCTGGAATGGTCGACGAGCCTCGGGCTGTTCCGGACCTTCGGCCCCGAGCGGGAATTCTCCTTCGAGCTCCTCGGGAACGGCGACACCGACGGAACGGTGCTGGCGCATGAGTATGGCCTGCGCGCGATCTACAGCCGGCCAATCTATCGCGACTGGATCATCGGGGAACTGATCGGCGGGTATTTCTGGCCGCGCAACGAGGATGATCCCGAGCGCTACGAGACCGCAGCGGTGGGCCTGGGCGTCGAGTTCCGCTTCTGAAAGGACGGCGTTCCGTTCGGAGAAGCGGAGAAATGCGAGAAACGGGGACAGTTTTATTAATCGGGATTTGTCAATCTGTCCCCATTTCTGGTTTCAATAATAAATCTGTACCCGTTTCCTCGTTTCCGGTTTCCGCCGTTTCCGTTTCTCCGATCCCTCGCTTCGGGGAGACGCGGATCGCGATGATCGTTAATGCCGGTCGGCGCAGGGCTCCAGCTGCCCGATGGCCGTCCGCAGGTCCTGCAGATCGAGCGGTTTGCGCAGGACTGTTGGATTGCCGGGCAGATGCGTGCCCGGAAAGACCGCCGGCACCTGCCCGGTCATCAGGATCAATGGCAGTGCGGGGTGCCGGTCGCGCAGGATGCGGCAGAGTTCGGCGCCGTCCAGCACCGGCATCGACACGTCCGACAGCACCAGGTCGAAATCGGGCTCGAGCCGCAGGCGCTCCAGGCAGGCCAGCCCGTTATCCACCGTCGCGACGGAAGCGCCATCCATCTCCAGCAGGCGCCGCACCGAATCCCGGCTGCGCGGATCGTCGTCGACCACCAGTACGCGCAGCGTTTCCGGTGTCAGCGCGCCGGCCACGGGCTCCGGGAGGCGGGTGCACGTGCTGGACTCATTCCAGCCGGGCAGCAGAAGCCGGAATTCGGAACCCTCTCCCACCCGCGAGTCGACCTCCAGCCGGGCACCGGAGCGCAACACGAACTCGTGCACCATGAACAGACCGAGACCGTGGCCACGCTGTTTCGCCTTGGTCGAGAACAACGGCTCGAAGAGGCGGTCCAGGATCTTGCGGTCCATGCCGCAACCCGAGTCGGCCACGCGCAATTGCACGAGGTCCTGCACTTCGGTGTCACCGAGGGCCACGGCTGCGGATCCCGGACCAGGCACCCGGAAGGCCCCGATGCGCAGCCGGCCCCCATCGGGCATCGCATCCCGGGCGTTGAGCGCCAGGTTCAGCAGGGCCGCCTGCAGAAAGCCGCCGTTGCTGCAGACCGCCAGCTGCGGTTCCAGCGCGACCTCGAGCCGGATCTCGGGGGGCAGGATGTGCTTGAGGATTCGCACCAGTCCGGAGATGGCGTCCTCCACCTCCACCCGCTCCGCGGCAAACCCCCCGGTCCGGCTCAGCGACAGCATGCCCGAGGTCACCACCTTGGCCTGTCCGATGGCGCTGTGGGTCTCCTCCAGGACCTGCGTGATCTCCGGGTCCGTCCCGGTATCCCTGACGGTCTCGTGCAGGTAGTGCACGTTCGCGTCGATCACGCCGAGCAGGTTATTGAAGTCGTGAGCCACGCCGCTGGCGAGGTGACCGATCATCTCGCGCTGCCTCGCCGCCATCATGTCCGCATAGGCACGTTCACGCTCGATGGTGCTGATCATCAGGCTGCCGAAGACCTGAAGAAAGCGGACCTCGGCCGAGGACCAGTCGCGCTCGTTTTTGACCGCGTCGAAGCCCACGAAGCAGTTCAGTGCGTCACCCTCCATCACCGGCACGAGAAGCATGGAGCGGATGCCCTGGGCCTCCAGAAACGCCCGCTCCGGATGATACCGGGGGAGTTCGGAGACGCTCGGGATCACCACCGGAGCGCCCGCGTTGAGCATGCGGGCGCATTCCGGGACCCCCTCCCAGGAGACATCTCCGAGCATATGGATCATCGCCTCGACTCCCGGCGCGGTCCATTCGTGCGTGTTACTGAAGGTCCTTCGCTCGCTGTCCACGTCAAAGAGATAGGCCCGGTCGGTTCCGGTCAGCTCACCCATGCGGCCAAGGGCCCTGTCGATCAGGTCATCCATCCCCGGGCCGGGGCGCGAGAGGAACATTGCCGCGAGTTCCAGCAGTCCCCGCTCCAGCCGTTCCCGCTGACGGAGGTCCTCCTCGTCGTGGATGCGGTCGGTGAGATCCAGGGCGGTCCCCGAGATGCTGAGCGGTCGGCCGCGATCGTCGAACCGGACCCGGCCCCGCTCGCGCACGTACCGCTGCACGCCGTCCCGGCCCACCACCCGGTGTTCGATCGAGTAGCCGCCGTCCGGGCGCAGGCACGCGGACTCCAGCTCCTGACGCACCGCGGCTCGATCTTCCGGGTGCACCAGGGCGAAGAACAGCTCCGGCGTCGGCGTCACGGATCCTGGGGGAATGCCGAGGATACGGAAGGTCTCCTCACTCCAGACGAGTTCGCCGGTCACGTAGTCCAGATTCCAGCTGCCGAGCTGCGCGATCGCCTGTGCCTCGCGCAACGCGGAATCGCTACGGGCGGGTTGCTCGGCGGACGGGTCCTGCCGCGCCAGGGTCATGCGCGGCCCCCAAGCCCGTGCCGACGGCAACCCGGCCGCGACCGACAGGGCTCGTCTCCGGGCTTCCCGGGACTGGCAGTCATGAGGAGGCTGCGGCCGATGCGCCCGTCAGGTGGATACGGTAGCCGGCACCCCGCACCGGCAGGATCGCAAGGTCGTCGATCCCCGATTCCCGCAGCTTGCGACGGATGTTCGCCACGTGCACGTCCACACTGCGATCCTCCGATGGCTTGACCTCGCGGCTGCACAGCGCGTCGCGGGTCACCGTTCGCCCCGGGTTCTGCATCAGCTGCAGCAGGATGCGCGTCTGCGTCTCCGTGAAGCGGACCCGCGCCACCTGTCCGTCCTCGCGGGACAGGGTCATGTCATCGCGCTCGAGCATGTAGGGCCCGACCCGGGCCCAGGCGCGCGGAGGCGGGCTCAGGGAGTGACGCCGCAGCACGGCCCGAACCCGGGCGAGCAGTTCTTCCGGATCAAAGGGCTTGGTCACATAATCGTCGGCACCGGCATCCAGCCCCGTGATCCGGTCCTGCAGGTCGACGCGCCCGGTCACGATGATCACTGCGGCGCTGGTGGAGCGCAGCAGTTCGCGCGCCAGATCCATCCCGTCCTCGGAACCCAGATTGAGGTCCAGCAGCACGAGGTCGATATCGTTCTCCCGGCACAGCTGGCGCAGCACGGGACCGCTGGCCACGCGGGTTACGAGGTGGCCGTCGCGGCGCAGGTAGCGCTCCAGTGCCCGGGCCATGCGGGCATCATCCTCCACCACGACGACGCGTGCAGGGGTTACGATGGAATCCATGCTGTCGGCTGCCGGTCCGTGTCAGTCTTCCAGAATGTACACCGTTCCGCAGTACGGGCAACGCATGCGCCCGTCCGGGGACTCGTCGATCGGCAGGTAGACGCGCGGGTGCGACGCCCACAATGCGGTTTGCGGGGTCGGGCAGTTCAGGGGAAGCTGGCTGCGGTGCACGGTGACCGTGGTCTCCGCATTGGCCGGCTTGAATCGCTCCTGCTGCTCGGCGGTGTGTGGGTTCGGCATCGGGCCCTCTCCTTTTCGCTTCTATTGTTGGTGGAGCGCGGGTCTCAGACGTGGGTCAGCCAGGCCTCGTGCTTGGGATGCCTGCCCTTGACCACATCGAAGTACAACGACTGCAGGCGCTGGGTGATCGGGCCTCGCGTGCCCTCGCCGATCGGCCGGCCATCCACCTCGCGAATCGGCGTGACCTCCGCGGCGGTGCCGGTGAAGAAGGCCTCGTCGGCGATGTAGACTTCGTCACGGGTGATCCGCCTCTCAACCACCCGCAGGCCTTCCTCGTCCGCCAGCGCGAGGATGGTCCGTCGCGTGATGCCATCCAGGGCCGAGGTCAGGTCCGGCGTGTGCAACACGTCGTCGTGGACCAGGAAGATGTTCTCACCGCTCCCCTCGGCGACATAGCCCTCGGTATCGAGCAGCATCGCCTCGTCATAGCCGCAGGAGATCGCCTCCTGCAACGCCAGCATGGAATTCATGTAGTTGCCGTTGGCCTTTGCCTTGCACATCGTCACATTTACATGGTGACGGTTGTAGGAAGAGGTTCGCACGCGAATCCCCCGGGTCATGTTCGCCTCGCCGAGGTAGCTGCCCCAGGTCCAGGCCGCGACGATCACATGAACCTCCAGGTTGTCCGCCCTGAGCCCCATGCCCTCCGCGCCATAGAAACACATCGGCCGGATATAGGCGGTCTTGAGCCCATTCTCGCGCACTGCGGCGACCTGCGCCGCGCTGATCTCGTCGGCGCCGTAGGGCATAGGCATTCCGAGGATGCGTGCCGAGTTGAACAGCCGCCGCGTGTGATCCTCGAGGCGGAAGATCGCGGTACCCCCCTCCGCCTCGTAGGCACGCACACCCTCGAACACGCCCATGCCGTAGTGGAGCGTGTGCGTCAGGACATGGGTGCGGGCATCGCGCCAGGGCACCATCTTGCCGTCCATCCAGATCACTCCGTCGCGATCCGCCATCGACATCGTCGGTCTCTCCTCAGTCAGTCTTCCCGGGCACCGCGGTATCGGCCGCGACGTCCCCGAACAGCTCATCCCAGCTGTCCATCACCTGCTTCCGCAGCGCCCGGAGATCCTCGGGCGGATCGCTCACGCGGGTGCTTGCTCCGGCCAGCGTAAGGCGGTGGATCCGGTTGCGCATGTCGCGGTAGGCGTCGGCCAGGGCCGCCCCCAGTGCCGGAGTGATCACACCCGTCCTCCCGAGCACCTCGAGCGTCCGCACCTTGTCGGGCCAGTCGCAAACCTCCGGATGCCTGCGCGCATTCGACAAAACCCAGTATTGAACCATGAACTCGATGTCAGTAATACCACCCCGGTCGCGTTTCAGATCAAATACCTCGGGATCGCGCGATGCATGCTCCGCCAGCATCCGGGCACGCATCTCCACGACCTCCCTGCGCAGCGCCGCGGAATCGCGCGGACGCGCGAGGATCCACCGGCGGACCTCGGCGAAGCGCTCACCGAGGTCGGCATCCCCGGCAACGAATCGCGCGCGCACCAGCGCCTGGTGTTCCCAGGTCCAGGCCGATCCCTCCTGATAGCGCCTGAAGGCATCCAGACTGCTGACCAGGAGCCCCGAGAGACCGCTGGGCCGCAGCCGGGTGTCCACCTCGTAGAGCCGGCCGGCGGGCGTGAAGGCACCGAGCAGGTGAACCACCCGCTGCGCCACGCGGCCAAAGAACTCCGAATTCTCGATCACCCGCGGGCCGCTGGTACGGGCGGGTTCTCCGTTGCTGTCGTGCAGAAAGACGACATCGAGATCGGAACCGTAGCCCAGTTCGAAGCCACCAAGCTTCCCGTAGCCGATGATCGCGAAATGCGCCCGGCGCCGCGCAGCCCCCTCTCCGCACCAGGGTTCACCGTGACGCTCCACCATCAGGTTCCAGGACAGCTCCAGCACCCGTTCCAGCAGTACCTCGGCCAGCCAGGTGAGGTGATCCGAGACCCGCATCACCGGCAGGTGCCCCATGATGTCCGCCGCGGCCACACGCAGGGTCTGAACCTGCTTGTACTGCCTCAGGCGGTCCAGCACCTGTTCCTGATCCTCCACCGGAAACTGGCCCAGTTCGTGGTCGAGCTCCTCCTTCAGCCCCTCGCGTCCCGGGGGCGCGTACAGGACTCTGGGGTCGAGCAGCTCGTCCAGCAGCAGGGGATAATGCGTCAGCTGATCGCTGATCCAGGAGCTCGCATCGCAGAGCTTCACCAGCTGCGACAACGCCAGCGGGTTCTCCACCAGGAGCGACAGGTACACCGAGCGGCGCGCGATCGTCTTAACCAGTTGCAGCGCGCGGGGCAGCGCGGGATCCGGGGCGTCCAGTTCGGCCAGCGCCCCGAGCAACAGGGGCATCAGCCGATCCAGCCGCTGCCGGCCCGTTTCCGAGAGACTGCGCGTGACCGGGCTGTCCCGGAGGCCCCGGACACCCTCGTATGCGGTCACCGGGTCGTCGAAACCCATGTCCCTCAGAAGCGGCAGCGCCTCTTTCTCATCCAGTTCCATGGACCAGAGCTGGCCGATCATCCGCGTGCGCCGGGTCCCCGGGGCACCCTCGAGGGAGTCCCCGTTCTCCCGCTGGGGCGCCGAAAAGACCTGTTCGAATTGCGCCTGCACCCGTCGCTGTTCCCGCAGCAGGGCCATCTCGAAGGAGGCCTCATCGGTGAAACCCATGGACAGGGCGAGCCGGGTGCGGTCGAAGGGATGCGCCGGGAGCCGGTGGGTCTGCTGGTCGTTCTGCATCTGCAGGCGATTCTCCACCCGGCGCAGGAAGCGATAGGCGGTGACGAGCTGGTCCACCGCGTGGGGAGGCAGGAGCTGCCGCTCACCGAGCAGGTCCAGGACCCCGAGCAAGTCACGGCGCTGCAGTGCACGATCGCGCCCGCCGCGGATCAGCTGGAAGACCTGTCCCACGAACTCGACCTCGCGGATACCGCCTCCGCCATGCTTGACGTCCTCCACCCGCTCCCGGCGCGCCGACTCCTCGTTGATCATGCGCTTCAGGTCGCGCAGGTTCGCGAAGGCGCCGTAATCGAGGTAGCGTCGGTAGATGAAGGGACGCAGCTTCTCCATCAGGCGTTCGCCGGCCGCCGGCTCACCTGCGATCGCACGGGCCTTGATCAGCGCGTAGCGTTCCCACTCGCGCCCGTGTCCCTGGTAGTAGTCCTCCATCGCGTCGAAGTGCATCACCAGGGGTCCGGAGTCGCCGAAGGGCCGCAGGCGCATGTCGACCCGGTAACAGAATCCCTCGGGGGTCGCCTCGGTCAATGCCGCGATCAGGGAACGCCCCAGGCGCTGGAAGAACTCCTGGTTCTCGATGCTGCGCCCGCCATCCGTGGTGCCGGGGTGCCAGTAGGCGAAGATCAGGTCGATATCCGACGAGAAATTCAGTTCGCCGCCACCGAGCTTGCCCATCCCCAGGACCACCAGCGACTGCGCCGCACCCTCGTGGTCACGGGGGGTCCCGTAGCGCTTGTGCAACTGTTCCTCCAGCCAGCCGAGCGCCCCCTGCACCAGGGTCTCCGCGAGCCTCGTGAGGTCGTGCATCACTTCATCGAGACCGGCCTCCCCGAGCAGATCACGCCAGGCGATCCGGATAAGCTCGCGGTGGCGCAATTCCCGCAGACAGGCCTTCAGCGCCGTCTCCTCGGCGATTGCGGCCAGGCGCTCCCGAAGCCAGCCCCGTACCTCTTCGTCGGAACGCGGCGGCATCCGACCGTTGGCGTCGAGGGACTCCAGCACGTACTCCGGGTGCCGCATGCTCGTCTGCGCCACGTAATCGCTGCACAGCAGGACCAGCTCCGCCCCCGGAATGTCGCCGGGGAAATCGGGCGCACGCTCGCGGAACCCTTCCAGCAGGAAAACGGCACGCTCCCGCGCCGCGGGCGGGAGGGATTCCAGCGGGATCGGCGGCGTCACGCTCATCAGCCAAGACTACCAGTCCCGCCTGCTCGGCGTGAACACGAAGGCGCGGCCCACTGTGACTGTTGACTGAGACACGGATACGAATGACAATGGTTCTTGTTCGTGACTTGCGAACCAACACCATAACGGAGTGACAAAATGTTCCGAAATTCCCTGAGACTCCTCGGCATCGCGGCACTTGGTGCCGCAATCGGCCTGCCCGTCTCGGCCAGCGCCGACGGTGAGGTCAACGTGTACTCGGCCCGCCAGGAAAACCTGATCAAGCCCCTGCTCGATGACTTCACCCGGGACACCGGGATCACGGTCAACCTCCTGACCGGACGCGCCGACGAGCTGCTACAGCGCCTTCGCCTGGAAGGACGCAACTCTCCGGCCGACGTGCTGATTACCGTGGACGCCGGAAACCTGCACCAGGCCAAGGAGGCGGAAGTGCTGTCCCCCGTCGACTCCCCCGTGCTCAATGAGCGCATTCCGGAAAACTTCCGGGACGTGGACGGACACTGGTACGGGCTGTCGCTGCGGGCACGCCCGATCATGTACAACAAGGACACGGTCGATCCCTCGGAGCTGTCAACCTACGAGGCGCTGACCGACCCGAAGTGGCGCGGCCGCATCTGCATCCGCTCCTCCTCGAACATCTACAATCAGTCCCTGGTCGCATCGATGATCGCCAGCAACGGCACCGAGGCCACGAGCGAGTGGGCCGAGGGCCTGGTCGCGAACTTCGCGCGTCCCCCGCAGGGCGGCGACACCGACCAGATCCGTGCCGCCGCGGCCGGTGTCTGCGACATCGCCATCGCCAACACCTATTACCTGGGTGGAATGCTCGCGGGAGATGATCCCGAGCAGCGTGCCGTAGCGGAACAGATCGGCGTGTTCTTCCCGAACCAGGACGGCCGCGGAACCCACGTGAACATCAGCGGCGCCGGCGTGACCGCGCACGCACCGAATCCCGGGAACGGCGTCCAGCTGATCGAGTACCTCACCGGCGAGGAGGCGCAGCGCTGGTATGCCGAGGTTAACCAGGAGTACCCGGTGCGCCCCGAGGTGCCGACCAGCGAGACCCTGCAGAGCCTCGGCGACTTCAAGGCCGACAGCCTCAACCTGTCCCTGCTGGGACAGTACAACGCAGAGGCCGTCCGCATCATGGACCGGGCCGGCTGGCGCTAGCGTGAAAGTCGCGCCCTTCTCCCCTCCCCCGCAAGCGGGGGAGGGGGCTTTCATCGTCGGGAGTGGCGCCAGGGCCATGACCGTTGGCCGCATGTCGCCGGGGTCCGGCCTCGCCACGCTGGCGCGAGACGGGTCGGACTGTATTCGGATCGCCGTATTCGCCCGCTTTGTTCGCGGAGACAGCCCGTCCCTCCCGGCATTGCTCCTGCATTGAAATACCCCGCGCGGCCTTCCGGTTGCGGCACGTCCGGGGGACCCCCAGTGTCTTCCGGAATATGAACGGTTATTATTTGCGGCGATGATCACGGAAGCCGCCTCCCAACCTGCGCAAGCCCCCAGATCCTGGCTTCCCGGCCGTCTTGCGCGGCCCGGCATCTGGCAGATCACTGCGGTCACCGTCGCCCTGGTCCTGGCCCTGCCCGTGCTCGTGATCTTCGCCCATGTCTTCATTCCGTCGGGCGAGGTCTGGTCCCACCTTCGCGAGACCATGCTCGGCGAGTACGTGGCCAACTCGCTGCTGCTGCTGTTCGGGGTGGGCGTCGGCGTCCTGGTGATCGGGGTGCCGGTGGCCTGGCTGGTCAGCGTCTGCGAGTTCCCGGGCCGGCGCGTCTTTCAGTGGGCACTGATGCTGCCGCTCGCGATGCCGGCATACATCATCGCCTACACCTACACCGGCATGCTCGATTTCGCCGGTCCGGTGCAGACCCTGTTCCGGGAACTGACCGGGCTGGGCTTCGGGGAGTACTGGTTCCCGGAAATCCGGTCGCTGACCGGGGCGATGCTGATGCTGACCCTGGTCCTGTACCCCTATGTCTATCTGCTGACCCGGGCGGCGTTCCTGGAACAGTCGGTCTGCGTGCTCGAGGTCTCCCGGACCCTCGGCAGCGGCCCTTACGCCAGTTTCCTGCGGGTGGCGCTGCCGCTCGCGCGCCCGGCGGTGATTGCGGGCCTGACGCTGGCCCTGATGGAAGTCCTCGCGGACTATGGCACGGTCGCCTATTTCGGCATTCCCACCTTCACCACCGGCATCTTCCGGACATGGTACGGCCTCGCGGATCCCGCTGCAGCCGCACAGCTCGCCGCCGTGCTGCTCAGCTTCGTGTTCGTGCTGATCCTCCTCGAGCGATGGTCGCGGATGCGGGCGCGCTTCCACCACACCTCTTCGAGGTATTCCAACCTGCCGCGCTACCGCCTGCGCGGCTGGAAGGCGAGCGCCGCGGTAGCCGCCTGTCTTCTGCCCGTCCTCCTCGGCTTCCTGATCCCGGCCATGCAGCTCTCGATCTGGGCGGTGCGCACCCGCGAGCACTGGATGAACCCCGACTTCGCACAACTCGTGTTCAACACCTTCTATCTCGCGGCGATGGCGGCGGCGATCGCGGTCACTCTGGCACTGGTCCTGGCCTATGCGCGGCGGATGCAGGGCGGCCCGATCACCGCGATCGCGGTGCGCGTGGCCGGGCTCGGCTACGCGGTTCCCGGAACCGTGATCGCGATCGGAGTGATGCTGCCCTTCGCATGGTTCGACAACACGTTCGACTCCTTGATGCGCGACTGGCTGGGCATCTCCACCGGGCTGCTGCTGTCCGGCACCCTGTTCGCCCTGCTGTTCGCCTATGTGGTGCGGTTCCTTGCGGTGTCGCTGCAGACCGTCGAGGCCGGGCTCGGCAAGATAAAACCGAGCATGGACGACGCCGCGCGCTCACTCGGGGTGCGTCCGCTGGGCACGCTGACGCGCGTGCACCTGCCGATCATGCGCGGCACGCTGCTGACTGCGCTGCTCCTGGTCTTCGTCGACGTACTGAAGGAACTGCCGGCAACGCTGATCCTGCGCCCGTTCGACTTCAATACCCTCGCGGTTCGCGCCTTCGAGCTCGCCGGGGACGAGCGCCTGGCGGAATCATCCAGCGCCGCGCTGGCAATCGTGCTGGTCGGGCTGCTACCGGTTATCCTGCTCAGCCTGACCATCGAACGATCCCGTCCGGGGCAGCGACAGCGGATGCGCCGGCGGAACGGCGACTCCGCCCGGACGGAGCCGATCGCCGTTCCGGCCGGCACGCGAGGCGCATGACCATCACAAGAAGAAATCCCGCTGCCGCCGCGGAGGTGGCACTCGACGACGTCGACGTCGGCTACGCCGGCCAGCGCGTCGTTCACGCGATCTCGCTGGAACTCCCGCGCGGCCAGATCGGCTGTCTGCTGGGTCCGTCCGGCTGCGGCAAGACCACGCTGCTGCGCGCGATCGCCGGTTTCGAGGGCGTGATGCGGGGAGAGATCCGTCTCAACGGCGAGAGCGTCAGCCGACCGGGTTTCACGCTGCCGCCGGAGAAGCGCAGCGTGGGCATGGTGTTCCAGGACTTCGCACTGTTCCCGCATCTCGACGTCGCCGGCAACATCGCCTTCGGTCTCCGCCGCTGGAGCCGCGGAGACCGTGACCGGAGGGTGCGGGAACTGCTGCGGCTGATCGGCCTGTCGGGATACGAACGCGCCTACCCGCATGCACTCTCCGGCGGCCAGCAGCAGCGCATCGCGCTGGCGCGGGCGCTGGCGCCGAGGCCGGAGCTGCTGCTGCTCGACGAACCCTTCTCGAACATGGACGTTGAACTGCGCACCGATATTGCCCGCGAGGTCCGCGCCATTCTGCGCACCGAGGACACCACCGGGATCCTGGTGACCCACGATCAGAACGAGGCCTTCGCCTTCGCCGACCGCATCGCGGTACTGAACAATGGCCGGCTCTCGCAGTGGGACAGTGCCTATCACCTATACCACCGGCCCGCCGACCGCTTCGTTGCCGGTTTCGTCGGCGAGGGGGCGATCATCCCGGGCAAGGTCTGCGAGAACGATTGCGTCGAGACCGCACTGGGCAGGATCCGCGGACCGCTGTCCGATCGTTTCGTTCCCGGCACGGCCCTGGATGTCCTGGTGCGTCCGGACGACGTCGCGCTCGACAACGAGCAGGGCGAGATCGAGGCTGAGGTGCTGTCGAAGGCGTTCCGTGGCGCGGATTTCCTGTATACGCTGAGACTGCGCGACGGCACGGAGATCCTGTGCGTTGCACCGAGTCACGACAACTTCGTGGTGTCGGATCACGTTCGGCTGCGCCTGAACTTCTCACACCTGGTGGTGTTTCCCCGAGGCGAAAGCGGCGCCACACGGCGCTGAGGGCGATGCGGCACCGCCGGCACTGCGCCCGGCGCGCGATCCATTCGCGTTATCATGGTGGACCCATGCATGATGAGTCATGGTGAACAGGTCGCGCCGGTCCCCCCAAGCGTCCCCTCCTCATGGCCGCGCAGACTCGATGACGCACCCCGAACAACCAAGGCGAGTCCGACCGCGCACGGAATTCCGTTCCAGGATTCTTTCCGGGCTGCTGCTGATGGCGCTGGGCGCGATCTCGCCCGTGATGGCCGAGGACCAGCCCCGCCTGCAGATCGAGGGTGGAACCGCGGAACAGCGGCAGAACATCCGGGCCTTCGTGCCCATGCGACGCTACGAGTGCGAGCTTCCGGCCGCCCGGGAAACCAGGATCACGCGCACTGCGGCCGACCGCGCCCGCCAGGCGTTGCGGGCGCTGGGTCACTACCAGCCGGACATCGATGTCGCGCTCGCCCGCACCGGGACCTGCTGGGACCTGAAGGTCACGGTGGAACCGGGGCCCGTGGCGCGCATCGTCGAGGTGGATGTCCGGGTCACCGGTGAGGGCGCCGACGATCCCGCCTTCGCGGCGGTGGTCTCGGAGCCCGGCATCGCCCCGGGTGATCCGCTGCGGCACGATGCCCACGACCGTCTGCGCTCCCGTCTGACGGGGATCGCCTCGGACCGCGGGTATTTCGACGCCGAACTGAGCGAAAGCCGGCTGCTGGTCGACCCGGAGTCGAACGAGGCGCGGATCCGGATGCGTCTCGACAGCGGGCCACGCTACCGCTTCGGCGGCATCACGCTGGAGCAGGAGATCCTGCAAGACGCCTTCGTCGCCCGGCTGTTCCCGTTCGAGCGCGGCGATCCGTACAATTCCCGGCAGATCATTCAGCTCCAAAAGAACCTGAGGGACAGCGGTTATTTCGACGCGGTACGCGTACGCCCCCTCCTGGATGCGCGGTCGGAGGGAGAGGTGCCGATAACGACCGAGATCACTCCGCGCAAGCGGACC
>JAABTX010000064.1 GCA_011389655.1 Thioalkalivibrio sp.
CATCGACGCACAGCGCGCAGTGGATGCACTCGATCTGCAGCCCGTCGCGGATGTCGATGCCGGTGGGGCAGACCTGAACGCAGTAGCCACAGTCGATGCAGTCGCCCACGCCCGCCTCCTGCCGCTGCTCGCGGCTCTTCAGGTCGCGCGTGGGCCTGGCCCGCCCGGCGGAGCCCTCGCCGCGCGTCTGGTCGTAGGAGACGATCAGCGTGTCGCGGTCGAACATCACCGACTGGAACCGGGCGTAGGGACACATGTAGGTGCAGACCTGCTCGCGGGCGAGTCCGGCGAAGGTGTAGGTCGTCAGCGTGAGCAGGCCGGCGGTGATGTACGCCGCATTGGCCGCATCGCCGGTGAAGAAGGCACGCACCAGCGCCGGCGCGTCGCCCCAGTAGAGCACGAAGCCGAGACCGGTCGCGAAGGCGACGAGCAGCCAGCTGGCGTGGGTGGCGCCGAGTTTCAGGATCTTCTCGGCGTTCCACGGCTGTTTCGACAGCCGGATGCGCGCCGGCCGCTCGCCCTGGATCCGGCGCTCCAGGAACATGAAGACGTCGGTCCACAGGGTCTGGAAACAGAAATAGCCGCAGAAGACCCGTCCGGCGATACCGGTGACCAAGAACAGCAGCAGGGCCGCGATCATCAGCAGACCGGCCAGCCAGAAGATGTCCTGCGGGTAGACGATGAGGTCGAAGAGATAGAAGCGCCGGTTCGGGATGTCGAACAGCACGGCCTGTGAAGGGCCCGTCTCGCGCTCCCAGCGCAGCCACGGCAGCAGGAAGAAGACCCCGTAGGCGAGCAGCAGAATGCCGGTCTTCAGGTTACGGAAACGCCCGCTCACCGATCGCGGATGGATCGGGGTGCGTGCCTCGAACAGCGTCTGGGACATCACGGACTCACCGGCCGGCGTCTGCCGGCATGCTTCGCGGATACAACAACGTGTGACGCCTCGGCCGGGGGGCCGTCCTGTGCATGACCGGTTCCGATCGTCGCGGTCATTCTAGACCCCGAGCCCCCCGGGTTGACCAGAAGGCATGGCGGGCTTGTGGGAGGCCGCGCGGCACCCGGGCGGCCCGGCCCGCCCAGGGGCGGGCGCCGGCGGGTCTTCCGTGCTACTGGCCGCCGCCCAGGGAGTGCACGTAGGCGGCGAGCACCTTGATTTCCGTCGGCGACAGGCGATCCGAGAAGGCGGGCATCACGCGCTGGACGCCGCCGCTCACGTAGGATGCGACCCGGGCGACCCGCTCGGCATCGTCTGCTGCTCCGGGTACGTCCACCAGTCCCCAGATGTTGTTGGTCAGGTTGGGCGCGCCCTGGGAGGTGCGGCCAGCCGCATCCATGCCGTGGCACTGGAAACAGCCGCCGAGTTCACCGGTGAAGATTTCGGCTCCGGCGCTGACGGCCTCGTCGTTCATCTCGTAACCGTTCAGGGAGAGCACGTACGAGGCGACCTCTTCCAGCTGGTCGCTGTTCAGGCTCTCGCGGTAGCCGGGCATGTAACCCAGGCGACCCAGAACCAGGGTCTCCTCGATCTTTTCCACCGTGCCGCCCCAGAGCCAGTGGTCATCGCGCAGGTTCGGGTACTGCTCCACCACGCCGGCCCCGCCAGTCTGATGGCAGGCCGCGCACCAGGTCCCGAAGGAGCCCTTCGCGTAGGCGTTCACGAAGCCCATCGCGTCGACGTCGGCGAGGATCTCGTCGTACTCCATCGCGCCCACGGTCTCCAGCATCTCGCGCTGACGTACCGCCTGGGTGCCGGTCTGCATGTCGCGGGCGAGCAGCGAGCGGGTATTCCAGTGCGTGGTGACCTCCTCGCCGTCTTCCGTGAAGGTGACGGTATTGAGCCCCTTGGTGAAGCCGTCACCGACCGGCCAGGCGGGAAACAGGATCCAGTACACGACCGCGAACACGACCGTCGCGTAGAAGCCCCACAACCACCAGCGTGGCAGCGGGTTGTTGTACTCCTCCAGGTTCGTGTCCCAGACGTGGCCGGTGGTATCGACCTCACCAGGCTTCTTGCTCGGTTTCTCGTTCGTGCTCATGACTGTTTTTCGCCCTTGTTGCGATCGCCGGAGGCGGCATTCGGATCCATCGGGGAATCCTCGTCGTCCAGCGGAATGTAGCGGTAGGACTCGAACCGCGTGGAACGCCGGCTGCTGGAGAAGAGGTAGATCACGATCGCGATGAACGTGCCCATGAACAGCAGCAGCGCGACGATCTTGCTGTTGCCCAGATCAGTGATCCAGCTCCAGAACTCAGCCATTGCAGATCCTCATGCCGTGTTCCCGCAGCCTCGTGGTCCGCTAGCGGAAGTCCGCAAACTCGCCCTCGGAGTACTCGTTGAAGTCCACCATGGTTCCCAGCACCTGCAGGTAGGCCACGATGGCGTCCATCTCGGAGATGAACGACGGGTCGCCGTCGAAATTTTCCTGCTGGGCCTGCGCGATCAGGTTGTCCTCTGCCTGGTTGATGTCGAGCATGGCCGCGGTCTCCTCACCGAAGCGCTCGACGTTGGCCTCGAGCTCCTGCTGGTTGATCGAGTAGGGCACGCCGACCCGCTTCAGCGCGATCATCCGATCCTCGACGTCGGAGAAGTCCAGCGGCGTGCTGGCCAGCCACGGATAGCCGGGCATGATCGATTCCGGCACCAGCGAGGTCGGTTTGATCAGGTGCTGCACCTGCCACTCGTTGGAGTACTTGCCACCGACGCGCGCGAGGTCCGGCCCGGTGCGCTTGGACCCCCACTGAAAGGGATGATCGAACTGCGATTCCGCGGCCAGCGAGTAGTGGCCATAGCGCAGCATCTCGTCACGGAACGGGCGCACCATCTGCGAGTGGCAGGTGTAGCAGCCCTCGCGCAAGTAGATGTCCCGGCCGCGCTGCTCCAGCGGCGTGTACGGGCGCACGCCCTCGACCTCCTCGATGGTGTCGTCGATGTAGAACAACGGCACGATTTCGACCAGACCGCCAATGCTGATCACCGCGAGGGTCAGAATGACCAGCAGACCGGCGTTGGTCTCGACACTTTCATGCTTCATGGTCTGGCTACTCCCCTCAGGATGCGCTGGCAGCGGTGGCGCGGGATTCATCGGCCACCGGCGCCGCACGCCTCGCCGTCAGGATGGTCATGGCAATGTTGAAGGCCATCAGCAGCATGCCGAGCAGGAAGAAACCGCCCCCGATCGCCCGCACCACGTAGGGCTTGTGCAGGAAGACCACCGACTCGGTGAAGGTGTAGGCCAGGTTGCCGTACTGATCGAAGGCCCGCAGCATCAGGCCCTGACCGATCCCGGCCACCCACATCGACACGATGTACAGCACGATGCCGATCGTGGCCAGGAAGAAGTGGATGTAGATCAGCCGCAGGCTGAAGATCTTCGTGTTCCACAACCGCGGGATCAGGTGATACAGCGAACCGAAGGTGATCATCGCCACCCAGCCGAGCGCTCCCGAATGCACGTGACCCACGGTCCAGTCCGTGTAGTGGGACAGCGCGTTCACGCTCTTCAGGGACATCATCGGCCCCTCGAAGGTGGACATCCCGTAGAACGACAGCGCGGTGATCAGGAACAGCATGATCGGGTCGGTCCGCAGTTTGTGCCAGGCACCGGACAGGGTCATGATGCCGTTGATCATCCCGCCCCACGAGGGCAGCAGCAGCAGGATCGAGAAGGTGGCGGCGAGGGTCGACACCCAGTCCGGCAGCGCGGTCCAGTGCAGGTGGTGCGCGCCCACCCACATGTAGAGGAAGACCAGCGCCCAGAAGTGGATGATCGACAGCTTGTAGGAATAGATCGGGCGCCCGGCCTGCTTGGGCACGAAGTAGTACATCATCCCGAGGAAGGCGGCGGTGAGGAAGAAGCCCACCGCGTTGTGCCCGTACCACCACTGCGTCATCGCGTCCTGCACGCCCGAGAACAGCGAGTAGGACGAGGCGCTGGTCAGGCTCACCGGCACCTGGAGGTTGTTGAAGATGTGCAGCAGCGCGGTGGCCAGGATGAAGGCCATGAAGAACCAGTTCGCCACGTAGATGTGCGGCTGGCTGCGGCGCATCAGGGTCATCAGGAAGACCCAGAAGTACACCACCCAGGTGACCGCGATCAGGATGTCGAGCGGCCAGGCGAACTCGGCGTACTCGCGGCCCTGCGTGATGCCGGACGTGTAGCTGATCACGCCCAGGACCAGCGCGAGGTTCCAGCCGTAGAAGGTGAACAGGGCCAGGCGGTCACCGTACAGGCGGGCCTGGCAGGTTCGCTGAACGATGTAATAGGAGGTCGCGAACAGCGCGTTGCCGCCGAAGCCGAAGATCACCAGCGTCGTGTGCACCGGGCGGAAGCGCCCGAAGGTGATCTGCGCGATGTCGAAGTTCAGGAACGGCCAGGCCAGCTGCGAGGCGATCCAGACCCCGGCCGCCATCCCGAGCACGCCCCAGATGACCGCCGCGATCGAGAATTTCCTGACGATGTCGTAGTTGTACTGTTCCGCGGGAACAGCCGTCGAAGCCGGCACGGACCCGGCGGTTGCTGCAGTTTCCGACATAACGATTATCCACCTTGCCTGCGGGGAACACGGTCTGCCCGGCGCGCCGGGGGAGGGGAACTGTACCCCAAGAATCCGCCAGAAAAAAGCAAGACCAGCACTCGCGGTGGGTCTCTCCGGTGGCCGCGCCAGGGCATCACCAGGCGAATCCCTTCGCGGGCCGGCGCACTCCCGGCGCGCGGGTTCACCCGGTCACCCCGCGACCCGGACGCGTCTCCCGGGCTGGCTCGCCGGCGTCGCCGGCAGGGGATTCATTGCGTGGGGCGGATCGGAATGAAGCGTCCGGGCATCCCCGACGGCGGTGGCGCATCCGGCACCCAGGCATGCCCGTAGACCACCTCCCAGGTCGCGGGAAGACGTTCCTCCGGGGCGAACTCCGCCCGATAGGCCGCCTCCACCGCCTGTAGCCGGCGCGGGCCGAACAGGCCCTGCGCCCTTCCCGCCAGCGCGTTGCGCACGCCGATCCGGCGCAGGTCCTGCAGCAGGGAGCGGAAGTCGGGATAGGTCATCGTCAGCGTCTCCTGGTCCATCACCGGATCCGCGAACCCGGCGCGGACCAGCGCGTCGCCGATGTCGTGCATGTCCATGAAGGCATTCACATGCGGTGTGCCGGCGGCGTCCACCGCCGCGAAGGCCGCGCGCAGCTCGCGCAGGGTGTCCGGCCCGAAGGTCGCGAACAGCCAGAGCCCGCCCGGAGCCAGCGTGCGGCGCACCTCGGCGAAGACCCCGTCCAGGTCGTTCACCCACTGCAGCGCGGCCGCGGACACCGCCAGGTCGAAGCTCCGGTCCGCGAGCGGCAGCCGCTCCATGTCGGCGCAGACCGCCCAGGGCCGCCGCGGCCAGCGGCCCCGGCTGCGGGCCCGCGCAGTCATCGCCAGGGACAGGTCGAGACCGGCGATCCGCGCCTTGCGGTAGCGTCGGGCCAGCGGCCGGAGCGAATCGCCCGGCCCGCAGCCAAGATCGATCACCCGCCGCGGCTGCAGCCGGATCAGATCCAGCCGTTCGAGCAGGCGGCCCAGCACCTCCTGCTGCAGCACCGCGTGCTGCTCGTAGTCGGCGGCTGCCGCATCGAAGGCGGACCGGACCTTGCGCTTGTCGATCTGGAACACATTGCTCAAGCCATCACCTCCTCGACAAAGCCGGCCAGCGCCTGCGGATCCTCCAGCCATGACGCATGCCCGCCATCGCTCGTGCGCATGCGCGCGTCGGGCCGCAAGGCCATCAGCGCGTCGGCGGCCCCGGCCGGAACCAGCGGGTCATGCCGCGCCATCCAGGCGGCAACCGGTGCATCCAGCCCGGCCCAGGCCGTCCGGAGGTCGCCAGCGTCGAGGGCCTGCAGGCCCGCACGCAGCCCGGACAGCGCCGCCGGACTCGCGTCCATCCGCGCCAGCAGCTGCCGGCGCAGCCGGCCCGGAGCGCGCGCGCCGTCGGTACAGAGCGCGGCGAAGTGACGCTCCAGCGCGGGTCGGTCCCGCTCCAGCTCCGCGGCGAAGGCGGCCAGCGCCGTCCGCTCGAGTGCCGAGTGCCACTGATCGGCGACGGTGAAGCGCGGCGTTGCGCTGACCAGCACCAGCCGTTGCGGACCGCGCCAGCGCGCCGCCAGTGCCAGCGCCACGAGCCCGCCGAGCGACCAGCCGATCCACACCGGTTCGACCAGGTCCGCCGGCAGCTGCTCCTCGACCGCGCGGGCGGCTGCTGAGGGGTCGGCGAGCCGCTCCCCATCCCCGCGCCCGCCGTGACCCGGCAGCGCCGGCAGCACCACCTGCCGGGGACCGAGGGCCTCGCATAGCGGCTGCCAGATCCCCGGGTCGAAGCCCCAGCCGTGGATCAGCACCGCGGTCGGCCCGGAACCCTCCTGACCACGACCGCCTCCCTCCCCCGCTTGCGGGAGAGGGCTGGGGTGGGGGCGCGGCAATCCCGCCCTCGGCCGCGGCCCGGATGAAGCGGAGGCGTCAGGTTGCGTATCATGGCGCATCTTCGATCGCCGGGGCATTGGAAACACGGGCATGGGGCTGATCATCATAAGCGTACTGGTGGCCTACCTGCTGGGCTCGATCTCGTCGGCTATTGTCGTCAGCCGGATGCTCGGCCTCCCGGACCCGCGCGGCCTCGGCTCCGGCAACCCCGGCGCGACCAACGTGCTCCGCGCCGGCAGCAAGACCGGGGCGGCGCTGACCCTGCTCGGCGATGTCGCGAAGGGCTGGCTGCCGGTGTTCATCGTAATGCAACTGGGCCCCGACGACCCGGGCTGGATGGTCGGCCTGGTCGGACTAGCCGCGTTCCTGGGACACCTGTACCCGCTTTATTTCCGCTTCCGGGGCGGCAAGGGCGTCGCGACCGCGCTGGGCGTGACCCTGGCCATCAGCCCGCCGATGGGGGCGCTGGTGGTCCTCACCTGGCTGCTGGCGGCGGCGATCTTCCGGTACTCTTCCCTGGCCGCCCTGATCGCCGCGCTGGCCACCCCGCTCTACGTCGCCCTGATCCAGCCAGACCCCTGGCTGGTCACTGCGATCTGCGTGATGGTGGTATTCCTCTACGCCCGTCACTACGACAACATCCAGCGCCTGATGCGAGGCACCGAGCCCCGCATCGGCGAGAAGAAGCCAGCCGCCTGAGCCAGGGTCGTGGGAGCGGCCTCCGGCCGCGATGGCCCCTGCCTCCGGCCGCGATGCCCCTCGTGGGAGCGGCCTCCGGCCGCGATCGGGCCTGGCTAAGGGATCGCGGCTGGAAGCCGCTCCCACGAGTCCGCTCCCACGAGGCTACCACTACACGGTCGCTGGGAATCGCGGCTGGAAGCCGCTCCCACGAAGCCGCTCCCACGAAACCGCTCCCACGCGCGATTCTCAGCCGATCGGCCCGGCCGCCGCCTCTTCCAGCCGCAGTTCCGCGAGCGGCCATCGGGCGCGGGCCCGGATCGCCAGACCCTCATCGACCGCGCCGGCCTGGAGGCGGCGCAGACCGGCCAGCGCGATCATCGCGCCGTTGTCGGTGCAGAATGCCGGGCGCGGGAAGAAGACCGGCACCCCCTGCGCCGCGCCCATCGCGTTGAGGCCGGCCCGCAGGCGCCGGTTGGCGGCGACCCCGCCCGCGACCACCAGCGCGGGAGCGCCGCTGGCCTCCAGCGCCCGGCGGGTCTTCTCGACCAGGGTATCGCTGACCGCCTCCTCGAAGGCACGGGCGATCGCCGCCGGGGCATAACTTCCCTTCTGCACCGCGGTCAGCACCGCCGTCTTCAGGCCCGAGAAGCTCATGTCCAGCCCCGGGCGGTCCAGCATCGGCCGTGGCAGCCGGAGGCCACCGGCGTCTCCGGTCTCCGCGAGCCGAGACAGCGCCGGCCCGCCCGGATAGCCCAGGCCGAGCAGCTTCGCGGTCTTGTCGAAGGCCTCCCCGGCGGCATCGTCGATGCTCTCGCCCAGTAACTCGTAGTCGCCCAGGCCGCGGGCGTGAATGAGCTGGGTGTGCCCGCCGGAGACCAGCAGCACCAGGAACGGGAAGCTGAGCGAGGCGTCGTCCAGCAGCGGCGCCAGCAGGTGCCCCTCGAGGTGATGCACCGCCAGCGCGGGAATGCCCCAGCCATAGGCCAGCGACCGGGCCACCGACGCGCCGGTGAGCAGCGCGCCGAGCAGGCCGGGACCGGCGGTGTAGGCCACCGCGGAGAGCTCCGTACCCTCCATTTCGGCCTCGTCCAGCACCTCGCGCAGCAGCGGCAGGATCCGCCGCACGTGGTCGCGCGACGCCAGCTCCGGCACCACGCCCCCGTACACCGCGTGCAGATCCACCTGGCTGTGCAGCCGGTGCGCGATCAGCCCCGCTTCGGCATCGACGATCGCGACTCCGGTCTCGTCACAGGAGGTCTCGATTCCCAGTACGCGCAAACTCACATCTCACTCCAATCCAGATTCCCAATCCAGCTTCATCGCCCCGGGCCACCCCGAAGAATGCGAATGAGCCACGGAAGAACACGGAAACACCCGGACCGAAGAAGAAAAACAGCCATTTATCAGACCTTTAATCCTTTCTTCCCTGTCCATCCGTGTTCTTACGTGGCCCGATTTTCTCGTTACAGAAAGATCCACAGCAGAATGACGCCAAGGATCAACCGGTAGACCACGAAGGGCAGCATTCCGATCCGTTCGATCAGCTTCAGGAACCAGTGCACGCTGAGCCAGGCCGCCACCCCGGAGACGATGGCCCCGATTCCGATCTGCAGCCAGTTCACCGTGTCCGGCGGCGCCTGCACCAGCTGCAATGTCTGGTAGCCGCCGGCAAGCGCGATGATCGGGATCGCCAGCAGGAAGGAATAGCGCGCCGCCGCCCGACGGGAGAAGCCGAGCAGCAGCGCCGCGGTCATCGTGATCCCGGAGCGGGACGTCCCGGGGATCAGCGCCAGCGCCTGCGCGCCGCCCACGATCAGGATGTCGCGCCAGCGGATGCCGAACTCGTCGCGGCTGCCGCGGCCGCGCCAGTCGGCCAGCCACAGCAGCAGCGCGAAGCCGATGGTGGTGGTCGCGATCACCAGCGGCGAACGCAGGTGCGCCTCGATCACCCCCGCGAAGATCAGTCCCGCGAGCGCCGCCGGCAGCGTACCGAAGATCACCGCCCAGGCGAGCATCGACTCGGGTGTCGCGCCGTTGCCGCCCACCTGCCGGACCCAGGCGCGTGTGACAACAGCCACCTCGTGCCGGAAGTAGACCACGATCGCGACCAGCGTACCGACGTGGATCGCCACGTCGAAGGCCAGTCCCTGGTCCTCCCAGGCCGTCAGCACCGGCACCAGGATCAGGTGCGCCGCACTCGAGATCGGCAGGAACTCCGTGAGGCCCTGCACCAGCGCCAGCACCCACACCTGCAACCAGTCCATCCGTTTCTCCCTTCGATTTTCTCACTACGCCGAGCACGAGCATGCCTGCAGTCGGGACAAATTGGCGCTTGAGTCGAGAGACGCGCTGGCGTCAACGATCGCCTTCGAGGCCGGCCACTGGCTGGACGGTCTGCGCTCTGTTGCGCCGGCTTGGCGCTGTGGAGTGCGGGAGCTTGCTCCGGCTTTCACGCGCTTGAGCTTGCTTACGCGGCAGGAGGCGAGCCTCCTGCAGGGCAAAGCGGCGGCCAGCCGCCGCACTCCATACGACGCCTGGGCTTTCATCCTTCGCGCTGGCGCTGTGGAGTGCGGGAGCTTGCTCCCGCTTTCACGCGCACGCGCTTGAGCTTGCTTCCGCGGCAGGAGGCGAGCCTCCCGCAGGGCAAAGCGGCGGCCAGCCGCCGCACTCCATGCGACGCCTGGGCTTTCATCCTTCGCGCTGGCGTGGATCGCCATGACAGTTAACCCCATCCTTCTGCTTCACAACCGTTCGCGCCGGTCCGGAAACGTACACGGCGGCAGCTCACATTCGCGCCCCAGCACCATCACCTGGAATCGCTCCCCCATCTCCCCGGGCAGGGTCAGCATGCGGACCTGCTGGGCCAACTGCATGATCTCCCTCGGGTCGTCCTTGCCCGCGACCGACTGTTCGAACAGGGCCGGCAGGCCGGCGCCGAGCAGGAATTCCCCCTGTCCGGCGTAGGCAAGCACATCGAGCCCGGCCGCCGCCGCGCCCTCCGCGACGCCGGTGAAATCCACGCTTGCGGTCAGGTCCATCAGGCCCGGCGAGGCCAGCGGGTCGAGGACCAGCTGCTGCCGGTAATAGCCCACCAGCGTGCCGGTGACCCGTTCCGGCGCGTAGAAGGCCCGGCGCGGATAGCCGTAATCGCCGATCCAGATGATACCCTGCTCCAGCCGCGCGGCCACCGCGCGCAACCAGGGCCCGACGGCCGGCCGCCACTCGGACACATAACCCTGGGGCCACGGTCCGCAGGCGTCCTGCAGTTCACGCACCGCGGCATCGAGCACTGACGGCGCCGGCCGATCCGTAAAGACGAGACCCGCTTCCGCGGTGCCCACGCCCCGCTGCCAGACCCTCCCGTCCCGCCACGCGAAGACCTCCACCGGCATCGCGTCCAGCACCTCGTTCGCGAGCACCAGCGCGCGCACGGGCTCCTCCGGCAAGCGGTCCAGCCATTCCACGCGCAGCATCCGCTCCGACCCCAGCCGGTTGACGAGGAACGCCTGCTGCCGCTGGCGCAGATCGGGACTGACCTCGAGGATACGGTAGCGCTTCAGGGACACGCCCGCGTCCTCCAGGCCCATGATCACGTCCGCCGCGAGCCGCCCGCTGCCGGCACCGAACTCGAGGATCTCCAGGCCCTCGCGGTCCAGCACCGGTGCAAACCACCGCGCGAGGGTAGCCCCGAACAGCGGCGAGAGCTCGGGCGCGGTCACGAAATCGCCGTCGGCCCCGATCTTGCGCAGCCCGTTCACATAGTAGCCAAGCCCGGGCGCGTAGAGCACCCGCTCCATGTAGCTCGCGAACGGCAGGAACCCGCCGCCTGCGGCGATCTCCGCATGAATACGCGCCAGCAGTTCCGATGACAGCGCCATTGCCTCCGGTTCGGGGGCGGGACCGGGACCCGTGGGGGGTGCTGTGCTAGATTCCGAAGCCTCGACCATCAGCCTGAACCGGAGAGACCCAATTGGCGCAGAGCAACGCCGTGGCCGGCGATGGCCCGGGTCGTGAAGTGGCGTTGATCACGGGCGCGGCGCGCAGGATCGGCGCGGAGATTGCGCGGACCCTGCACCGTGCGGGTGTCAACGTGCTGCTGCATTATCGCGGCTCAAGGGAGGCCGCCGCCACCCTCGCGGCAGAACTGAACGCGCAGCGTGCAGACAGCGCGCTCCTGCTGCAGGCGGATCTGCTGGATCCGCGCGCGCTCGAGGACCTCGGGGAGCGCGCGGCCGCGGCCTACGGGCACCTTGACTATCTGGTCAACAACGCCTCGACCTTCTATCCGACGCCGATCGGCGAGATCACGGGCGAGCAGTGGGAGGACCTGATGGGATCGAACCTGAAGGCGCCGCTGTTCCTGACGCAGGCCTGCGCGCCGGCACTGCGCGCGACCGGCGGCGCCGTGGTCAACATCGTCGACATCCATGCGCAGCGGCCACTGAAGGGCTATCCGCTCTACTCCGCGGCAAAGGCCGGCCTCTGGGCGCTGACCCAGGCCTTCGCGCGCGACCTCGGTCCGGAGGTCCGGGTGAACGGCGTCGCGCCGGGCGCGATCCTGATGCCCGAGTCCGAGGCGAACATGTACAGCCACCACGAGATGGTCGAGCGCACCGCGCTGAAGCGTCAGGGGCGCCCTGCCGACATCGCCCGCACCGTGCTGTTTCTGCTGCGCGAGGCGACCTACATCACCGGGCAGGTGATTCCGGTGGACGGCGGCCGCTCGACCTCCCAGTAGCGCGGCAACCGGCCCGGCTGCGTTATGCTGATGCGCACGGATCATTCCGGGAGAAGACGATGATCGATTCCAAGAGCTTCGACGACCTTGCCCGCCGCATCACGGAGAGCCTGCCGGAGCCGGTGCGCGCGCTGCGGAAGGACGTGGAACGGCAGGTACGTTCCACCCTGAACCAGGGCTTCGAACGCATGGACCTCGTAACCCGCGAGGACTTCGAGGTACAGGTCGCGCTGCTCGAGCGCACCCGCGCCCGGCTGCGCGACCTCGAGGCCCGCGTGGCGGCACTGGAAGGCAGTCCCGCCACGCCCGACCGCGAGGGCTCCGACATCACCTGAACTCCCTCTCCCCGGAGGGAGAGGGTTGGTGTGAGGGGGGCGACTGGGCCACAGGCTCATCCCGCCCTTCCCCGGAGCGCGAAGGAGCAGCAGACAGCAACAGAAGGAGCGGCAAGGATGCCCATCGCCATGATCAACGCGCGCGCCGTCGACGGCATCCGCGCACCGCTGGTCCGGATCGAGACCCACCTCGCGAACGGACTGCCGAGCTTCCAGATCGTCGGCCTGCCCGAGGCGGCGGTGCGCGAGAGCCGCGACCGGGTCCGCGCCGCGATCCAGACCAGCGGCTTCGAGTTCCCGCGGCGCCGCATCACCGTGAACCTCGCACCGGCGGACCTTCCCAAGGACGGCGGGCGCTTCGATCTGGGTATCGCGCTGGGCATCCTCGCCGCCAGCGAGCAGCTGCCGCACACCGCGTTGCCGGGTCGCGAGTTCCTCGGCGAACTCGGGCTCGACGGGCGCCTGCGCGCGGTCGGGAGCGCTCTTCCCGCCAGCCTGGCGGCGCGCGACAGCGGGCACCAGCTGGTGCTCGGCCGTGAGGACGGCCCCGAGGCCGCCCTGGCAGCGGGCGCCGACGTGGCAATGGCCGACCACCTGCTCGAGGTCTGCGCGGCACTGCACGGCCGGGCCGAACTCGAGCCCGCCGCGCCCCCGGAACCGCAGCCGCTCGCCTTCCCGGACCTCGCCGACGTGCGGGGTCAGCGGCAGGCGCGTCGCGCACTGGAGATCGCCGCCGCGGGCGCGCACCACCTGCTGATGATCGGCCCGCCGGGCAGCGGGAAGTCCATGCTCGCCGCGCGCATCCCCGGCATCCTGCCGCCGATGACCGACGCGGAGGCGCTGGAGACGGCAGCGATCCACAGTCTGCGCGGTTCCGACCACCTGCGCCGCAACTGGCGCTGCCGGCCCTTCCGTTCACCGCACCACACCGCCTCGGGCGTCGCGCTGGTCGGCGGCGGCTCCAACCCCCGGCCCGGCGAGATCTCGCTGGCGCACAACGGCGTGCTCTTCCTCGACGAGCTCACGGAGTTCGACCGCCGGGTGCTCGACGTGCTGCGCGAGCCGCTGGAGACCGGCGTGATCCACATCGCGCGCGCCGCGCGCCAGGCGGAATACCCGGCGCGCTTCCAGCTGGTCGGCGCGATGAACCCATGTCCGCAGGGCTTTGACTGCGATCTGGGCGAACGCTGCCAGTGCACGCCGGAGCAGCGCATGCGCCACCGGCGCCGCCTGTCCGCTCCGCTGGTCGACCGCATCGACATCGCGGTGGAGGTGCCGCGGCTGCCGACCACGGAACTGGTGCCGGTCCCGGGACAGGACGAGGACTCGGGCACGGTCGGAGCGCGCGTCGTCTCGGCCCACCGGATGCAGCAGGCGCGCCAGGGCAGGATGAACAGTCTCCTCGGGGGACGCGAATTGGACATCCACGCCCCGCTCGGCGACGCGGACCGGGAGCTGCTGGAACGCGCGGTGGAGCGATTCCGGCTGTCGGCCCGCGCCTACCACCGCATCCTGCGGGTGGCACGAAGCATCGCGGATCTCGCCGGCAGCACCGACATCGCGACTGCACATCTCACAGAGGCGCTCGGCTTCCGCGCGCTCGACCGCTGGCGCCTTGACTAGGCGAAGGCCTCAGAGCGAGGCGATGTACGCGGCCAGATCGGCAATCGCCTCGTCGGACAGTCCCGTCGCCTGCGGCATCATCAGCGCCGAATTCGGACCGACTTCCTCTCCCGAGCGATAGGTAGTCAGACGGTCGGCGATGTAGTCGGCGCTCCGGCCGGAGATCTTCGGGAAGATGCCCGAACCCTCACCCTCGGCGCCGTGGCAGCTGATGCAGGTTGCATAACGGTCCCTGCCGGCATCGACATCGCCGGCCACCGTAGCAGGCTCTGCATCCGCCGCCGCCTCGTCCGCGGCGGCCACCGTCTCAGCATCGTCCATCTCGAGCCCGGCCTCGGCCAGCATGTACTCGACCGTGCCGGTGACCTCCTCATCGGTCAGATTCGGGTTGCCCCCTCGGGCCGGCATCCCCTGGAAGCCGTTGATGGCGTGGGAGACGAGCGTATCGAGGCCTTTCTCGTCGAGGCGCTGTGTCCACTCGTCGGTATCGTCGAGCACCGGCGCGCCCGCGGCCCCGGTGCCGTGGCAGGCGGCGCAGACGGACTGGTACACCTCAGCCGGCGGCTGCGGCTCGCCGGCAGCGGCATCGGGGTCGACGGCCGCGACCTCGACCCGGCCAACCGGGGCGATCCGTTGCTCCACGGCCTCGGTGACGACCGGATCGCGCTCGCCCAGCGCCAGCTGCCCGGCGAAGTTCAGGAGGTGGTACACCAGAAAGGCCACCGCCGCCACCAACACGACGACGGAGAGACCCATGAAGATCTTGTTGCCGGTATCGATCTTGAACTCTTGCTCAGCCACTTTCTTCCTCCGCAATTCTCCCCGGCCGGGGCCTTCGCTCAGTCAGACCGAGCACGCAGCGCAGACCGGGGGCCGAGTATAGGGCATCCCCTACCCCCAGGCCATAACTGCCACTGTGGCCGTCACGGCGCGAATCACTGGACGGTCCCGGGCGTGGGCCGTATCATGTTCTGCTGCAATGCGCCCGTAGCTCAGCTGGATAGAGCGCTGCCCTCCGGAGGCAGAGGTCAGAGGTTCGAATCCTCTCGGGCGCGCCATCGACAAGACGGGCCAGGCCGGCAGGGCTGGCCCTTCGTGTTTCCGGGCTTCGACAAGGGTGCACGGCCGATTCGGCCGGATCGGCGCCCGATCGCCGCCCGCCCACTAGCCGTTGACGGCGGCCTGTACCGGGGATGAGCGCTGCCGCTCGACCCGACCGGTCTGAACGATGCGCATCACCGCATCGGCCAGCGCCAGGGAATCGTGACGAATCGGCAGGTCCCGGGTGGCGAGCGAGGAGGTGAAGAGCCCGTTCACATGCCGCTCGACCGTCTCGATATCGGGTTCGACCACGGTCGCGCCCTCGTGATCGTAGGCGGCCTGCACGGCCCCGCGGGGATTGGTGGTATTGACGATCGCCCAGTCCAGGCGACCAGGGCCGGCGTAGCGCTCGAATTCGCGCAGGAAATCGGACGCCCTGAAGCCATCGGTCTCCCCGCATTTTGTCATCAGGTTGCACACGAAGATCCTCGTGGCGGAGGATGCGGCGAGGGCCTCGGCCATCCCGTCGACCAGGAAGACCGGCAGGATGCTGGTGTACAGATCGCCCGGCCCGATCACGATCGCGTCCGCCTCCTCGATCGCATGCAGGGCCCTGGGATTTGCCTCGACCTGATGATCCAGGAACACCCGTTCGATTCGCGGCAGGGGCGCAGCTCGCTGGTCGATCGCCGCCTCCCCCTGCAGGATCCGCCCATCGGCCAGCTCGGCGCACAGGTCCCCGCGCCCCAGCGTCACCGGAAGCACGCTTCCACGG